>JAFUTK010000012.1 GCA_017471405.1 Ruminococcus sp.
CGCTATATCCGCATCGAACTTTCCGGAGTTGAGTGCGGAGAGCAGCTCGGTGGAGGTTTGTCCGTCCACCGCCACGTTTTTCAGGTTAAAGCCGCAGTCGGCGGGGAGCTCGGCTTCGTAGCGCTTCTTTAATATATTTGCATAGCTTTCGCAGTTTTCCTTGCTCTGATCGTAGCCCTCCAGCGCAAAGCCGGTAGCGATGGAATCTCCCATCACCAGCATACTAGGGGGAACGCCTACCTCCTCCTCCACATAAGCGGTCTCGGCAAAGGCGGTCACCGAAATGCCCAGCATCAGGGCAGCCGCGGCGACGGCGGATATCAGCCGTTTAAGCATAGCAGCACCTCCGTTTAATAGATATCACTGTTTTACTTGCAAGAAGTGTTTCACGATAAATCAGAATTTGCGGGGCACGCCCCCGCGGGCGAATTCGCGTTACGCTCCTTCGTCGCTTTCAATTGAGCGGGCGACGTACTTTGGCACCCGCGATTGTGACCTTTGTTAGTGTGAAGAACTGAAAATGCGCCGCACATCACACCTTGTGGAATGCGAGCACCTGCGGCCACAGCACGAACAAACTCCGGTCGCGGTGCGCAGACTACACTCCCGTACACACCCAAGCGACCAACGGGAGCGTAGCGTGAATTCGCCGCGGGGGCGTGCCCCGCAAATTCTGATTTATCATACCGGCAAAAAAGGACCTGTTATATTATAGCACACCCCGCTGCGTTTTACAACACCGCAGCTGAAAATATTTGTCATTTTTCCTTCACAGTCCTGCAAAGGGTCACAGCGATGATGTCTGAGGCTCCCATCGAGAGCAGCCTCCCGGCACATTCCGATAGGGTGGCGCCGGTGGTGTGGATATCGTCTGCCAGCAGGAGCTTTTTGCCGGTGATGTCAGAGTGACCGTCGGCAATGCCGTAAAGGGTCTTTGCAAACTCCGCCCGCTCGGAGGCGGTCTCCAGATCGTGCTGCGCCATACTGGTGGTGCGCCTTGTCAGCAGTCCGCCGTCATATGGTATCCCCATAAGCTTTGAGAGCTCCTTGGCAATTACCTCCGCCTGATTGTAGCCCCGCTCGTTTGCCTTGCGCTTAGCCATAGGAACGCAGGTGATGAGGTCCGCTCCGCAGCCCTTCAGCTTTTCCGCCAGCAGGGGAGCGGTGTAGACAGCAAAGCTTATCCCCCAGCCGTCCTTGAGGGCATAAATGCCCTGCTTTGCGGCACCGTCATATTTAAAGGCACTCACCGCCGCGGAGCAGCCCGCCGGCGGCACCTCATTGGAGTTGTCCACCGGCTCAAGAGCCCTTTCACATTCCTCGCAGAGCAGCTTGTCCCATTTTATGAAGCCCTCGCAGCAGGGGCAGCGGGTGGGCATAAATATATCAAGGATAAAGTCCCGGGCCTTGCTCAAAGGGCTCACCTCACATTGAATGTATCATCTCATAAAGCTGCTGCGCCGTTTCGAGGCTGACCCCTGCAACGGACGCCAGCTCCGCCGCGGTCGCCTCCCGCAGCTTGTCCTTGGTCTTGTACTCGGTCATTAGCTTGACTGCCTTCTTGGGGCCGATGCCCTTAATCTTGGTCAGCTCAAGCTGATAGGAGCTCTTCTTGTGCTTTTTCGCTTGATAGGTTATGGCGTAGCGGTGCACCTCGTCCTGTATCTGTGTCACAAGGTTAAATGCCGCCCGGGAGCGGGTGAGGCTTATCTCTCCGCCGCCGGTGGCGACGGCGCGGGTGCGGTGCTTGGAGTCCTTCACCAGACCGTATATCGGCACATCTATCCCCATAGCCCTCACCAGTGGAGTGATGACGTTGACGTGTCCCTGTCCGCCGTCCAGAAAGATAAGGTCGGGCAGGGTGGAGAAGCCCTCGTCGGTCTTTTCAAAGTAGTTGCGGAAGCGCCTTTCCAAAACCTCCGCCATGCAGGCGTAGTCGTTTTGGTCGGCAACGGTCTTTATGGAGAAACGCTTGTAGAACTTCCGGCAGGGGCGTCCGTTCTCATATACCACCATTCCCGCCACCATATCGCTAGAGGCCAGGTTCGATATATCGTAGCACTCGATGAACCGGGGAGGCTTGGGAAGTCCCAGCGCCTTTGTCAGCTCCTCTAAGGCAACTATCTCCTTTCCGGTGCGCCCCACCTTTATGGAAAGATACTCGGAGGCGTTGCTCTTGGCAAGGGTCGTCAGCCGCAGCAGATGGCCCCGCTGGGGGGTGGAGATGTGAACGGCGTGGCCGCTCTTGTCCCGCAGCCACTGCTCCAGCAGCTCGCGGTTCTCTATCTCTTCATCAAGCAGTATCTCCTTGGGGACGAATTCCCGGACGGAGTAGAACCCTGTGAGGAAGCTCTCCCGCATCTCCGACTGATCCTCCTTCTCTCCAAGGAAGAAATCCGCCTTGTCGAACAGCCGCCCGCCCCGGTACATAATGACGCTGGCGCAGGCCTTCTCGCTGTTCTGGGAGATGGCGATGATGTCCGAATCCTTCATGGAGTCGTCGATTATCTTCTGGTCGTCGGCGGCCTTTTTGATGGCGGCAATGCGATCCCGCAGACGGGCAGCCAGCTCGAAATCCAGCTCCTCGGCGGCGGCATTCATCTGCTCGGTGAGCCGCTCCACGGAGAGCTGCGAGCCCCCTTTGATATAGTCCACCGCCTGACGGACGGTCTCGTTGTATTCCTCCTGCGAGAACTGCCCGGTGCAGACGCCCATGCATTTCTTGATGTGGTGATTGAGGCAGGGACGCTCCTTGCGGAAATCCTGAGGAAAGCGGCGCTGGCAGGTGGGCAGCTGGAACACCCGGTTAGCCTCCTCCACCGCCTGCTTCACTGCGTAGGAGCTGGTGTAGGGGCCGATGTACTGCGCCCCGTCGTCTTCTTTTTGGAGCACCGCCTGCAAGCGGGGATAGGGCTCCTTTGTCACGCGGATATAGCTGTAGCCCTTGTCGTCCTTCAGCAGGATATTGTATTTCGGGGTGTACTGCTTTATCAGCGAACATTCCAGCACCAGCGCCTCGAACTCGCTGTCGGTGACGATGAAATCGTAGTCGTAAACGTGGGAGACCATTCTCCACACCTTTGGCAGATGGTCCTGCCAGGGGCGGAAATAGGAGCTGACGCGGTTGCGAAGGTTCTTTGCCTTGCCGATGTAGATTATCTTCTTTGAGGCGTCCTTCATTATATAGCATCCCGGGGAAGTGGTCAGCTTGCCGGTCTTGTCCCGCAGGTAGGGCAGGCGGGGGTTTTCCTTTTCGGTTATGGTCACAGTCTCACCTCGTTTAAACGGACAGTCGTACTCTTATCATTATAGCATAAATGCGGAGCAATGTCAATTTAAGGCTATCTGCAAACACGGAAATCATTTTTTTAAATATTCTAGTTTTGATTACAGCGCTTATCAGGCCGAAAGAGGGTATTCCCCCGCCGGCGGCGGGGGGAATACCCTCTTTCGGCACTCGCAATTTTGCCGCAACGCGGCAAAATTGCACAAACAAATGATGGAAATTGATTTACCTGATCTGTAATGCAAAAAGCTTGACATACCTCCCCGAATGTGATATAATATAATTTGATATTTTAACGGCAGTGAAGATATTATTACTGCGCCGAAGGCTCCGGCGCGACCGAAAGGAAAGATGTGAAATGAATACCTCGGCAAGAGATATGCTCTACAAACAGTTTGTCGAGAACAACTCCATAGACCCCAAGCTCTATGACAAGTATGTCGTAAAGAGAGGCCTGCGAAACTCCGACGGAACGGGTGTTATCGCAGGGCTCACCAATATATGCAACGTTCACGGCTACGTTATCAGCGAGGGTGAAAAGGCCCCTATCGAGGGCCAGCTCATCTACCGCGGCTATAACATAAACGACATCGTCGCCAGCGCCAAGGCGGAGAACCGTTTCGGCTATGAGGAGACGGTCTATCTGCTGCTGCTGGGCGAGCTGCCCACAAGAAGCGAGCTGGCTGCCTTTTCCGAGATAATGGCGGAGAACCGCGAGCTGCCCCAGAACTTCTTTGAGGATATGATACTTAAGGCTCCCTCGCCGGACATTATGAACGAGATGGCACGTTCTGTGCTGGCGCTCTATTCCTATGACGACACCCCCGAGGACCGCTCTCCCGCCAAGGAGATGGCAACGGCGATATCCATAATCTCACGGCTGCCAAACATAATGGTCTCGGCCTATCAGGTGAAGCAGAGGGTCTATAACAACAAGTCGATGATAATGCACCCCCTCATTCCCTCACACTCCACCGCGGAGATGATACTCTCCGCACTGCGCCCCGACCGCTCCTTTACCGATGCGGAGGCAAAGCTCTTAGACCTTATGCTGATACTCCACGCAGAGCATGGCGGCGGTAATAACTCCACCTTCTCATGCAGGGTGCTGACCTCCTCGGGCACAGACCCCTACTCCGCATATTCCGCAGCTATCGGCGCTCTTAAGGGTCCCCGCCACGGCGGCGCCAACGCAAAGGTATCCCAGATGCAGGAGTGCGTCAAGAGGGGCGTTGCCAACTGGGACGACGAGGAGGAGGTAGCGGAGTTCCTCCGGAAAATTCTCCGCAAGGAGGAGAACGACCACTCCGGCCTTATCTACGGTATGGGTCACGCGGTATACACCCTCTCCGACCCCAGAGCGGTGCTGCTCAAGGCCAACGCCAAGGAGCTGGCAAAGGGCACCGAGTTCGAGAAGGAGTTCCGTCTGCTGGAATCCATCGAGAAGCTGACCCCTCAGCTGTTCAAGGAAATAAAGAACGACGACAAGGTAATGTGCGCTAATGTGGATATGTATTCCGGTCTCGTTTACCGTATGCTGGGCATACCCTCCGACCTGTTCACCCCGCTGTTCGCCGTATCCCGTATGGCCGGCTGGAGCGCACACCGCTTCGAGGAGCTTGTCACCGGCAAGCGCATAATCCGTCCCGCTTACAAGGCCATCAAGGGCGACAAGAAATATATCCCCATCGACGAGAGAGGGTAAAAGCGCAGGCGCTGGCGCGCCTGCTAAAATTAGAATGAAAAATGAATAACGAATAATGAATAATTAAGGGATCGGCTTCGTCGATGATTTCCTGCGCCCCTTTGGGGGCGCTTTTCTTTTGATGATGAATTTTTGATTTGGCAAAATTGCATTTTTTGCAAAAAAATCCCGCCGCCCCCTTGAAAAATGCAGGAAAAGGTGCTATAATAAAACGTGATAATTTTATTTGAAAGAAGGCTCTTCTATGGACATCAGATTAGAACTTACCAAAACTCCCAAGGCAAAGCCTCAGGACGAGACCAAGCTGGGCTTCGGTCATATCTTCACAGACCATATGTTTGCGATGAATTATGACACCGGCGAGGGCTGGCACGACGCCCGCATCGTTCCCTACGGCGATATCTCCCTTTCCCCTGCGGCTATGTGCCTGCACTACGGTCAGGAGATCTTCGAGGGTCTTAAGGCCTACAGACGTGCCAACGGCGAGATCCAGCTGTTCAGACCCGACGAGAACTACAAGCGTCTGAACAACTCCGCAAGAAGAATGGTCATCCCCGAGATCGACGAGGAGTTTATGATCGAGGCTACCAAGAAGCTGGTAGAGATCGAGAAGGACTGGGTTCCCCATACTGACGGCGCAGCACTCTATATCCGTCCCTTCATCTTCGCTACCGACCCCTATGTAGGCGTTCGTCCTGCCGATCACTATCTGTTCCTCATCATTCTCTCTCCCTCCGGCGCTTACTATTCCACCGGTCTCAACCCTGTTAAGATCTACGTTGAGAACAACTATGTAAGAGCAGTAAGAGGCGGTACAGGCTTTGCAAAGACCGCTGCCAACTACGCTATCTCCCTGAAGGGTCAGGAGGAGGCTCACGAGCAGGATTACGAGCAGGTGCTCTGGCTGGACGGCGTTGAGAGAAAGTACATCGAGGAAGTCGGCTCCATGAACATCTTCTTCGTTATCGACGGCGAGGTAATCACTCCCGAGCTCCAGGGCTCCGTACTTCCCGGCATTACAAGAAAGTCCGCGCTTGAGGTCTGCAAGGCCAAGGGCATCAAGGCCACCGAGCGCCGCATCACCATTCAGGAGGTTGCCGACGCTTACGACAACGGCAAGCTGGACGAGGTATTCGGCACTGGTACTGCCGCAGTTATCTCCCCTGTAGGACACCTCAAGTGGGGCGATAAGATCATGACCATCAACAACAACGAGATAGGACCCATCTCTCAGATGCTCTACGATACCATGACCGGTATCCAGTGGGGCAAGATTGAGGACACCTTCGGCTGGACGGTGCCTATCAAGTAATAAGCTAAAATGTGCGATACCCCTCCCACCCGGAGGGGTATTTTTTTGTTGCAAACGGCCGGAAAGTGTGGTATCATTACTATATTGCAGATATTATTTCGGCGGAAAATGTATCTATACTTTTTCCGCATTTCCCCGAGCCGCCGAAGGCGGCGAGGGCATCAAAAGAAATAGGAGTGACCGCATTGTATAAGATATTCATAACCGAGGACGACAGGGCGCTGGCGGAGGCACTGTGCCGCACGCTCTCTGCCTGGGGGTATGAGGTGAAGGCCGCGGAGCGGTTTGAAAATATAGTTCCCGAGTTCAGAGAGTTCGAGCCCCATCTGGTGCTGATGGACGTCTCCCTGCCCTTCTGCGACGGCTTTCACTGGTGCGCCGAGATAAGGAAGATATCCAAGGTGCCTATTGTGTTCCTCTCCTCCGCGGCGGACGATATGAACATAGTCATGGCTATGAACATGGGCGGCGACGATTTCATCGCCAAGCCGGTGGACCCTAAGGTGCTGACCGCGAAGATAGGCGCAGTGCTGCGCCGCTGCTATGATATGGCGGAGGTCACGTCCCTCTCCCATAAGGGGGTCACTCTCGACCTTGCCGGCACTGCTGTTTCATATCAGGAGAAAACCGCCGAGCTCACCAAAAACGAGCTGAAAATTCTGGAGCTGCTGATGGAGAACAAGGGCAAGACCGTCAGCCGGGACGCTTTGATGGTAAAGCTCTGGCAGATGGACTGCTACGTTGAGGAGAACACCCTGACGGTGAACATCACCCGCCTGCGCAGAAAGCTTTCTGAGCTGGGCATTACCGACTTCATAAAGACCCGCGTGGGAATGGGCTACATCATCGAGGAGTGAGGGGAATGAAAGTCACAGGTGCATTTATAAAGCAGCATATCCTACAGGCGGTGTCCTTCCTGCTGTTTACGGGAGTATTTACTCTGGTGCTGACACTCTACGGCTGCGAGACCGAGGCTGTCATCTATGCGGCAGTCATCTGCGGAGCCATAGCCCTTGCAGCGGCGGCAGTGAGCTTTATCCGCTTTCGCCGGAGATATTCGGCGCTCTCGCTCCTGCTTGACGACAGCCTGCTCCTTGACGCCCCCTTGCCTGAGGCAGTCACCCCGGAGACGGAGCTTTACAGCGAGCTGGTGACCCGTCTGCGGGACAGGTGCCGGGAGCTCTCCAATGAGACCCTGCGGGACAGGGAGGAAATGCTGGATTATTTCACCCTTTGGGTGCATCAGATAAAAATACCCATTGCGGTAATGAGAATGACCCTGGACGCCGAGGACAGCAGCGAGCATCGAGAGCTCTCAGCCGAGCTGTTCCGCATTGAGCAGTACGCCGAGCTGGTGCTCTGCTATTTCCGGCTGGACGGCCAATCGGGAGACCTTGTGGCAAGGCGCACCGAGCTTGACCCGGTCATCAGAGGGGCGATACGCAAATATGCTCCGATGTTCATTCGCCGCCGCATAAGGCTCTGCTATGAGGGTACCGATGAAATGGCTGTGACGGATGAGAAGTGGCTGGGCTTCATCATAGAGCAGCTGCTCTCAAATGCCGTCAAATACACCGAGGGCGGCAGCGTTACCGTAGCCGTCCGGGACAACATTATTACCGTCAGCGACACCGGCATAGGCATAGCCCCGGAGGATATCCCGAGGCTCTTCGAGCGGGGCTACACCGGCATAAACGGCAGAGCCGACCGCCGCGCCACCGGGCTGGGGCTCTACCTTGTCAAGAAGGCCTGCGGCAAGCTGGGGATAGAAATAGAGATAAAAAGCGCCCCCGGCAGGGGAACGGAGGTAACACTGACCCTCCCCCGGGAGCTGGCGGCGGAATGACCGCCTTACAAAAATGTCACCTCAATGTCACCCGGATAGATTTTCTCCGGGGGGCGGGTATGCTATAATAAGGCTGTAAGAAAAAAGCATACCGCAAATCGGAGGAGAAGAAAAATGTCCATACTGAAAGTCAGCTCCGTCGGCAAGGTGTATACCTCGCGCTTCGGAGGAAATAAGGTTCAGGCGCTTGACAATATCAGCTTTGAGGCCCGGCAGGGGGAGTATCTCGCTATAATGGGAGAGAGCGGCTCCGGCAAGACGACGCTGCTGAATATCCTCGCCGCCCTCGATAAACCCACCTGCGGAGAGGTCACCCTTGACGGCAGAGAGCTCTCGGCGCTTAAGGAGCGGGAGATAACCGCCTTCCGGCGGGATAATCTGGGCTTTGTGTTCCAGGACTTCAACCTGCTGGATACCTTTTCCGTCAAGGATAATATCCTGCTGCCGCTGGTGCTGCTGGGTACCTCCTACAATGAGATGGAGAGCCGCCTGCTCCCGCTGGCGGGGAGGCTTGGTATCAGCGACATACTGGAGAAGTTCCCCTATGAGATCTCGGGCGGGCAGAAGCAGCGGGCGGCGGTGGCAAGAGCTGTCATAACAAAGCCAAAGCTGCTGCTGGCGGACGAGCCCACCGGAGCGCTGGATTCCCGCTCCTCAGATCAGCTGCTGGACATATTCAGAGAGCTGAACGCAGCCGGGCAGACTATCCTTATGGTGACCCATTCGGCGAGAGCCGCCTCCCACGCCGGGAGGGTGCTGTTCATCAAGGACGGCGCGCTCTTCGACCAGCTCTACCGAGGAAGCTGCTCCAATGAGGAGCTCTACCAGAGGATATCCGACACCCTCACTCTGCTTATGGCGGGCGGTGAGAGAAATGGGTAAGCGCTACTACATCCGCCTTGCAAGAGAGAACATCAGGCGCAACGCAAGGCTCTATATCCCCTATACCGTCACCAGCGTGCTGACGGCGGCGATGCTTTATATCATCGTCTCGCTGTCAAACAACCCGGACATCAGGCTGATGCCCCGGGGCTCACGCTCCATACCTACCATAATGACCTTCGGCACCTATGTCACCATGATATTCGCCTTCATATTTCTGTTCTATACCAACTCCTTCATAATGAAACGCCGCAGAAAGGAGTTCGGCCTTTTGAACATTCTGGGAATGGAGAAACGCCATATCGCAAGGCTGCTGCTGACCGAGAGCGTCTACACTGTGGTGATAACACTTGTCGGAGGGCTTTTAATAGGCGTGCTGCTGGATAAGCTGATGTTCCTGCTGCTGACCAGAATGATAGGCGAGAGCGCTGTGCTGGGCTTTCACTTCTCGGCAGAGGGCGCGCTGATATCGGCAGGGTTTATGCTCGGCACCTTTTTTCTCATCTACCTCAATATGCTGCGGCAGATACATCTGGCAAAGCCGGTGGAGCTGCTTTCCGGCACTAACGCCGGTGAGCGGGAGCCCAAGTCCAAGCTGATACCCGCGCTGCTGGGAGCTGTCCTGCTGGCAGCGGGCTACTTCATCGCCATAGTCACCGAGGAGCCGGTCAAGGCCATACAGCTGTTCTTCGTGGCGGTGGTATGCGTGATACTGGGCACCTACCTGCTGTTCTATTCCGGCAGCGTGGTATGGCTCAAGGCCCTCAGAAGGAGGAAGAGCTTTTACTACCGCGCCCACCATTTCACTGCGGTCTCCGGGCTTATCTACAGAATGAAGCGCAACGCCGTGGGGCTTGCCAGCGTGTGCATACTCTCGACTATGGTGCTGGTGATGGTGTCCACCACCACTGCGCTGGTCATCGGCGTCAACGAGATAATAGACGTCTCATATCCCCGGGACGTATCGGTAAGAATGCACAGCATCTCCAAGGCAGACGCCTTTGAGCAGATGGTCCGCCGGGAGATGGAGATAAAGAATGTGGGGCGCTCCACAATGCTTCAGGGCTACTTTATGGGCGACCCTGCTGCGCCCCGTATGCTTACCGAGGAAGAATACGACTGGAACGAGGAGTACGAGTACTACTCGATGACCGACGAGGCCTCTGCCAACGCTATGAGCGTCACCGTCACCGAGCTTGACCAAATCAACCGCGAACGGGTGCCCGAGGGTCTGGAGGCCATTCCTCCCGCCCCGGAGGGAACAGTCACACTTGTCACTATAAACAGCTCCTTTACTCCGGAGACGGTCACTATGCTTGGCAGGACGTTCAAGGTGGGGAATGTCGTCCCGGTGGGAGACAGCAGCAGCTATCACCCCGACGGCTTCACGCTGGTATTCAATGAGCGCTCGGAGGAAATGCTCTCCCTCATAAACGACTACCAGAGCAGGGCAGTCACCGAGGGCTATCTTGTAGAGCAGCTGACCTTTGACTATGCCGCCTCCGACAAGGAGGCGGGCGACGCCGCCTTTGACGAGCTGTTCAGCCGCAATTTCGATGTGGATATCTACGGCAACCTCTGGTACGATTTCAGAACGGAGGCCAAGGCCGATGCAATGTCGGTGTTCGGGTCGCTGTTCTTTCTGGGGCTGTTCCTGGGAACGCTTTTCCTGATGGAGACGGTGCTCATCATCTACTACAAGCAGGTCAGCGAGGGCTATGAGGACGCCGGGCGCTTTGAGATAATGCAGAACGTAGGCATGAGCCGCAGCGAGGTAAGGCGCTCTATCCGCTCACAAATACTCATAGTGTTCTTCCTGCCGCTGATGACCGCCGGTATGCACATAATGTTCGCCTTCCCGCTGATACGCCGGCTGCTGTTTCTGCTGGAGCTGAAAAACGCTTCTCTCTATGCTGTCTGCACTGCCGTCAGCTTTGCCGCCTTCGCCCTCTTCTACGGAATTATCTACCTGCTGACAGCAAGGACGTATTACAGGATAGTTCGTAAGTAAAAACGCGCTTGTTGCAAGGTCCTTTATTTTTCAGAAAATTCTCCCTGTTGCACAAAAATGAGACGCTGTTTTTGACGTCTCTCGCAACAGGGAGTTTTTTTGTACTCGTTTCCGAAACAACCGAAACCGTCGAAACCCTTTTTTTAAAATTAAGCGTATGTGAGAAAAAATATTTTATAATTGAAATAATAATAGATCTAAAAATATTATTTATAGGAAAAGGTGTTTCGGCTGTTTCGGAAAGTTTCGGGCCTTGACAGCCACTGTGCAACAAAAAACCGCCTGCACCTGATGCAAGCGGCGGAAGTTATTCAATTCACAATGCACAATGTACAATGCACAATTATGGAGTCCGCTGACGCGGACGGTATCTGAATTTTTAATTCAGATTACCCATCTCGGGCGTTATGCATAGCGCGTAAAAGGCGCAAAAGTGCATTATACTACAAACTACGGTGTCCGAATGGACATAATATCGCCGCAGGCGATACCCTCATTGTGCATTGTAGTTATTCGTTCCTGAATTTTTCCAGATCTGCGAACAGCTCCGCCAGGCTATGCTCTGATTGCTCGGAGAGCTTGGAATTGCTGAACCGCTCCTCGTAGGCGAGACATTCCTGCTGCGCCCTGACTGCCGCCTCGTCCCGGCGGGAGGTCAGCTCCTGACCGGTGAGCCTGCGGTAATCCTCCGGGGTGTTCCAGGGCTTTATTCCCACAATGGAAACATTGTCGGTGCTGCCGTTGCGCATCGCCAGCTGGCACAGCGCCTCCAGCTTTTCCGCGAAGGTCATGGAGGTTATCTTCATAGCTATCTCCATCTCGTCCTTGGTGATGAAATCAGAGAGGCCGTCCGAGCAGATGAGCACCGTATCGTCCTCCTCCTCGCCGAAGGGAGAGGTAAAGCCGATGTGCTCTATCACCGGGTCCTGAACCACGCTGCCTATGGAGGAGACTATTGCCTTTTGCAGCTCGGGCGAGAGGTCTGTGGCGGAGGCTATCTCCCCCTTTTCGTAGAGGAACCGCCCGTAGGTCTGGTCTACGGTCAGCTGCCTGATGGTGCCCCGCACATAGCGGTACATACGGCTGTCGCCGATGTTGCAGCAGGTGGCTCTGCCGTCCTCGTCCACTGCCAGCAGACAGAGGGTGGTCTGCATATTTATAGTCTCGTCCCCGGAGACGCCGGTGCGGATTATCTTGTTATGTATCGACATTATCACTTGGTCGAGGTCCACGGCGGAATCATAATGGGTCTGCGCCAGGGTGGAGGCGCATATCTGTGAGGCCAGCTCTCCGGCCTTTTCACCGCCCACGCCGTCGCAGACGGCGGCAAGAAAGGGGGATATGCAAACAGACCCGAAGCCGCCCTTGGTGACGGCAACGCGGTTGACGAGCATGGCATCTTCATTTTTCAGGCGGTAGCGCCCCTTGTCGGTATAGCCGTAGATATAATAATTCATTGGCTCTCGTCCTTCACGCAGAGTAGTTTGCACACTTATCCGCATACCATTATACCATACAAGGCGAAAAATGTCAATTATAAGTTAAATATCGGAGGACTGCTCCTCTGCGATCCGTCTGTCCCGCTCGGTGCGGTAAGCGGATAGGATTGTCTCCTCAATCTGTAAGCGTGAATCCGGGGATATGGGGTGGACGATATCCCTGTACATCCCGTGCTCGTCCCGGCGGGAGGGCATAGCGACGAAGAGGCGCTCCTCACCCTGCACCACCTTGATATCGTGCACCGCCAGCACGCCGTCCAGCGTAATGCTCACTATCCCCCGGAGCTTGCCTGCTCCCTCCATTATGCGTCTGACTTTTATATCTGTGATGTTCATAGTCTGGCTCCTTTATTAATTCCGTATTCCGAATTAGATTTCCGTCTCTCAATAAAAATATTCCACAAATTGAAAAAAATATTCAAAAAGGGGTTTATTTTTTCAAACAAATGTACTATAATATAATTAGGTATATATGACCTTAATTATAATTATCCGAAATGAGGCTGAAACTATGATCTCCAACGAGATTCTTAAAAATGCTAAGCACGTTCATTTTATAGGCATCGGAGGGTCGGGAATGTACCCGCTGGTGCAGATACTCCACTCAAAGGGCTATTACATCACAGGCTCCGACAACAACGAGACCGAGACTCTGGAGGCCGTCCGGAAGATGGGCATAAATGTATTTCTCGGACAGAGGGCTGAAAATATCGAGGGCGCTGACCTGATAATCTACACCGCTGCCATTATGGCCGATAACCCGGAGCTCATCGCCGCCAAGGCAAGCTCCGCTTATACCGCCGAGAGAGCCGAGCTTTTGGGCCTCGTCACCGGCTGGTACGACAACGCCTACTGTGTCTGCGGAACTCACGGCAAGACCACCGCCACCTCAATGCTGACACAGATATTTATGGAGGCGGGCAGGGATATCTCCTGCGTTATCGGCGGCAAGCTGCCCCTCATCGGCGGGTCGGGACGCTCCGGCAGCTCGGATACTATGGTCTGCGAGGCCTGCGAGTATCAGGATCATTTCTTAAAGCTCTATCCCGATGTGGCGGTGATACTCAACGTTGATGCCGACCATCTGGAATACTTTAAGAGTATCGAGAACATCATCAAGTCCTTCCGCAAATTTGCGGAGATGACCACCAAGGCGCTGATAGTCAACGGCGGCGATGCCAACACAATGAAGGCCATCAGCGGGCTTGAAAAGCAGGTCATCACCTTCGGCTTCGGCTGGGACTACGATTACTCCGCAGTCATCATCTCCAAGAAGGGCTTGCAGACTGATTTCAGGCTCTATTATAAGGGCGAGAGCAGGGGGACCTTCACTATAAACGTCCCCGGCGACCATAATGTGCTGAACGCTTTAGCGGCTATCGCCGCAGCGGAATACGCCGGCGTGCCGCTGGAGGATATAAAGAAGGGACTGGCGGATTTCAAGGGCGCGGTAAGGCGTTTCCAGAAGATAGATGAGGTAAAGGGCGTTACCATAGTTGACGACTACGCCCACCACCCGGCGGAGCTGGCCGCAACTCTCACCGCCGCCAAGAGCCTTGATTTTAACAGGGTATGGGCGCTGTTCCAGCCCTTCACCTACACCAGAACAAGCCTCCTGCTTGATAACTTTGTCAAGGCCTTGGAGATACCCGACATCGCCGTTGTCACCGACATTATGGGCAGCAGAGAGAAGAACGAGGTGGGCATCTACACCGAGGATCTTGCCTCAAAGATCGAGGGGGCTGTCTGGTTCGAGACCGACCACGCCCTTGCGGATAAGCAGACCGCAGAGCAGAAAAACTACAACTTCTCCCAGTGTGTGGACTACATCGCCGCAAACTGTCAGCCGGGTGACCTGGTCATAACCTTGGGCTGCGGGGACGTTTACAAGGCTGCCAAAATGCTGGCAGCAAAGCTTAAGGAGCAGGAATAAGGAAAGGCAGGTAATGAAATGAAGATCTCGGAAAATGAAAGAAAAGTATACGAATATGTAAAGCAGCGCATCGAGGACGGCTACGCTCCCTCCATACGGGAAATCTGCGCCGAGTTCGGCTTCAGGTCAACCTCTACCGCTCACAGATATATCAACTCCCTTAAGGATAAGGGCCTCCTTGAAAAGGGAGAAAATCAGAACAGAGCCATTAAGCTGGTGGGAGCAAGGGGCTCTATGGTGCCGCTGGTGGGTACTGTAACCGCAGGTATGCCCATCACTGCTATCGAGGACATCACCGGCTACATAAGCTTTATGCCAAATAAGAATTACGCCTACCCGCTGTTTGCACTTAAAGTCAGGGGCGATTCAATGATAAATGCCGCCATACTGGACGGCGATGTTGTCATCGCAGAGCAGGTACCCGTCGTTGCCAACGGCGAGATAGCCGTCTGCCTGGTGGACGGCGACAGTGCAACGGTAAAGCGCTTCTACAAGGAAAACGGCGGCTACCGCCTACAGCCCGAGAATGACACTATGGAGCCAATCTACTCCGATAACGTGGCGATACTTGGTAAGGTAGTGGCGGTGCTCCGCTACATCTAAGGCGAGCCTATGAACCGCTTTTGCACCAACTGCGGAATAAAGCTGGAGCAGGGAATGAAGGTCTGCCCTAACTGTGGCAGGCTGCTTAGCTCCATCGGCGATAAGCACGAGTACCAGCCCCGGCAGCGCAGCGCCTCCGGCAAGGCACCACAAACCCAAAAGCCCCGCCCGGCGCAGTCCTCTCATAGGCAGCAAAGGGCACAGCAGGAGCCTCCTGTCAGGGAGAAAGCCTCCTCAAAGGGGAGGGCCATAAAGAACCTCATCATCATAGCGCTGCTGCTGACGGTGATATATCTGACTGTGTTCTGGCTCCAAGTGTTTAGGATAAGGCACACCGGCTATGAGTTTGACACCCCTATGGCCCTGACCGCCGATACCTTCGGCGAGGCCATTGACCAGTCCTTTCAGGAGGGGAGCTGGAGCTATAATCCCTTTACCTTCACCGCCTCATATAAGGGGCAGCATGGCAGCGAGGAGATAGAGCTGACCTTCTCGGCACTTGTTGATGTTAAGGTCAAGTCACTCATCGTTGACGGAGAGGAAAAGGCCGAAGGAAAGCAGACGGATAATTACCTTTTAGGATTGTTTATTTGACCCGTTAGAAAGGATCTCCAATGTTTACGCTTTTGAAAAAGCTGACGAAATTCCTGTTTTCGCAGCGCACCTCCATCATAATACTCCTGCTTTTGCAGATATTCCTAATAGCAGGCTGGGTGGTAGGTCTTATCAGCTACGGCGCATGGATCTACTATCTTATGACTGTGCTGGGGATGTGCATTGCGATATACATCATCAATAAGGACGAGAACCCCGCCTACAAGCTGGCGTGGGTGGTGCCGCTGCTGGCGATACCCCTGTTCGCAACGGTGGCATATCTGCTGCTGACCAATCAGTACGGTACCAGAAAGGCCAGAGAGGCTCACTTAAAGCGCTGCCAGGAGACTAAGCCCCAGCTGCGGCAGAGCGAGTTCGCCCTGGAGCACCTCAAGGAGCAGAGCGATAATGCCTACCGCCTTGCAAAGTACCTCGACCAATACGGCGGCTACCCCACCTGCGAGAACTCCACTGTCAGATATTTCTGCGACGGTATGGAGAAATTTGAGGCTATGGTGGAGGAGCTTAAGAAGGCGAAGAAATTCATCTTTATGGAGTACTTCATCGTCGATCAGGGCGTAATGTGGGGAGCCATCGAGAAGATACTTTTGGAGAAGGCCGCCGAGGGCGTTGACGTAAGACTTATGTACGACGGAATGGGATCGCAGTCGCTGCTGCCCTACCGCTACGACAAGAAGCTGCGGGAGCAGGGCGTGAAGTGCCTTGTGTTCAATCCCTTCCGTCCGCTGCTTTCAAGTATTCAGAACAACCGCGACCACAGAAAAATATGCGTCGTTGACGGCAACGTGGCCTTTACGGGGGGCATCAATCTGGCGGACGAGTATATCAACCGCCGCCGCCGCTACGGCTACTGGAAGGACACCGCCGTTATGGTAAGAGGCGACGCGGTGTGGAACTTCACCATAATGTTTTTGCAGATGTGGGAGACCGTCTCAAACGAGGAGGACGACTACCAGCTCTACCGCCCAACGGACACCCTGCTTGAAGCCGGCGCTCCCGGCTTTGTGGCACCCTACGGCGACTCTCCGCTGGATCAGGAGAACGTGGGGGAGATGGTCTACCTTGAAATGATAAACCACGCAAAGAGGTATATGTATATCACCACCCCTTACCTTATCCCCAACAACGAGCTGGTGACGGCGCTGGAATATGCCGCCAAGAGCGGAGTGGACGTGAGGATAATCACCCCGGGTCAGCCGGACAAATGGTACTGCCGCTCCATAGCCTGGTCCTACTACCGGGACCTGCTGGAGCTGGGTGTGAAGATATACGAATTCAACGGCTTTATCCACGCGAAGAATTTCGTCACCGATGACGAGACGGCGGTGGTGGGAACCATAAATCTGGACTACCGAAGCCTGTATCTGCACTTTGAGTGTGCCACCTATATGTTCAGAACGGGCTGTGAGGAGGTCGTCCGCCGGGACTTTGAGGAGACCTTGAAAAACAGCCGGGAGATAACTCTTGCCGACTGCGATAAGAGGTCGCTGTTCAGCTGCGCCGTATCGGCGGTACTGCGAATGTTTGCACCGCTTCTTTAATTCGGAATTCCGAATTTGCAAAGGAGAAGAAATATGCCCTCATCAAAAGTATACCTCGACTACATCTTAGACCAGATCTCCCATGCGGAGGGGATAACTGCTCGCCCTATGATGGGGGAGTACTTGCTCTATAGCAGCGGCAGGCTCTTCGGCGGGGTCTATGACGACAGATTTCTGATAAAGCCTACCAAGTCCGCCAAGAAGATGCTGCCGGGGGCGCAGTATGAGCTGCCCTACGAGGGCGCAAAGGAAATGCTGCTGGTAGACATTACCGACGACAGAGAGTTTTTAGCAAGACTGGTGGAGGCCGTCAGCGCCGAGGTGCCGGCGCCGAAGAAAAGGAAGTGAGCCTGTGGCATTTGATTTCAAGAAGGAATATAAGGAATTCTACCTCCCGCCCGCAAAGCCGGAGATAATCACCGTCCCCGCAATGAGCTTTATCGCCGTCCGCGGCAAGGGCGACCCCAACGAGGAGGAAGGGGCATACAAGCAGGCAATAGGCCTGCTCTACGGCATCGCCTTTACAATCAAGATGAGCAAAAAGGGCGACCACCGTATCGAGGGCTACTATGACTACGTCGTGCCGCCGCTGGAGGGTCTCTGGCAGCAGGAGGGCTCGCAGGGAATGGACTACTCCCGCAAGGATAAGCTCTGCTGGATATCTATGATACGCCTTCCGGACTTTGTCACCCGCGCCGACTTCGAGTGGGCAGTGAGCGAGGCGGAGCGCAAGAAAAAACAGGATTTCTCCAAGGTTGAGTTCTTCACCTACGACGAGGGGCTGTGCATGCAGTGTATGCATATCGGTCCCTACGACAACGAGCCGGCAACGGTGGCAATGATGGACGAGCTCACCGCCCGTGAGGGCTATGTGACTGATATAACAGACACCCGCCTCCACCACGAGATATACCTCTCCGACGCCAGAAAGACCGCCCCCGAAAAGCTCCGGACGGTCATACGCCACCCAATAAAGCGCAATAGCATATAGTTTTCGCCGGGAAATGCACTCCCCGCCGTTAGGCGTGGGAGGTGCATTTCCCGGTTTCCCCGAGCCGCCGACAGGCGGCGAGGGCAGAAAATACCGCACCTCCGGAATTTGCCGGGAGTGCGGTTTATTTTTTTTCGTTGTACGCGCCTGCTTTTCCCCTAGACCGCCTGCTGCGATTTCTTTATAAGCTCCTTGTTGCGGTACATATTCATATCCGCCTCGTGGATAAGCTCTTCAAGCTTAATGCTTTCGGTGAAGGGGCGCAGAGTGCTGCCTATTCCGGCAGATATCCTGTAGGGCTTTCCGCTTTCACGGTTGATGAGGTCGATATCCTGAATCAGCTTCTGCTGCTTGGCTGCGGGCATATCATCATCAAACCTTCCGATGCCGATGACGAAGAATTCGTCTCCTCCTGCGCGGACAGCGCAGAAACGCTCATCAGTCACCATTTCGGAGGCACAGCGGGCAAGCTGCATTATGGCGTAGTCACCCTCCGGGTGACCGAACTGGTCGTTGATGCGCTTGAGCCAGTTCATATCTATAACGCAGACAAAGCACTTGTCCTCCGAGGTCGCCTTGCGGCGCATTTCAGAGAAGGCTCTGTCCATTCCGCGGCGGTTGTAGAGCCCCGTCATGCTGTCATAGAGGGAGTAGCTCAGAAGCCTGTTCTGCACCCTTATCATTTCCAGCGCGTTGTTGACGTTTCTCATCCAGTTGCGGAACACCGCCGTCGGCTTGACCTTTTCCTCCAGAGAGCACCGCAGAATGCAGTAGCCCAGAGTGTCCTCCTGAAAATGCACAGGGCAGATGTAGAATATGGAGGGCTTTTCCCTGTAGACGTTAAGCTGAGGCAGCAGCTGTGAGGTGGGGAAGTCCCGGGCAGCGTCGTCATCGTGGTACTGAACGGCGTCCTCAGATGTTTTGCCCTGCGGAACGGCGTGCACCACCGGCCTTACGGTATCAGGGTAGCCCACCCTAAGGGTCTTGTAGGTGTTGAGCCAGTCGGGACGCAGCATCAGATAGAAGTCCGAGTAGGGCGCTATGAGATAGGTCTGAAGATAGATGTTCTCCAAGCATTCGTCGATGGTCTTGGCAGCGGTCATCTTTTCCAGCATATAGCTCTCCACAACGGTGGACATATCCGCCGTATCCGCCCGGAAGCCGTGGGTGTAGTCGTGGCTGGCCTTGTAGAGGGCAGACTGGAAGTTGTGTCTGATGTAATCTATGTTGGTCTGGCAGCCGCAGCTGGCGCCGATGCAGAGATTGTCCTCGCTGACCTCGTCGGCGGGTATCTCCGGAACGTCCGGCTCTATCAGCCTGTGGGCGAGGTTCACCGCCTCCTGCGCCGTACCCGAAACGTTGGGCACGAAGGAGGTCATAGGTATCTCGTTTACTACCGCGTCCTGGGTGGCGTCAAAGCCGGTGACTATCACCTGCTCAGGGACGGATATCCCGGCCTTTTCAAGGGAGTTTGCCAGCCCTATTGCCATATGGTCGTTGCCGCAGATAACGGCTCTTGGCATAGGCACCTCACCTTTTATTATCTTCTCGGCCACTGTGTTGCCGCCGGAGTACCAGAAATCGCCGTAAAATACCCTGTGCCTGTCATAGGGCAGCCCGCGGGATTCCAGCTCCTCCCTAAAGCCCCTTACTCGGTTCTGGGAAATGTCAAGGTCGTGTCTGCCGGAGAGCATATAAATCTTATCCGCAGGCACCTTGTGCACATCGAGGATATGGGCGGTTATCTTCCGGAAGGCGGGAGCATCGTCGGTGAAGACGAGCTCTGCACCCTCCATAGGAAGGTCAATTGAGATGCAGGGCTTAGGACAGTTCTCTTTAAGATACTCCGCCAGCCTTTTTACCTCAGAGTGATCCTCGTTTCTGGTCATAGAAATGGCAACGACTATCATCGCATCAATGAGGTCGAAGTTTATCAGGTTGAAGATATTCTTTTCGGCATTCAGATATTCCTTCTGCTGGAACCAGATATCAATAAGGGGCGTGAACGACAGCACGTCATAGTCGTAGCGCTCGCACTGGGTCATAATGCCGTCCAGTATCCTGCTCTGATATATCTGTTCGGGGTTGACTATTATCAACCCCAGCCTTTTTCTTGTTTTCACAGTATCACTCCCGGTCAAATCATATACAGGGGGTATCATTCATCGTTCATTGAGGTGCGGAAGGGTGCCAGAGGAATTCCGTTCCTGCCGAATACCGAGTACTCGGGAAAGTTGCCCCAGGCGTAGCGGGCGTATCTCGGTGCGGGGACATACTTTGTGGAGAGGACTATCCTGCTGCCTTCTATACTTGCATTAGCCGGGAAGAATTTCTTATCCTCGCCCGCCAGCTCAAAACCGCTGATGCTATCTGCCTTTACGGTGAGCTTATCTGCGTAACGCAGGCTAACGGTCAGCTCGCTGCCCTTTACCGTGAAGCCGTCATAAAGGGGGCCGAAGGCGTCGATATCCATTCCGTAGACCAGCCGCTCCGCCTGCAAGCAGAGCCTCTCGCCTACCGGCTGCTTGTCGGTGGGGTGGATGTTGTCGAACTCACCGCAGTCAATAGCTACGGCAATGCCGGTGTTCTTAACGGTCTCGAAGGCTCTCATCTGCGCCTCGCGGATAAGGCACCAGTGCTTGTAATCCGGGTCGGCGGCAAACTTGAAGGCGGGCAGCTGCACCATTATGAAGGGCAGCCTATCGTCCTCCCAGCGCTCCCGCCAGAGGCGGATAAGTGTGGTGAAGAGAGTGTAGTAATTCTTCGGCTTGTGGTCGTCCGACTCACCCTGATAGTAGAGAAATCCCGCCAGAGTGTAGGGGCATACCCTCATGAGCATTGAACTGTACATTCTCGCCGGAGAGAAGGGGTTGCAGCTGTTGCGGGGTCCGGGCCAGATGTTCTTACCAATCTTCTCCTGAAGCTCGTTCCAGCCGATGTTAGGCTCGGTCTTGTAGACCTCCTGTGCCTTCTCGTTCCACTGCCTGTCGTATTCAACATATTCGTCGTATTCCTTTTTCTGCTGCTCCAAGGTCTTGTCCTTGGTGGCGGCATAGAAATCGTCCATATAGGAGGCAAGCTCGGAGCTGCCTAAGATATGCTCCTCGTCTATCCAGTTGGTGGCGGAGGTGCCGCCCCAGTTGCAGCCGATGAGACCCACTGTAACGCCCAGCTCCCGGGAGAGCTTCTTTGCGAACCAGTAGCCCACAGCGCTCCACGCCTTTGAGCCCTCCGGGTCGGCGCAGCCCCAGCCGGCATGCTTCTCGGCTTCAATGGCGTCCTCTACGGTGCCCACCTTGTTGGTGTAGTAAAATCTTATGGGAATATCGGCGGTGAGGGCTGCAAGCTCCTCCTTACCGTCCTTGGCATTTTGCAGCTCCAGCTCCATATTGGACTGTCCTCCGCAGAGCCACACCTCGCCTACCATTACATTGTAGTAGTGAGCAAACTCCTTACCGTTCAGTGAAAGGGTCAGCTCATAGGGGCCGCCGGCATTCATGGGAGGAAGGGTCACTCTCCAGCTGCCGCCGGAAACGGCCGCCTCGGCGCTGACGCCGTTTATCTCCGCCCGGACGGTGCCGTTATCATCGCTCTCGCCCCAGATGGCAATATTCTTGCCCCGCTGGAGCACCATATTGTTTGAAAAGACCGCTGCTGCTTTTATCATCAGGAAAACACCTCTGAAATATTAATAATATGTCATCTTAATTTTACCATACTCTTATAAATAAGTCAAACACTTTTTTGCGAATTATTAAGATTATTTTATATTTTTAGACCAATTTAACCATTCATCTACTGAAAATCCTGTAAGTAACAGGGAAAAGCCTTGACAAATTTATACCAAAGAAGTATAATAGAAATACCTGCAAACTTAAGTGTTTTGAAATATTATCAAGGAGGAAGCTGTAATGCTTGAAATAAAGGACCTCTGCTGGAGCCTCGAAACAGGCGAGGAGATACTGAAGGACGTCTCCCTAAAGGTGCCGGACGGTAAGCTCACCGTAGTCACCGGACCCAACGGCGGAGGAAAGACATCGCTGGCAAAGCTAATCGCCGGACTGGAAAAGCCCCAAAAGGGAAGCATCTGTCTCGACGGTGAGGACATCACCGGCTGGGACATCACCGAGAGAGCCCAGAGCGGCATCGCCTATGCCTTCCAGCAGCCGGTAAGGTTCAAGGGACTGAACGTTCGCGACCTGCTGGAGCTGGCAGCCAAGAGAAAGCTCAACGAGGGCGAGATTTGCGAGCTGCTGGGCAGAGTGGGTCTCTGCGCCAACGAATATATCGACAGAGTGGTGGACGCCTCTCTCTCCGGCGGCGAAGCCAAGAGAATAGAGATAGCCACCGTCCTGGCCAAGACCGACTCCAAGGTTATCGTATTTGACGAGCCGGAGGCGGGCATAGACCTATGGAGCTTTTCCTCTCTCATCGAGGCCTTTGAGAAGCTCAAATCGGACGGCAACCGCTCGCTGCTCATCATCTCCCATCAGGAGAGGATATTGGAGATATCCGACTACATCGCCGTCATCGCGGCGGGCAGGGTCAGCAAGTTCGGCACCCGGGAGGAAATACTTGGCGGACTTATGAACGAGGAAAAGGCAGTGCGCTGCCCCCTCGGCAAGGATAAGGAGGGCAACCCTAATGGATAAGACCACAGAAGAGCTGCTGGGCATCGTTTCCGACTGGAGCGGCAAGTTCAACGGAGCCTACAATATCCGTTCCAACGGTCAGTGCGCCGGCAGGCAGTCCTCCGAGAATATCCTCATTGAGAACAAGGAGGGCGCCCCCGGGCTGGTAATAAAAATAAAGCCCGGCACCAAGGGTGAGACCGTATATATCCCCGCCTGTGTCACCAAGGGCGGCATCGACGACCTGGTATACAACGATTTCTATGTAGGCGAGGGCGCAGACGTCATCATCGTTGCCGGATGCGGAGTTCACACCGATGACGGTCACGATGTCCGTCACAACGGCATACACCGTTTCATTCTGGATAAGGGATCCAAGGTGCTCTACAAGGAAAAGCACATCGGCACAGGTGCCGGCGGTGGAGCCAAGCGCATCGACCCCGTCACCGAGATAATACAGGGCGAGGACAGCTACCTTGAGATGGACACCATTCAGATAGGAGGAGTTGACCGCACCTTCCGCAAGACCTCCGGAACTCTGGGCAAGGGTGCTAAGCTGGTCATCAAGGAGCGTATCCTCACCGACAAGGAGCAGCGCGCCGAGACGGATTTTGCCGTCGAGCTGAACGGCGAGGGCTCTGCTGCGGATATCGTTTCCCGCTCCGTTGCAAGGGGAAATTCCTATCAGGAGTACCACTCCAAGATAAGCGGCAATGCCAAGTGCAAGGGCCACTCGGAGTGTGACGCCATACTGGCGGACAACGGCAAGGTCAATGCTGCTCCCGAGCTTTTCGCGGGAGACCTTGACGCCGAGCTCATTCACGAGGCGGCTATCGGCAAAATTGCCGGCGAGCAGATAATCAAGCTGCGCACCTTGGGCCTCACCGAGGAGGAGGCCGAGAAGAAGATAATCGACGGGTTCCTTCGCGGATAATCATAAAACAAACAAAGGGTATTCCTGCCTGATGGCCGGGAATACCCTTTTTCTTATGCTTTCTTTTTCTTGATGCGCTCCGCGGTCTCATAGGCCGTCACCAGCAGGAACAGTGCAAGCCCCGCAAGGCTTGTCAGCTTGCCCTCCTTAAGCAGGGGAGCCTCAAATCTCACCTCAATAACGTGCGTCCCTTGTGACAGAGGGAAGCCGATGAAGGCCTTGTCTACACATTCGTAGTCCTGATGAGCGCCGTCAACGGTTATCTCGAAGCCGTCGTCAAATGGTATCGCAAGCTCAAAGATGCCGTTTTGCGTGCAGGTGATGCTGCCTTTAATTACATCTCCGCCGGAGCCGTCAACGTCCACCGCAAGGCCGTCACACTCGCAGGCGTCATAGGGGTAATCCATTACCCAAGCCCTGAACCGGCTGACAGAGTAGTCTCCCTTTGAAAAGGTCAGCGTCAGGCTGTCAAGACTGCCGCCGGCAGGCGGAGCAATGACATAGGTGAAGGTAGTGTTGTGGTTGTAGTACTTCCAGTCGGGGGCGGTCAGCAGATTTCTGACACCGTTCACCGTCAGGGAAATGTCCTTTCTGATGCCCTGCGTGTTGTCGGCATCGGTCTCGAGGACGAGAAGCTGTCCCTCCGCGAGGGGCTCCGCAAGCGGCAGCCGGAGGGTAAAGCTGTCCCCGCTTACTATGTGATAGCCGCTGTCTGTGAGGGCTATCTCCTCACATTCGGGGAGAACAGGCTCCGCAGCACTTTTGGCTGTCCCCTCAAAGCTGCCGCCCTGACCCGTTACGGTATAGTAAAGCAGCGCCTCCATTTTTTCGGCGGTGTTCAGAGAATTAAAAACGTCCTCTCCCAGAGCTGGCTTGCACCGGCCTATAGGGAGTGTATAGGGGTTTTCCAGCAGGGTGATGCTGCCGCTGCGGGCAGTGGTCCTATAGCCGTAGGGAACGTTCTGCTCTTTGGTCAGCAGATAGCGGTTTGAGATGAACAGCTCGAACAGAGGGTTTTGCGAGCGGGTGGTCAGTGATGAATTTCGGTACTCGTTCTCGTTGCTGGCTGTGCCAAAGTAGAATTTGTTATAGAGCCGGTTGTGTACCGATGAATAGATGTAGGGGCTGTACTGGTCGGCGGTGATGACGGCGTTCACGCCGATGCGGTGGTCCTCCGCCAGAGAGGTGCGCCACAGCCCTCCCTTTGAGGAAACGGCGTCGCAGAGGGCGGCGTAGGCAGGGTCCTCCAAACGCTTGACCTCATCGGCACCTGCAAGGATATCGTCGCTGTTGACAAAGAAGCAGGTGAGCATCGGCACCATCGCCGCAGCCGCGATAAACAGCCGTTTGCTGCCCTTGAGATGATATACCGCATAGGCTCCGGCAAGAATTACGAGGTCGATGAAGAGTGCGGCGAAGTTGGTCTTGTACCACTTGGAAAGGAACACCCCTCCTATAAACAGCAGAGCAGTGATGATAAGCTCTGCAAGGTGAAGTCTGCCGCTCTTTATGTCCTCCAGCTCCTCGGCGCAGAGGATAAGCGCCAGCGGGATAAAGGGTATCAGCACCTTGGCATCGGTATACATAGTGCCGTTGAGCAGATAGACCACCACCGGGCAGCAGAGCAGCACCGCTATGCATATGCCTAAGAAACGCCTTGCCTTCCCCCCTCTTATGACGGCGCAGACCGTAGCAAACACCGCAAATATCCCCAGCCCCATAGAATAGCTGGAAAAGCCAAGACTGTCGTACCTGAGCATCGGTATCAGGTTTTTTACCGGGAAGGAGACATTTGATTTGTCACGTCCGGAGATAAGGATATGAGCGGTAGGCATCAGCAGGGCGCCCGCTATGAGCACAGCGTTTAACAGCCTCAGCGCAAAGGAGCAGCCCTTCTTTGCAAAGTCCGAAAGGGTGAATTTTTCGGTGACGGAGAGGTATCTGTACACTCCGTAGACAGTTATTGCCGCCAGCGCCGACACGCTGAAGAACCAGCTGGTGAGGATTATCATCAGCGTCCAGAGAGTCAGTCTCCATTTTCCCCTACCCTCAAAGAAACTGTCTACAGCCTCGAATGAAAGTATCAGGAAGGGCAGATAATTCACAAACATAATGTGCCGGTGAGAGTGCAGGAATATAGGAGATACCAGCAGATAGCAGAGCATCAGAAGAAAGGCTATGCCCCTGCTTTGGCGCTTGCGAATAAAGCGGTAGAAGAGCGCCGCTCCCGCAAAGCAGAGCACCGCCGATGAGACCTGTATGTAGAGAGACATGCTCACCCCGGGCAGCAGATATGAGAACAGTATCACCGGGGACAGCAGCCCGTAGTAGGAGAGGTAGTAGATGTTCTCTCCGGCGCCCAGATTGGGCGCAAAGCTAGGGAACAGCTCGCCGGTCTCGTAGAAAAGCTTTCTGAAATAGTCGGGGATAGCATAGTGCTGGTTCACCCAGTCAAGGTTAGAGCCGAAGGCAAACTCCCCGCGGGTAAAGGCAAACACCGCCGCCGCATATACGGCAACGGATATGAGCAGTATGAGCATATCCCGGCGGTCGAGCCTTCTTTTCATAGCTTTAGTTCATCTCCTGTGGGCGCAAAAGCTCTCTCCCGCATAAGCAGGGGAGAGGAATGTGCTTATTCTGTTATTTCCATTCTCCGGCCGGCACCCACATCTCATAGGGCACCATCTGGGAGAATTTGTCCAGCGTCTCGGTCTGTGAGTGATAGAAGGAGAGCAGATAATTCTTGAAGTCCAGCCGCTCGTCGTCCAGTGGGGTAAGGTACTGCTTATAGTCGCCTATCCTGCCCTTTGAGAAGTAGCTGCCGAAATACCACAGCTTGTCCATCATTCCCTGCTCGGTGCAGGAATGGGTCACCAGCCCCGAGACCATTCTGTGATGCTCGTGACCGTACTCGCCGCTGGGGTTGTCGCAGACTATCTGGCTCCAGCGCTTGTAGCTCACCAGCAGGTCGATATCGTGCTGTATTCCCTCGTGGACCAGCTCCCAGCTGTCACGCTCGAAGTTTACCTTGTCGGGATATTCCAGCAGCAGGGGAGTGTTGCCGGAGGCCTTCACCGCCTTGATGAATTCCTCGCTGCGCTCCTTGTCTCTGCCGCCGGTGATGCTTACCACCAGGTATCCCCCGTCCATAAGGTGGCCGCCGCCCCAGAGAGTTTCGTCGTCCGGGTGAGCGACTATCATCAGCTTGTCGGCGCCGGAGGTGTTCACCTTGATGACCTTCTGTATCGTCAGCGGCTCTACCTCGTGTGCTTTGACGTCGTTTGTGTGCATCACGAAGGTGATGACCGCCAGTATCACGAATGCCAGCACCGCCACGCAGGCAGCGCCCCATACGGTGAGAGCCTCTTTGCTCTGATGCCAGAAGCCTCTGCGCTTTTTCTTCTTAACGGACATAGCTTATTTCCCTTTATTCACATATTCCGCAAAGCGCAGGAAGCCGGCTCTGCCCAGCTCGTCGCGCTTGTAAACTCCTGCATGCTCCAGCACCTTGGAGAAAACGGTGCCTATCTCATTCCTGATGATGCCGTCGATGTTGTCCTCGGTGATGCTGTCATAGCGGGAGAGGAATTCCTCCGCCCAGTCGGCGTGCTTGGAGAGAACCTCGTCATCTCTTAAGTTTCTGCCCTCAAGGATAGCCTTTGCCAGCTCGCTCATTTCGTTTTTCAGACGTGCCGGCAGCACCGCCAGTCCCATTACCTCTATAAGGCCGATGTTCTCCTTCTTTATATGGTGGAGCTCGGCGTGGGGGTGATAAACTCCCAGCGGGTGCTCCTCGGTGGTGATGTTGTTGCGAAGCACCAGGTCAAGCTCATACTCGCCGTCCCTCATTCGGGCGATGGGAGTTATGGTGTTGTGAGGTTCGCCCTCGGTCTCCGCAAAGATGAAGCATTCCTCGTCGGAGTAGCCCCGCCATAGGGTCAGTATCTTATCAGCCAGCGAGATGATGCTCTCCCTGTCACCGGAACGCAGCCTGATGACCGACATAGGCCATTTGACTATCCCGGCCTTGACGTTCTCAAAGCCCTTGAAGGAGAGCTCCTGCTCTACCGGTGCCTTCGCCATAGCGAACTCGTAGTTGCCGCCCTGGAAGTGCTCGTGAGCCAGTATGGAGCCGCCTACGATAGGCAGGTCGGCATTGGAGCCGATGAAGTAGTGGGGGAACTGCTCGATGAAATCAAACAGCTTGCCGAAGGCGCTCCGGTCTATCACCATAGGCGTGTGACGCTTGTTGAAGAGGATACAGTGCTCGTTGTAGTAGACATAAGGGGAGTACTGCAAGCCCCAGTCCTCGCCGTTGATGGTCAGTGGGATAATGCGGTGGTTCTGCCTTGCAGGGGAGTTCACCCGCCCGGCGTAGCCCACGTTCTCATAGCAGAGCAGACACTTGGGATAGCCCGCCTGCTTGGCGTTCTTTGCGGCGGCTATAGCCTTGGGGTCCTTCTCCGGCTTGGAGAGGTTTATGGTGATGTCCAGCTCGCCGTATTCGGTGGGAGCCAGCCAGCGCATATCCTTCTTTATGCGGTAGCGCCTGATGTAGTCGGTGTCCTGGGAGAGCTTGTAGAACCAGTCGGTAGCCTCCTTGGGGGAAGTGGAATACTTCTCCTTGAAGCTGCCTATGACCTCCGACGGGCGGGGAGTCAGCAGACCCATCAGCTTGGTATCGAACAGGTCGCGGTAGACGACGCTGTTCTCGCAGAGGCCCTTTTCGCAGGCGTAGTCCAGCAGCTCCTTTAGGGTGCTTTCCAGATCAACATTGCTGTACTCCTCCGCGGGCTCGTTATACTCGTCCAGCCCCAGCGCCTCTATGATACGGTTGACCGCCCAGACCTTATCGTCCTCCGTAATGAGACCCGTTTCCTGTCCGTAGGTGATAAGTTTTTTTATGCTCTGATCTATCATACGTTCATCTCCTTATATTTGAGTTTACATACATATTCATTATACACGATGGGCAGTGATTTGTCAATCTGTGAAGGGAGGCAAAACTCTCCCCGACGCACTTTAAATGTTAATTTTCTTTGCAGGGCTTGACAAGTAAAGAAACTTGATATATAATGAGATAGATGAGTAAAGCCGCAGAGCTTTACACTAGTCCAAAAAAACAGACACAACGGAGGGACAGAGTTGAACAAGAACCTTGCAACGAGCGATCTGCTCGATATTTACGGTGAGCTGCTTACCGACAAGCAGCGCGATATGCTGGAGCTTTACTATAATGACGACCTCTCCCTCGCAGAGATCGCCGAGCACTATGAGATCTCTCGTCAGGGCGTTCACGATTCCATCAGGCGCGGCGAGGAGGCACTCGAGGAATATGAGCGGGTGCTGGGTCTGAAGGCACAGCAGGAAAACTACAAGGCGGAGCTGCTCCACTACAAGGAGCTGGCGCTGGCTGTTTTCGAGGAGTGCAAGAAGGTCTCCTTCGGGCGCAATATCGCCGAGAAGACCATCACCCTGCTGGAGACCCTCGACGAAAAGCTCGAGGCGTTCGACAACACCAAGTATCTGGAATGAACCCCGTTAAAATAAAGGAGTCAGGATATGGCATTTGAAGGTCTTTCCGAAAAGCTGGGAGGCGTATTCAAGAAGCTCAAGTCCCGCGGTAAGCTCTCCGAGTCCGATGTCAAGGAGGCTATGCGCGAGGTCAAGATGGCGCTGCTTGAAGCCGACGTCAGCTATAAGGTAGTCAAGGAATTCATCGCAAACGTTACCGAGCGTGCCGTGGGTGAGGAGGTCTTAAAAAGCCTCACCCCCGGTCAGCAGGTGATAAAGATAGTTAATGAAGAGCTCATCAAGCTGATGGGCGAGGCCAACTCAAAGATAAACTTCCCCAACAAGCCCCCCTGCATCATTATGATGTGCGGACTTCAGGGCTCCGGTAAGACCACCCACGCGGCAAAGCTGGCCAAGCACTTCAAGGCACAGGGCAAGCGGCCTCTGCTGGTAGCCTGCGACGTTTACCGTCCGGCGGCTATAGAGCAGTTGAAGGTAGTCGGCCAGAGGGCTGAGGTGGCAGTCTTTGAGATGGGCCAGATAGACCCCCGAAAGATAGTTAAAGAGGGAATAAGATACGCTAAGGATTACGGTCACGACCTGGTGATACTCGATACAGCCGGACGTCTGCACATCGACGAGGAGCTGATGAACGAGCTCAAGGATATCAAGAAGATAGCCGAGCCCAACGAGATTATGCTGGTAGTGGACGCTATGATAGGTCAGGATGCCGTTAAGGTGGCCTCCAGCTTCGACGAGGCTCTGGGCATCGACAGCGTTATCCTCACAAAGCTGGATTCAGATACCAGAGGCGGTGCGGCGCTGTCCGTACTCTCTGTAACAGGTAAGCCTATCAAGTTCGTGGGTATGGGCGAGAAGCTGGACGAGTTTGAGGTGTTCCACCCCGAGCGCATGGCCTCGCGTATACTTGGTATGGGCGATATGCTCACCCTGATAGAAAAGGCTCAGCAGACAGTCGATGAGAAGGAAGCCGAAAAGCTTGCTAAGAAGGTCAAGGACAAGGGCTTTGACTTAAACGACCTGCTGGACCAGATGAAGCAGATACACAAAATGGGCTCAATGCGCTCTATTATGAAGCTGATACCCGGCGCCAACAAGATCACCGACGAGCAGCTGGAGCAGGGCGAGGTTCAGCTCAAAAAGACCGAGGCTATCATCAATTCTATGACAAAGCTGGAGCGCGAGAAGCCCCAGATAATCGACCCCAAGCGCAAGAGGCGCATCGCCGCAGGAAGCGGAACACAGGTCTCCGACATCAATCAGCTGCTCAAGCAGTTCGCCGATATGCAGAAGATGATGAAGCAGTTCGGCATCGGAGGCAACCTCCATGGCAAGAAGTCCAAGCGCAACCGCGCAGCGCTGCTTAAGGGTCTCGGCGGCGGGATGCCCCCGCAGGATTAACGATATCACGGGCGCAAGCCCCTGATCATACAACAAATGCTTTATAAGTGAGGTGAAAGTAAAATGGCAGTAAAGATCAGACTCAGAAGAATGGGCGCTAAGAAGGCTCCCTTCTACAGAGTAGTCGTTGCGGATTCCAGATATCCCAGAGACGGCCGCTTCATCGAGGAGCTGGGCTACTACGATCCTACCAAGGAGCCCGTAGTTCTCAAGGTCGATGATGAGAAGGTCAAGAGCTGGATCGCTAAGGGCGCACAGCCTACCGATTCCGTAAAGGCTCTTCTCAAGAAGAACGGCACACTCTAATGTGACGTAAGGCTCGGCAGAACACCTATCCCACCGCCGTTCTGCCGATGGTCAGGTGGGGGAATGTCCCCGCCGGTTTCCGTGGGAAAACTTTTTTAGGAGGATAAGAGCTTGGAACAGCTTTTGAAAACTATAGTCAGTGAGCTGGTCGAGGACCCCTCTGCTGTTGAGGTAGTTGTGGACGAGCCCAACGAGGAAGGCGAGGTAGTTTACCACCTCCACGTTGCTCCCGACGATATGGGAAGAGTTATCGGCAAGCAGGGCAGGATAGCCAAGGCTATCCGCACCGTAATGAGAGCCGGCTGCTCCCGCATCGGTCAGAAGATCAGAGTCGAGATAGACTGATAAATAAGACCTCCGTTTTGAGCGGAGGTCTTATTTTTATGTCGCGCTGCGTTTTTTGACGTCGCGCTGCGCTCCGTTCCGTCGCTGCCATTCGCAGAAGCTTGTGACCCTTGTGCCGCGACCGCGGCCCGTTTGCACTGTGACCATAGGTACTCGCATTCCACAGGGTAAGTTTCGTCTGTGTGAAAGGAACAAGGGGGCTCTCATTTGTCAATAGGTAAAACTGTACAATTTTTTGGGCAGAAATTACACCAAAATAACTATTGATAAAAGTCTTCATATGTGATATAATATAGAAAAGAAAAATAACTGCCTTGTGCGAGCAAGTATGGTTTATATGATCCAACACATTAATTAAGGGAGTCCTGTCTCCGGAAGCGGACTGCAGACCTCCCGACCCGGACCGCCTCGGCTGCTTCGGGCAACGGACGAAGGGAGCGAGAACCCATGGGGGGACACCCACCTGCTTTGAAGCGGGTTTTATTCACCATACGACGGCAAGGCGGTATTTTTGTATTTTTGAAGTCAACTGAAAAAGCCCGGAGTCAGCCTCCGGGCTTTGTTTTTTATAATATATCAGGAGAAGACACCGTCTTCATCGTCTTCTTCATCATCGTCGAAGTCGAACATTTCCTCGATGCGCTTCATAAAGATTTCACCGACACGCTCTTCCTCTTCCTCGTCCTCGATGGAGACCATCATTTCCTCGTCACCCTCAAACTCGCTCTTGAGGATAACTACCTCGCCGGAATCCTCCAGCTGCTCATTGGGGTCCTCATAGTAAGGAGTCAGAGCAAAATACTTTTCTCCTTCAAACTCCATTACGTCAAGCAGCTCAAAGGTCTGCTCGTTGCCTTCCTCGTCTTCAATGGTGTAAAGATCGGGTGCGTATTCCTGGCTCATAGTATTTTACCTCCTTACAGACAAAAACCAGCGGCCCTTCAAGACCGCCGCAACACTATTATTATATCACTACCAGAATGAAAAGTCAAGGGGGAAAGTTTTAAACAAATGTTAAATAAAAAATATCCAAAAAAGTTGAAAAAACCTATTGACAATTCACAAAAAGTGTGATATAGTATATTCAAGGAAACAGAAAGAGCAGCCGAACGTATCAGAGATCCGGCAGACGGAGGGATCGGCAGCAACCGGGAGTATGGTCAACTGGCGCTTGGGTTCCCTTAATATATAAGGTCAGGAACGGGTTGCGGGAGGTTCCCGCAGGAGATGTTCAATCAGACATGAAAGGAGTCGAGTCCCATGGGCGCAATAGAGATCACACAGTTCGGCCGAGAGGCTCGAGAGATCTTCTGAATGATGAGAAACAACTCAGGTGTATAGACTGATAATCTCAAACCGATAGGGTTAAAATATAATAAGACTTTCGAGCTTCGAGGCAAGCGGACACGCAAATGACAATTCAATCGTATGATAAGGATGTGATTCTTATGAGGATCTTTATCAGTGGACTGAATATCATTTAGAATGGAGTGTTTCCAATGCACAGTCGGAGCTTTTTTGATTAGCATAATTTTCAGAGAGAGTGAGTCCGATGAGAAGTTAAATTGACTGCTTATACCAAAAGATATCTTTCCTGTAGGAGTGATGCGTTATGAAAATGTGCATCATCAGACGGCTTAAAATGTAAGTGACAGGGGTGAGTCCAAAGGTTTATTCAGCTTGAACCCTCTGGGTTCGTTTAAATGGATCTGATAAAGCAATTTTCTAAGGAGTGGTGCAATATGATTATGTTGAATTGCACGAAGCGCTTGATCATTTAACAGATTGGGGTGAGTCCAAAGGTTACTTTAGCTTGATCCGGAATTTGGGCGCGTGAGGCGCTAATAATCTGAAAGGTAATAAGTCCAATGGCTTGATATGATTTTTACCGGCTTAATTCTATAGAGTTTGGAGTGAGTCCACCCGAAAGTTAAGTCTTAGCTGCGACAGAGATGTTATTCCGGCAGCACACCTAAATATCATTATTGGAGTGAAAACCGATGTACTGAGCAGTTAGTACAATTGAATATCGTTTACAGGGAGCAGACGGTTTGCCTGCTCCTTTTTAGTTGTGTAAAATAAACAGCGGGAGTAAGGCTCCCGCTGTTTATTCATTTCTTCTCTGCCTTTTTGGCGGCAGGGCAGACCCCGCAGCCGTTACATTCGCCGCAGGAGCAGCCGCCCTTCTTGGAGCGCCGCACCGTCTTTATTAAAGCAGCGGCAACTATAACAACCAGTATTACTATCAGGATAATATCAACAGTATTCACAGTCTACACCCCCGCAAGTGTGCCGATAAGATGCATCAGCAGCGTACATATCCACGCCACACCGCACTGCCACAGCACAACAGCCGTCGCCCATTTGCCGCCCAGCTCACGCTTAACAGCTGCCACCGCTGCCACACAGGGAGTGTACAGCAGTGAGAATACCAGCAGGCAGGCCGCCGAAAGGGAGGTCATCGCTGCGGCTACGCCGCCGGCGTAAAGTATCTCCAGGGTGGAGACCACGCTCTCCTTTGCCATAAAGCCGCTGACCAGCGCCACCAGTACTTTCCAGTCGCCCAGACCGATGGGCTTCATTATAGGAGCGAATATCCCCGCAACTGAGGCGAGGATGCTGTCCTCGGCGTCCTCTACGAGGTTTAAGTGAAGGTCAAAGCTTTGCAGGAACCATACCGCCACCGTTGCTATCAGGATAACTGAGAATGCTCTTTGCAGGAAGTCCTTGGCCTTTTCCCACAGCAGCTGGCCTACGTTCCCAGCCGTCGGCATACGGTAGTTTGGCAGCTCCATTACAAAGGGGACCGCCTCGCCGCGGAACATTGTGCCCTTGTAGAGCACCGCCGCCAGTATTCCGACTATTATTCCTAGCAGGTAAAGCCCTACCATTATCAGCCCGCCACGCTTGGGGAAGAAGGCGTTTACGAAGAAAGCGTAGATAGGCAGCTTGGCTGTGCAGCTCATAAAGGGCGTCAGCAGGATAGTCATTTTTCTGTCCCGCTCGCTGGGGAGGGTGCGGGTAGCCATAACAGCCGGAACCGAGCAGCCGAAGCCGATGAGCAGCGGAACAATGCTGCGGCCCGAAAGTCCCAGCTTGCGCAGCAGCTTATCCATAAAGAAGGCCACTCTGGCGATGTAGCCGCTGTCCTCCAGCATTGAGAGGAAGAAGAACAGCGTAACAATTATCGGCAGAAAGCTCAGCACACTTCCCACGCCGGCGAATATGCCGTCGATTATCAGTCCGTGGATAACGTCGTTGACCTTGGCCTTGTCAAGGGCTGTGTCAACTATCTCCGTCAGCTTGTCAACGCCCGTCTCGCACAGCTCCTGAAGCCACGCACCAATGACATTGAAGGTCAGGAAGAATACCGCCGCCATTATGAGGATGAACATGGGCAGGGCAGTGTACTTGCCGGTGAGGATGCGGTCTATCTTCCGGCTGCGAATGCTCTCCTTGCTCTCGGCGGGCTTGGTAACGGTGTCCCGGCAGAGCTTCTGTATAAAGGTAAAGCGCATGTCCGCGATGGCGGCGCTGCGGTCGAGGGAGCGCTCCTTCTCCATCTGGGAGACGATGTGCTCCATAGTTTCAATCTCGTTCTGATCGAGGGAGAGCTTCCCGATGACCAGCGGGTCGTCCTCGATGACCTTGCTGGCAGCGAAGCGCAGAGGCAGTCCCGCAGTCTCGGCGTGGTCCTCAATAAGGTGTGAGATGCCGTGGAGACAGCGGTGAACGGCGCCGCCGTTTGCGTCCTTCTCGCAGAAGTCTCTCCGCTCGGGACGCTCCTGAAAGTGGGCGATATGTATGGCGTGCTCGATGAGCTCCTCGATGCCCTCGTTCTTAGCCGCAGAGATAGGCACCACCGGAACTCCCAGCTGCTGCTCCATCTCGTTTACATCTATGCTGCCGCCGTTGGAGGTCAGCTCGTCCATCATATTCAAAGCTACTACTGTGGGAATGTTCATTTCCAGCAGCTGCATGGTGAGGTATAGGTTTCGCTCGATGTTGGTGACATCAACTATATTGATAATGGCGTGGGGCTTCTCGTCCAGCACGAAGCTGCGGGAAACTATCTCCTCACTGGAATAGGGCGACATAGAGTAGATGCCCGGAAGATCGGTGATTACTGTATTGGGGTGCCCCTTCACAGCGCCGTCCTTGCGGTCTACGGTAACGCCCGGGAAGTTACCCACGTGCTGCTTGGAGCCGGTGAGCCTGTTGAACAGGGTGGTCTTGCCGCTGTTCTGATTTCCCACCAACGCGAATTTAAGTACCGTGTCGTCGGGGAGAGGGTCGCCGTCGTCCTTCAGGTGGAACCTTCCGCCCTCGCCGAGGCCGGGGTGAGCGGTCTTTTTCTTCCTGACTGAGGCACCTTCGTCTGAGCTTTTCTTATCGGTGACGGGGCTTACCTCTATCTGGTCGGCGTCGTCAAGGCGAAGGGTCAGCTCATAGCCGTGGAGCCGCAGCTCCATAGGGTCGCCCATAGGCGCCAGCTTTATCAGCGTTACCTCCGTCCCGGGAATAAGACCCATATCGAGAAAGTGCTGCCTTAAAGCGCCGTTGCCTCCCAGCTTCTCGACCCTGACGGTCTCGCCGGTCTTTATGTTTTTAAGTGTCTGCATAAATGACAATGCTCCTTTGAATTTATCATTTAGCTCTTGCTAACTGCCTGTCCATTATAGCACAAAAGCTCCAATTTGTAAAGTATACGCTTAAAATGTTCATTATATGTCTATAGATTATACAATATGTCGCAGACAAAAAAACACCCGCATCATTTCCGATGCGGGAAGTTTCGGGTTCTTATCAGATGACTGCATCGCGGCTCCATTCACCGCAGTAGGAAATGCCATCAACAACTGTGAAAGCTCTTACCTTGACGCTCGTGCAATCATTAGCGCCGGTCATAAAGCAGCAGCTTATCAGCGAGGGAGTATCTGTGGTAACGGTCTTTTCAGAGCCGTCGTTTAAGGTCAGCAGCAGCTCATAGCCGTCGGCTCCTGCTTCTCTGTTCCAGCAGGCGCTCAGGAAGGTTCCGCAGCGCATAGCTGAGATATCCTCAACCTTTTCAGGAGGTGTGACAGCCTGCACACTCTGCATCTCAGAGGTGTAGGTGTCAGTGCTGCGGGTCATAAATGCCGCAACGCTGTAGCTGTAGGTGGAGGCGCTGTCAACGTCGATGTCGGTAAAGCTTGTATCGGTAGTCTCACCTATCAAAACGCTTCTGCCGATTTCGTATCTGTAAATGTAGTAGCCCTCTGCATTATCGGTGCCCTCCCAGCTGAGAGTAACACTGTCAGTAGTAACAGGGGAGACGGTGAGCTCTGAAACAGCCTCAGGGACTATGTCAAAGCTGACAGTCCTTACACCGGTGTAGCTTCCGAGGCCTGTAACTGTGATTTCGCCCTTGCCAAGCTCGGTGTTGCTGCTGTAGCTGATAGAATAATCCTTATCCTTCACCAGCTCGCTGCCGTCTGAGATGTTTATCTCGGGGGTCAGCTCTGCGCCGGTATAAATCTGTGCGGGTATTGCGGCGATGGTTACAAGATTGATGTTCCTAAGAACAGTTAGCTCGCACTCTGCCGACTTTCCTGTTGAAGTTTCTGCTTTGATGACAGCCTTGCCCATCTTTGCTGCGGTAACTGTGCCGTTCACAACGGAAGCGCTGTCGCTTGAGCTCGACCAGGTGATGCTGTCTGTGAGCTTGTTTTCTGAGGAATTGGTCATTGCGGCCTTAATTACGGCGGTCTCGCCTTCCTCTAAGGTGATGCTCTGCTTGTCGAGAGTAACTCCGGAGGCAGGATTGATATTCACCTTTACAGACTTTGAAGCTGTATTGCCCTTGATATCGCCTGCTGTGACCTTAACTATATAGTCGCCATACTCATTGTTATGTACGGAGGTGTAGACATAGAAGCTGATGCTGCCGCCCGAAATGGTCACAGGGTTCTGGTATGCGGTGTCGATATTTTCCTTTTCGGAGGCAGCGGCTACCTTGGCGGATGTAACTCCCACATTGTCGGAGAGCTTGCAGCTGATATAGAAGCCCTTGGCAGTCACATCGGAAACGGAGATGTCCCCGATGACGGGAGCGGTGCGGTCAACGTATGTGTTGACTATTTCCTGTGTGGAAGCGCCTGTGGAGGAAACTGCTTCAACGACAGTTACGTATGTGTCGGTGATGTCACCGAAATCGGAGGTATTGACGATGCAGCTGGCGGAGGCTTCCTTGCCGCTGACGTTTACCTGTGTCCACTTGATTGCGGCGTAGCCCTTGCTCTTGGGATAAGTCCCGAAGCGCATATGGGAGAGATCCACCTCACAGGAGGTGTTGGCGGAAACGGTGTAGCCGTTTCTGGTGATATTTGTGACAATAGGCGTTTCCAATATTGGCTTGTCATAGGGGAGACGCTGCTCAACGCCGTCGATATACAATCTGTAAATATAGTATTCGTCCAGGCCTATCTTTCTGTTGACGGTGGCGAGCACCTTGCCTTCGTTGTTTGTCCAGCACCAGTTCTGCTCGATAAGAGTCAGTTGTGTGGGGTCCACCGCCTTGATGATGGCAACGTGTGAGTAGGCCTTGTCCTGGACTATGTCGCCGGGGCGGGGAGCGTCCTTTATCTCACGGACCTCAACGTCATGGCCTGCCATATAGCATTTAGGCTTGCCGGGGTATGAGTTTATATTGTACATCAGAAGTCCAGGGAAGTAATCTGAATACAGCTCGCCCACAAAGTAAGCACAGGAATACGGTCCTGACCATTGATAGTCGATGATATATTTTGCTTCGTGGCCGAAGAAGGTATCGGTCACCTGGTCGTCGTGGGTTATCTCGACGTTGTACTCCGGATACTCATCTGCCGCGGCCGTGGGTATTGGTATTATAAGCCCGATAGCCATAACTGCCGACAAGATGAATGAGATAAGCCTGGAGGCTGATCTGTTCAATGTGAGCACCGTCCTTTCCTGTAGAATAATGTCAAATAGGGCTAGTGATTACAATATATCACAAAAGTTACAAAATAGCAACAGGCAGATGACAAATTCTCCATTTTGCACAAGCGGGATAATCTTTATTTGTACAAAAAATCCCCCTCGAAGCAAAATAAATGTTAAAGATGCGGAGATGTTTTAAGCTTTGGCAAAATTTTACCCTCTAAACACCGTTTTGTAACCTTTTTGTTTTGCTTGACATCAGCCCCTATTTCGTGTAAAATTATAGTCGGGTAAGGATAGTTACATCGCTCCGGCGGCTGTGTCCGGCCGGATAAGGAAAGGAATGTGAGGAATATGGATCCTAACGGAAATAAGCCCCGCGCCAGACAGAAAAACGTCACCGAGGGCGGCGGGAACGTCCATAAAAGGGGAGACGGACTGGGAACCGGTCCCGTCGGAACTCAGGGAGGCTCCCGCAGAGATGACGACGGCGGCTTTACTGTAACGCCTTCCCAGTCGGGAGGTATGAGCCCCAATGTCAGACGCGCAGCCATCGGCGGAGGATTGCTCCTGCCGATAATAATTATAGTGGTAGTAATACTGATGTTCAAGTTTTCCGGCTCCTCAGGCGGACTGGGCTCACTGGTGGGCGGCAGCGACCTGCCCGACAACTTCGCCGGTGACAACACCTCCGGCTACACCCAGACCGCAGAGCAGACGGCGGACACCTCCGTAGCCTCCGGCTCCCGGACAAAGCGCACCAAGATAGTCGGCGGCGGCAAGGACAAGGTCACCATAATGGTCTATATGTGCGGCACCGACCTTGAATCCAAGCACAGCATGGCCTCCAACGACCTTGCGGAAATGGCCTCCGCAGACCTGGGCAGCAATATCAATATAATAGTATACACCGGCGGCTGCACAGGCTGGAAGACCTCCGGTATAAGCTCCCAGGTGAACCAGATCTATCAGGTGCAGAAGGGAGGCCTCCAGCAGCTGGTGGCTGACGACGGCAACAAATCTATGGTGGAGCCCTCCACCCTTTCGGGCTTTATCAAGTACTGCAAGGATAACTTCCCCGCAGACCGCAACGAGCTTATCCTCTGGGATCACGGCGGCGGCTCTGTTACCGGCTACGGCTACGACGAGAAGAACAAGAGAAGCGGCTCAATGTCCCTAAGCGGCATCAGCAAGGCTTTGAAGGACGGCGGCGTTACCTTTGATTTCGTGGGCTTCGACGCCTGCCTGATGGCTACCGCCGAGACAGCCCTGATGCTGGACAGCTATGCCGATTATATGATAGCCTCCGAGGAGACCGAGCCGGGCATCGGCTGGTATTACACCAACTGGCTCACCAAGTTCGGCGCCAACACCTCGATGCCTACAGTTGAGGTGGGCAAGCTGATAGTTGACGACTTCGTTACCACCTGCGCCTCCAAGTGCCGGGGTCAGCAGACCACTCTTTCGGTCATCGACCTGGCGGAGTTTGCAAACACCGTTCCCTCCAAGCTCAACGACTTCTCCAAGTCTGTGAGCACCCTCATCACCAACAAAGAATATAAGACAGTCTCCGATGCGAGATACGCTACCAGAGAGTTCGCCCGCAGCTCCAAGATAGATCAGGTGGACTTCGTAAATCTGGCGGAAAATCTGAACACCCCCGAGGGCAAGGCTCTTGCTGAGGCTCTGAAGGGTGCAGTCAAGTACAACCGCACCTCATCCAATATGACCAATGCCTATGGCGTTTCCATCTACTTCCCCTATCAGCGGGCTTCTATGGTGGATTCGGCAGTCTCCACCTATAACGCCATTGGTATGGACTCTGAGTACTCCAAGTGTATAAGGCAGTTCGCAAGCCTTGAGACCAGCGGACAGATCGCTGCGCAGGGTACCGCTAACCCGCTGGCATCGCTTTTCGGCGGAATGTCCTCCGGCTCCTCCGGCAGCGGAGATATCATCGGCTCGCTGCTTTCTGGCTTCCTGGGCGGCTCCAACAAGAGCATCGAGGGCCTCGACAGCAGTAACACCGGCTTTATGTCGGAGCTCGACCAGCAGGCAGCAGTCGACTACCTCTCGGAAAACTACTTCGATGTCTCCAATCTGAAATGGAAGACTCAGGACGAGACCTACTATCTGGATATCCCCGCAGAGCAGTGGTCGCTGGTTCACAGGCTTGACCTCAATATGTTCATTGACGACGGCGCCGGCTACATCGACCTGGGACTGGACAACGTCTACAGCTTTGATGAGGATAAGCTCATCGCCGACACCTCCAACAACTGGCTGGCTATCAACGGTCAGACCGTTGCCTACTACCACACCGACACGGTTGACGACGGCAGCCGCTACACTCACACCGGCTATGTTCCCGCAATGCTAAACGGCGAGCGGGTAAAGCTGCTGCTGGTATTTGACACCGAGCACCCGAACGGCTACATCTCCGGTGCTGTGGCGGACTATCACGACGGCGAGACCGAGGCGGTAGCCAAGAGCGTGGCAGGTCTTGAGGTGGGCGACAAGCTGGAGTTCATCTGCGACTACTACACCTACGACGGAGCATATCAGGACACCTACTATCTCGGCGAGCCTACCACCGTCACCGAGGATATGACCATCAGCAACGTTTCCGTCGGAGACAGCAAGCTGAAGCTGACCTACCTCTTCACCGATATTTACGGTCAGGAGTACTGGACTGAGGCAATAGACAAGTAAAATAAATATAAAAGGGTGTTCCCCCAGAGCAGGGGGAACACCCTCATTTTGTTTCTAAGATAAATCAGAATTTGCGGGGCACGCCCCCGCGGGCGAATTCGCGTTACGCTCCTTCGTCGCTTTCAATTGAGCGGGCGACGTACTTTTGCACCCGCGGTTGTGACCTTTGTTAGTGTGAAGAACTGAAAATGCGCC
>JAFUTK010000013.1 GCA_017471405.1 Ruminococcus sp.
CATTTTCCGAAGGCAGCGGAGCCTCCGGCCTTGTTCATCATGGCAACGATGCAGCCTAAAATAACGAGGAAGATGAGTATTCCCACATTCCAGGGGTCGGAGAGGGAGGCCACAAAGCCGTCGTTGATGATGTGGTTCGCCGCCTTGACGGGGGCGAATTCGGCATAGAAAAGTCCTCCCAGCAGAATGCCGACAAACAGAGAGCTGTAAACCTCTTTTGTGAGCAGAGCCAGCAGGATAGCTACGATGGGCGGTACCAGCGCCCAAAAGGTCGCATACATAGCAACACATCCTTATCAATATGATAATATTAGTTTAACATATTAAACATCTGCTGTCAATAATTTACGCCCTTTTCTGACAGATTAAACAAACCAGCCCGCACAAATCCGTACATTTTAACGGCGGGCGGAGGCCCTCCGGAGGGTTCGGGCATAGCTGACAAAATACGGGGAAATATGCGCGGCGTTTTTTCTCACTTTTCCCTATTGCAATTTACCTACCATTGTGGTATAATATGCTTATATAGAAAAATAGTGACATTTTTTGTACACTTGGCAATTGCTGTCAGAAGGAGACGATCAGAAAATGGCAGTATCCGGAGCAAAAAAGAAAAAGAAGAAAAAGAGCTCAAATCTCCCGCTGATAATAACGCTGGCGGTATTCGGCGTTCTTGTGGTGGGGGTGCTCACAGCTTATTTCGTGGGAAGGTCCTATTACAGCGACAGGTTCCTGCCCAATACCTTTATCAATAACATCAATGTCAGCGGTATGACCCTTGATGAGGCTGACAAGACCTTCCGCCACGTTGAGGAGGGCGGCGACTTCACCGTTGTCCGGCAGGACGGGCAGGAGGTGCATATCCCGCTGGATGCTATTGATTACGGCTACAACACCGATGAAAAGGTCAAGGAGATATTTGACCGGCAGGGCTCCGGTGCATGGTTTATGGGCTATGCCGGCAAGGCGGATTATTACTTCTCGGATTCCTCTCACTATGACAGGGACAAGCTGAAGGCTGCCCTTGCTGCTGCTGACTGGGGCAGCGCCAAGACGCAGAATGCCGAGATAGTCAAGACTGACTCCGGCTACGAGATAAAGGACGCCGTTCAGGGTGACGAGATGGATTATCCCACTCTGGAGAGCTATCTGCTGGGTAAGTTCGATCAGGGAATATTCACAGTTGCGGCAAAGGATTCCGACTGCTACATCAAGCCTGCGATAGAGGCGGCTGATCTGGCAGAGGAGTGTGAGAAGCTCAACAGTATAAATGACCTTTATATCACCTACGATTTCGACTACACCACCGAGACCCTCACCGGCGACGAGCTTCAGGCGATGATAACCTATGACGAGGACACCTTTGAGATAACCGCCGACAGGGAAAAGTGTATGGACTACATCGAGAAGCTGGCGGAAAAGTACGATACCTACGACACCGAGAGAAAGTTCCACGCCACCCTGCAGGGAGATATAATCGTGCCGAGAAGCGACGATGCCAAGTACGGCTGGTGGATATATCAGGACGAGACCTGCGATGCTCTGGTCAAGATGCTGGAGGCGGGCGAGAGTGTTGAGAGCGTTAAGCCTGTCTACTACGAGCAGTACGGATATACCTACACCGGCGTTCCCGAGGCAAGGACAGCTGATGACGATATTGGCGACACCTACTGTGAGATAGACCTGAGCGCCCAGCACTTCTGGTATTACGAAAAGGGCGAGATGAAGTACGAGTGCGACATCGTTTCGGGGCAGACCACCTCGCTGGCGAGGACAACTCTTCCGGGCGTTTACAAGCTCTGGAACAAGCAGACCAACTACCGTATGAAGGCCACCAATGCCGATGGCGAGAGCTGGGATAACACCTGCAACTACTGGAACAATGTGTCGCTCTGTGGCATAGGCCTGCATGATGCCTCGTGGCGTTATGCCTTCGGCGGGAATATCTACAAATATGACGGCTCTCACGGCTGCGTTAATATGCCGTACGACGCCGCAAAGTATGTATATGACAACGTTCCGCTGGAAACGCCTGTAATAATGTATTACAAGTCCGCTGATGCGGCATAAGGAAAACGCATACTTCCTGTGAGGGGAGTATGCGTTTGTTTTTTGGCGCGGGCTTCGGTTCGCAAAGGGGTATTTTCCGCTGCTAGGGGTACCCCTTTGCGCGGGGGAACAAAGCACGCTGCCTTGGATCATATCATCAGCTTTCGCATAAATTCCAGCAGCTTCTTTTCCCGGCGGGAGACCTGCACCTGGGTCATGCCCAGCTCACTGGCCGTCACCGACTGGGTCTTGCCGCAGAAGTAGCGCAGATAGATGAGCCGGCGGTCCTTGCCCTCTAAAAGGGAAAGGGTTTGGTAGAGGGAGAGGCGGTCGTTTATCTCGGTGTCCGGGGGCTCGACGGGGATATCTGTTTCCGAGCCGTCGCTGTCGTCAAAGCCGGAGGTAAGGCTCACCGGGGGAAGTGCGGCACCTATGGCTTCGATGACGTTTTCTCTGTCCTCTCCCGTCAGATCGCACAGCTCCGAGATAGTGGGCTCCCGCCCCAGTTCTGTTAAGAAGCGCTCCCGCTCCCGGGTCATTCTCAGCGACAGCTCCTTTAAGCTGCGACTGACCTTTACCGTCCCGCCGTCCCTAAAGAGGCGCTTTATCTCTCCTAAGATTACCGGCACAGCGTAGGTGGAGAAGCGCACGCCTCTCTCCGCGTCGAAGGCGCGGGCTGCCTTCATAAGTCCTATACAGCCGGAGCCGTAGAGGTCGTCATACTCAATTCCCTTGCCGCGGAAGCGGTTGGCGCACATATGCACAAGGCCTAAATTTTCCTCCGCTAGGCGGTCAGTCTCCCTTGTTTTTGTCTCCATCGGATGCCTTTCGTGTCTTGAGCGAGCGCACCATCGTTACCGTTGTCCCCTTGCCGGGACGGCTCACCACCTTGAGCCTGTCCGTAAAGCTCTCCATTATGGCAAAGCCCAGACCTGCCCGTTCCTCCTCGGGAGCGGTGGTGAACAGCGGGGTCTTAGCCTGCTCGATATCGCTGATGCCGCAGCCCTTGTCCTTTATTCGTATGTAGACACGCTTGCCCTCAAGCAATTTGGCCTGAAGGACTATTTCTCCGACGGTATCTCGGTAGGCGTGGACGATGCAGTTGGTGACCGCCTCGGAGACGGCGGTTTTTATCTCCGAGAGCTCGTCCACAGCGGGGTCGAGAGAGGAAATAAACCCCGATACCGCCAGCCTTGCGAACCGCTCGTTCTCAGAGAGGGAGGGGAACCTCACCGTCATCTCATTGAGGATATTTGCTCTCATAGCTTCACACCTCCCGAAAAGCTGCGGTGCCCCGACTGAATAACTCTGCACAGTCTGCCGACGCCTGCCAGCTCCATTATCTTTCTGACCTCCGGGCAGGGGTCGGTGATGAGGAGGTCGCCCCCCATATCGTTCATCAGCTTGTAGCGCCCGATGATGAGCCCGATGCCGCTGCTGTCCATAAACCCGACACCGGAGAAATCCAGTATCAGGTGGAGTGGCAGGCGGGTCATTATCTCCTTATCCACCGGCTCTCGCAGACCCTTTGCGGAGCAGTGGTCGATATCGCCTGAAAGCTCGGCCAGAAGTGAGCGGCTCTCGGCGTCATAGAACAATTTGCAAGGCATTTTTATCCCTCCTGTTTGCTGCAAGGATAATTATATCCCGGGAGAGATGAAAAAGCTGTCGAAGCGTGGGTCGATATACGCTTATTTTTGCAGTGTTCACGAAATCTTAATATATATCTGATATTATAGGTTGTGGATATACTGAAAATATAACCGGAGGTCATAAAAATGGTACGAATTTATTCTGACAGCACCTGCGATTTATCTAAGGAGCTTTGTGAGCGCTATAATATAACTATCCTGCCGCTCTATATCATTCTGGGCGATAAGGACTACCGCGACGGAGAGAATATCACCCCTACGGAGATATTTAAATGGTCCGACGAGCACAAAACTACCCCCAAGACCTCGGCGGCGTCATTGGAGGATATCGCCGCCCGCATGAAGCCTGCCTTGGACGCCGGGGACGACATCGTAGCATTTTCCATCTCGGCGGAGATGTCAAATATGGGCAACGTTATCCGGCTGGCTGCGCAGTCTCTGGACGCGGAGGACAGAGTTCACTACATCGACTCCCGAAACCTTTCCACCGGCATAGGCCATCTTGTGGTGGAGGCGGCAGAGCTGGCGCAGAAGGGTACGCCTGCGGAGGAGATAGTGGAGTACGTCACCGCTCTTATCCCGAAGGTGCGGGCTAGCTTTGTTGTGGATACGCTAACCTACCTTCACCGGGGAGGCCGCTGCAGCGGGCTTGCGGCAATGGCGGGAAGCGTGCTGCGGCTGCATCCGAAGATATCCGTCAAGGACGGAGTTATGGGTGCAGGAAAGAAGTACAGGGGCAAGTATTCCAGCATTATCGTTGACTACGCCAAGGAGATGAAGGCGGAGCTGCTAAAGGCCAAGCCCGACCGGGTATTCGTTACACATACTGTCCCCGACAGCTCCCGGGAGCCGGTGGAGCAGGTGCTCTCCTACCTGCGCTCTCTCGGGTACTTTAAAGAGGTGCTGGAGACCAAGGCGGGAGGCGTTGTTTCCAGCCACTGCGGTCCTGGCACTCTGGGAGTGCTCTACATCGAGGGCGAAGAATGAACGGTGTAGATTACATCTCGACCTTTTCCCGGCTGGGGAAGAGGATAACCGACCTCTCTCGTATTTCAGCATTGATGGAGCTTGTAGGCAGGCCTCAGGACAGGCTCAAATTCATACACATTGCCGGAACTAACGGCAAGGGCTCTATGGCGCAGATGTTCAGCGAGGTGCTGACCAGGGCGGGGTACACCGTAGGGCTGTTCACCTCTCCCTATATCGTCAGCTTCTTTGACAGGATAAGGGTAAATAATGAGGATATCCCGGTAGACGAGCTGGACGGAATAATGTCGGAGCTGGAGCCGCTGCTGGAGGCTTCCCCTCTGCGGGGGGAGCTTACCCAGTTCGAGGTCACCCAGGCGGCGGCGTTCAAATACTTTGAACGGCGCAAATGCGATGTTGTTGTGCTAGAGGCCGGGCTGGGAGGCCTGCTTGACAGCACGAATGTGATAGAGAGCCCGCTGGTGTCGGTCATCGGGTCGATAGCTCTTGACCACACCGCCATTCTGGGGGACACAGTAGAGAAGATAGCCTTCCAGAAGGCCGGAGTAATCAAGCCGGGGTGCCCCTGCGTGCTTTCGGCGGGGAATCCGCCGGAGGCAGTGAGGGTGTTCAGGGAGCAGGCGGCCAAAAAGCAATCGCTGCTGTGCATACCCAACCTTATGCTCTGCCGTGTGACAGAGACCGGCATCACCGGCAGCACCTTCACCTACCGTGGGGAGGAATACCGCACCACTATGGCGGGGCTGCATCAGGTGAGCAACGCGCTGACCGTTATCGAGGCGCTGCGGCTCATAGGTGAGGAGCTGCCCGTCAGCGGGGAGGCTGTGATGCAGGGCATAGCCGCCGCAAGGCTTTACGGAAGGGTGGAGATACTCTCCGAAAGCCCACTGACAGTCCTTGATGGCTCACATAATCCCGACGGGACAAGGGCGCTGGCAGGCTTCCTCAAAGGAATGGGCGGCAAAGAGGTCAGGGCAGTCATCGGTATGCACACCGACAAGGACGCGGGAAAGGCAATTGCAAACCTCGTGCCGGAGGTGACGGAGTTCTACCCCGTTAGCGGGTTCTCCGACAAGGACTACCCCGCCGCGGAGCTGGCGGAGGTCATAAGGTCGGCAGGAGGCAGGGCGGTGCTGACAGATGAGAGCATCGAAGCCCTGATAGCCCGCCTGCGGGCAGAAAACCCCGATGGCGTGACACTTATAGCGGGGTCGCTGTATCTGGTGTCCTATGTGAAGCTGAGGTGCGAGGATATCGGGTGAGGGCAGTCGCCAAAAAAAGGGTTGACTTTTTGGGGCAAAAGTGAGATAATATAACAAAGTGCGCTGATGTGAGTATCATCAGCATTTTGTGTTGATATTTAGTTGACAGGGAGGACGGAAAATGGCAACGAGAGTCGGAATGGTATCGCTGGGCTGTGCCAAAAATCAGGTCGATGCCGAGAGAATGCTCTATATGCTCAAGGGCGCAGGCTTCGAGATAGTCGCAGATGCGGCGCTTTCGGACGTTGTCATCGTCAACACCTGCGGATTTATCGAGGCCGCCAAGCAGGAGGCCATCGACACCATACTGGAATTCTGCACCCTTAAGGAGGAGGGCAGGATAAAGGCTGTGGTCTGTACCGGATGCCTCGCGGAGAGATACCGTGACGAGGTGCTCAAGGAGATACCCGAGCTGGACGCCGTTGTGGGCATCGGCTGCAACGGGGATATCGTTCAGGTCATCAGAGATATTTTCGCCGGAGATACGGAAATAAAGCGCTTCGGTGAGAAGGAGGCTCTGGATATCGAGGGTGAGAGAATACTTTCGACCCAGCCCTTCTATGCATACCTTAAAATTGCCGAGGGCTGCGACAATTGCTGCACCTTCTGCGCTATCCCCCTTATCAGGGGAAGGTTCCGCAGCCGGACTATGGAGGATATCGTGGCGGAAGCCGAGGAGCTGGCCTCAAAGGGCGTTACCGAGCTGGTAGTCATCGCTCAGGACACCACCCGTTACGGCGAGGACAACTACGGCGAGAAGAAGCTGCCCGAGCTGCTGCGCCGGCTTTGCAGGATAGAGGGTCTCAAATGGATAAGGACGCTCTACTGCTACCCCGAGCGGATAACCGACGAGCTGCTGGACACTATTGCATCGGAAGAAAAGCTCGTCAAGTATCTGGATATACCGCTGCAGCACTGCAATGGGGACATACTTAAAAGAATGAACCGCAGCGGCGACAGGGAAAGCCTCTCGGCGCTGATAAAGAAGATAAGGGAGCGCATCCCCGGGGTCATCATCAGGACGACTATGCTCACCGGCTTCCCAGGAGAGACGGAGGACCAGTTCTCGGAGCTCTGCCAGTTCGTCAAGGAGACGAAATTCGAGCGTCTGGGCTGCTTTGCCTACTCCGCCGAGGAGGGGACACCCGCTGCCGACTTTGAGGACCAGGTGCCTATAAAGGTCAAGGAAAAGCGCAGCGAGATAGTTATGGAGGAGCAGATGTTCATCTCCGACCGTTTCAATGAGGCTATGATAGGTCAGACGCTGGAGGTAGTCACCGAGGGCTTTGACCGCTACGCCGAGTGCTGGTTCGGCAGGAGCTCTATGGACGCCCCGGAAATAGACGGCAAGGTGTTCTTCACATCGGAGAACAAGCTGAGGATAGGCGAATATGTGAAGGTGAAGATCGACGATGTTATGGACTACGATCTGATCGGCACAGTTGTTTAAAGTGAGTTTATATTACTGGGATATAATGTCAGCATCTCCGCTGACGCAGAGATAGCATTTTTTTCGCCGGATATCAGCTGCATTTCCGGACATCACCCGAAAGGAACCGAATACAAAATGAATCTTCCAAATAAACTTACTGTGCTGCGTGTGATACTTGTGCCGTTCTTTCTGCTGTTCGTGCTGTGCTACGAGATACCCCAGCATATGATCTGGGCGCTGGTGGTATATGTCATCGCGTCGCTGACCGACTGGCTGGACGGCAAGCTGGCAAGAATGAACAATCAGGTGACCACCTTCGGAAAATTCTTGGACCCGCTGGCGGATAAGCTTCTGGTAATGACAGCGCTCATCGCCTTCACCTTTGAGAGGCTTATCGACCCGGTGGCGGTAGTCATAATCCTCTCCAGAGAATTTATGGTGACTGGCCTGCGGCTTGTAGTGGCCGGAGAGGGCGTTGTGGTGGCTGCCGGCATATGGGGCAAGCTCAAGACCGCCTTCACGATGATAGCACAGATCGCCATAATGGCAATGCAGATATTCCACCCGGACGCAAAGGGAAGTCCCGACCTGAACTGGGGCTCGACTATTTTCCTCATCAACGAGGCGCTCATATGGATAGCCGTTATTCTGACGGTGATCTCCGGGTGCATATATCTTAAGGCCTACTGGAAATATATAGATTCAAGCAAGTAAGCTGGGGTGCGTCAATTCGGAATTGAGGTATACAATATTGTCAGCAAGCTGACATTTAACCTATGCGAATAATATCTTTTGATAGCTGTCATACGTTACAACCGCGGGCACGGAAGTACGTCGCCCACACAACTGAAAGCGACGAAGGAGCGTAACGCGAATTCGCCCGCGGGGGCGTGCCCCGCATACAAAGGGGGTAATTTGTATGGGAATGAGTTTACAGCTGCGGGAAAGCCTGCAGGAGCTTTTGTATTCCGATAAATACGACACAGAGGATACAGAGCTGATAGTTCAGCACAGACACGATAAGAAAAGACCGGCAACAGCGCTTGTTCCCACTATAGAGAACCCGCTGTTCAAAAAGATATGTCGCCTTATGGGGGTGCACATCGACCACGCAGAGCTGAGGGACGCTTACTTTTCCGAAAAGCTGGGAGAGGGCAGAGTGTTCATCTTCCACTTCAAGGACACCGAATATTTTATGGCGCTTAACTGTCACCGCGACAGGCTGGAGGACACCGACGCCGTAACGCTGGCGGTCTACGTCGATGCAAGGAAGTACGTCAAGCTCCGGGAGTATTTTGAGATACTCTGGGAGAACTGTGAGCTTGAGGGCAAGCAGCCGCTAGAGGATACGCCTCTCATCAAGGCGGTGCTGGAATCTGATAAGAGGACAGTTTACTATAAGGGCAGCAGCATTCCCGTTGCGGGCAAAGAGCTGATGCAGAGCATAATGTCACACTGAAAAAGAATGTTTTCCTCCCGACACCGGACGGGTGCGGGAGGTTTTTATGAAAGGAAGATAGGATATGAAGCTTTACAATTCCGCGAGCCACAGAGAGGAGGAGTTCGTTCCCAACGAACCCGGAAAGGTGAAGATGTACACCTGCGGCCCTACCGTCTATCACTTCGCTCATATCGGTAATTTGAGAAGCTATATTATGGAGGACGTGCTGGAAAAGTACCTGCGGTATGTGGGTTATGACGTCAAGAGAGTCATGAACATCACCGACGTGGGACATCTGACCTCCGACGGCGACACCGGCGACGACAAGATGCTAAAGGGTGCCAAGCGCGAGCATAAGACCGTTATGGAGATAGCGGACTTCTACACCAAGGCCTTCTTTGCCGACTGCGGAAAGCTGAACATCAAGACCCCCGACGTGGTAGAGCCCGCTACTCACTGCATCGGCGAGTTTATCAAGGTCATCAAGGCGCTGATAGAGAAGGACTACGCCTACGAGGCCGGAGGGAACATCTACTTCGACACCTCAAAGCTTGATAAGTACTACATCTTCGGAGACGTCAGCGAGGAGGATCTGGAGGTAGGCGTTAGAGAGGGCGTTGAGGCCGACGGCAACAAGCGCAACAAGGCGGATTTCGTCCTCTGGTTCACCAAGTCCAAGTTCGACGACCAGGAGCTGAAATGGAATTCTCCCTGGGGCGTGGGTTATCCCGGCTGGCATATCGAGTGCAGCTGCATCTCTATGAAGCATCTGGGTGAGAAGCTGGATATCCACTGCGGCGGCATCGACAATCAGTTCCCCCACCACACCAATGAGATCGCACAGTCTGAGGCTTACCTCGGACATAAGTGGTGCAACTACTGGTTCCACGTTCATCACCTGAATACCACAAACGGCAAGATGTCCAAGTCCAAGGGCGAGTTCCTTACCGTCTCGCTGCTGGAGGAAAAGGGCTACGACCCGCTGGTATACAGATTTTTCTGCTTGCAGTCTCACTACCGCAAGTCGCTGGTGTTCAGCTGGGAGAACCTGGACAACGCTAAGCAGGCTTATGATAAGCTAGTGTCGAGGGCTGCGGCTCTGCTGAAGGAGGCCGACGGCAAGGTTGACGCGGCTGCCTTTGAGAGCCTCAAAGCGGGCTTTACCGCCGCCATGGACGACGATATCAACACCTCCAATGCGGTGACAGCACTTTATGATGTGCTCAAGGCGGACACCAATGCCGCCACCAAGCTGGCTCTCATCGAGGACTTCGATAAGGTGCTCTCTTTGGGTATCGTTGCCAATGCAAAGAAGCTGGCGGCACAGCAGCAGTCGGCGGATATCCCCGCGGAGGTAATGGAGCTGGTGGAGCAGAGAAAGCAGGCTAGAGCTGCCAAGGACTTTGCCCTCGCAGATAAGCTCCGGGACGAGATAGCCGCTCTGGGCTATGCTATCCGCGAGACCAGACAGGGCACAGAGATCACCAAGCTTTAAGCTTTGACAGGAGACATAAAATGAGTTATTCATCAACAGGCATGCGCGACCCCTTCCATCAGAACAGAATGCGCACCTACTTCAAATTCTCGATGATAGCCTTTGCGGTGGTCATCGCGGTGGTTGTGGGAATGTTGCTTTCCGGGGCGCAGAAGGAGACGAAGATAGACTACTCCAAATCGGAGTTCGTCCAGTATGAGACCCCCGCAGACAGCGCACCGGTGGTGGTGTTCGAGACCACCGAGGGCACCTTTAAGGCGGTGCTTTACGAGGAGGAGGCCCCCAATTACGTCAAGTATTTCAAAGAGCTGGTGAGCTCCGGATATTTCGATAATACCTACGTCTGCACAATACTGCGCAGCGAGGGACTGACCGGAGGCTTCATCGGCGGCAGCAAGACCAAGGACGGCCTTGCCGCAGACGATACCAACACCGATATGACCGATTTGGAGGTATCTGCTAACCTGCTGCCCACAAAGGGGGCGCTGGGCTCTCTGACTAAGCAGGCGGGACGCTTTACCAAGGCCAAGGCCGGAAGCGTGTTCACAGTGATGAACGACGTTGTGGATATCGAGGAGCTGCGTGCTCAGGAGGCCGAGGACGTCAACGGTTATTCCAGAGTTTGTGAGATATTCGAGAAGTACGGCGGCATACCCAACTATTTGCAGATGTACACCCTCTTCGGGCAGGTCTACGACGGCTGGGACACTATTGACAAGATAAACTCCGCCCGCATCGTCGATGAGGACGTCCCTGAGGATCAGGAGGACAGAAACTACCAGCCGGAGAAGGATATAGTCATCACGAGGGCATATCTTTCCACCTACGGCGAGCAGAAGGAGAACGGTTTTAATATCCCGCTCAAGGATGCCGCCGAAACCAAGACTGATGAGAGCAAAGCAAGCTGATTTAGTAAATTCCGAGCTGCTTCGCAGCTCGGAAAAATGCGTTAAATGGGTAATCCCCCATATGGGGGATTACCCATTTAACGCAAAAAAATATTGCAACAGTTTGAGCGCCCCAAAGGGGCGCTTTTTTGCGCGTAAGCGCAGATAATGTCCGCGCAGCGGACACCTTTATTATTCATTATTCAATATAATTTGAGCAGGCGCGCTGACCAAAGGAACAAAAACGCACCCCCGCTGCAATACAGCGGAGGTGCCGTAAAAATATCTGTCTAATCCGCGCCTGCGTTTCAGCTCTCGATGTTTGCCTGTGCCTCTTCGATGAGGAAGTCAAGAGCCTTCTTGTTGGCATTAACGGTGGAGGACCAGCTCTCGGAGCCTGCCGGGTTCATCGAAGCCTTGATGATGTTGTCGGTCAGGTTGGAGATGTCCTTGGATACGCCCTGAGCGAACTCAAATACGGGATGCTCTGCTGCCATAGCGTAGATCTCCGCTCTCATCTCAAGCATATCGTCGGTCCAGCCATAGTCGTTGCGCAGCTGCTCCTCGGTGATGCTCTTGGCGTTGGGGTCGGCCTCGGCATAGCGTGTGCAGTCCAGCCAAGCGGCTACGCCCTCCGGGTTGGGAGCGTTTCTTACGATGCAGAAGCCGTGAACTCTCGAGGGGATATACTGTGCGTCGGAATCCTTTGCGCAGGGAACGGGAACGAACATTACCTCGTTGTTAGAGATGTCACCGAAGGGCTCGGTAACGGAGGGTGCGTCCTCAATAGCCCAGAAGCCGATGGGATAGAAGAGGGTGAGTCCGGAAGCAAGGCCTGTGCCCCACTTGTCCTTGCCGCCTCTTACGTTCCAGTCGTGCTCGTTCTTGGGATAAACGACGTTGTTCTTCTGGAGCTCGTACATCATCTCCTGTGCCTTGGCGATCTCGGGAGATTCGATGTTGTTTACGATGTTGCCGTCCTTCATGCCTACGAGGGGCACACCGGTGGACTCGGTCAGAGCATTCTCATAGTACCAGGCGTCCATAGCGTACCTGTCGTTTTCGGCGTCTGTAAAGTCAAGACACATCTCGCTGAAGGTGTCCCAGTTCCATTCGCCCTTGTGCCACAGCTCTGCGGGATCATCATAGGGGAGATCCTCAAAAACAGTTCTGTTGTAGATCCAGATGTAAGCGGGGTCGATGCGGGAGATGCCCACATAGTGCTTATCCTTGTACATAAACTGGTCAGAGGCTGCCTTTACGTCCTTCCAGAGGTCGGAGTCAAAGTCGATGTAATCGTCGATAGGCTCGATCATATTCTTGATGGCGCCCTTGGGGAACATATCCATATCGTCTGCGCCGCAGAAGTCGGGCGAGGTGCCTGCGATAACGAGGGCAGCAAGGTCGTCGAATTTGTTCTCCCAGGTGGTGGATACATACTTGATGGTGCCGTTGTACTTGGATTTGAACAGTGCCAGATCAACGCCGATGTCCTTATCCTCCGAAGAGGTGGGGTTGATATCCCAGAAGGAGAACCACTGTATCTCTGTATTGGTCAGCTGTCTGGTATCGGCGGTGCTGTCATTTGCGATGGAGTCGATGACCTCCTGCTGGCTGTCCTCCAGCTTCTTTTCAGTTGTGGTAGTCGTGCCGTCGCCGCTGCCGCTGTCGGAGCTTCCGCAGGAAGCGAAGGAGACTGTCATCAGCATAGCTGCTGCCATTGCAGCAAATCTCTTCATATTTCTCATTTCAATATTTCCTCCGTATGATAAAGGGCAGGATTACTTTCTGCGTCTGATGACCAGTAAGCCGGAGCCTGCGAATACTGCCAGAGCAGCGCCGCTTGCAGCAGCACCGGTAGCAGCGGGGCCGTTGTCTGCGGGAACGTCTGTATCTGCGGGAGCTGCGGGAGTGTCATCGCCTGCTGCGGGAGCCTCGGGAGCGTCCTTGAAGTCAACGACGATCTTCAGTGTGCCGCCCTTGAAGGCGCCGGGCTGATCCATTCCTGCCAGCTCGGGAGCTGCGGGCTTGGTGATGTTTCCGGCATCGTCTACCTCGTCGGTAGGTCTCAGATGAATACGGCTGCCGCTCTCTGCGTCCTCGTAAGCACCCTTGAGGTCAAGTGCGGTCTGGAGAGTGATGGGGTCGCCCTCCTTGGGAGTGAAGGTAGCCTCAACGACCTTCATATCGTAAGGGTAATGTCCCTCGGGCAGGTTGAGTATCATAATACCCATATCGCCCAGAGTGCCCTTGCCCTCCATTGTGGTATCGGTGAGCACCTCGTTGATGGAATACTCAACTGTGATCTGGCCGTTCTCGTCAATGCCGCACCAGTCGCCCTGGTTCCACTTCCACTCCTGGCTCATATAGAAAGCCATAGCGCCGATGTCGTAGTAGCCCTTCTCGCCGTCTGCGGGCTCCTTGTCGGGGTCAACGTAGTCATAAATGCTTACTGCCGATGCGCTTACTGCCATACAGGCTGCTGCCATAAGTGCTGCCATTCCTGCAATGATCTTCTTGATTTTCATATTTGTTTTCCTCCATTATAAATTTTTCCGATGGGGGCACTTCCCCCCTGCTGTGATTACATTATAGCGCGGCAAAAGTAACATTTATATCAAAAATGTAATTTATATATCAAAAATGAAATTATACCGCATAACGCAGATATTTCTCGGTTTTTCGGGGGCTTGAGCGTTCCGAAGAGGGGGAGAATATCAAGAATTTTTCATTAAAAACAAAATTTTTTTGAATTTCCTCTTGAAAACCTAGTAAGAATATGGTATTATAGGGTTATGGGATTTTGTCGCCCGCCTGAGGGCTTAGACGGAGGTAATAAATATGAAGATATCCACAAAGGGAAGGTATGCACTGAGAATGATGATAGATCTCTGCGAGCATCAGAACGAGGGCTATGTTGCCCTTAAGGACATCGCCGAAAGGCAGGGAGTGTCGAAGAAGTATCTGGAGCAGATAGTCCCCGCCTTCACCAGGACAGACCTGCTGCGCACGAACCGGGGCTTTCAGGGAGGCTACCGCCTTGCCCGCAGCCCGGAGAAATACACCATCGGGGAGATACTGCGCCTGACGGAGGGCAGCCTTATGCCCGTCGCCTGTCTGGACGGACAGGTAATGGAGTGTGAGCGCGCCGCCGACTGCGTTACCCTGCCTATGTGGAAGGGGCTGGCGAAGGTCATCAACGAGTATCTGGACAGCCTGACCTTGCAGGACCTGCTTGACCAGTATAACGCCCGCAACGAGTACTATATTTAAAGAGGGCATACACGTGTAATAAAGGGATATCCGGCTGTGTAGCGGCGGGATATTCCTTTTATTATTGATTTCCGCAAATATCCCGCTATCTCTTGATTTTAGACAGAAAATATGGTATGATATCTCTAAACTGAATTTTTGGAGGGATACTTTATTTAATGATACCCCTTGCGATATTTGTACTGCTGATGATATCCGCCGTTTGCTCGGCTACCGAGACCGCCTTTTCCTCCGCCAATAGGATAAGGCTCAAGAACCTTGCGGCCACCAACAAGCGAGCCGCCAAGGCGCTTTCGCTGGCGGAGGATTTCGATAAGGCGCTAACCGCAATACTCATAGCCAACAATGTGGTGAACATCGCTTCCTCTGCGCTGGCAACGGTGTTTTTCACAGAACGCTTTGGCAGCGGCAGCGTAGGTCTGGCGACCCTTGTGATGACGGTGCTGGTGCTCATCTTTGGAGAGGTGATACCGAAGAGCCTCGCCAAGGAGAACTCCGAACGGTTCTCGGTGTTTATGGCGCCTATGCTCTCGGCCTTTGTGTTTGTCATCACTCCGCTGATATGGATATTTTCAGGTATTAAAAATCTGGTGGTCAAAATAGTAGGCCGAAGGGACGGCCAGCCCTCCGTCACAGAGGAGGAGCTCAAATACATAATCGAGGAGATCGAGGACGAGGGCGTACTTGAAGAGCAGGAGAGCGACCTGGTGCGCTCGGCTCTGGAATTCGACGAGATCACCATCTCCAAGGTGCTGGTGCCGAGGGTAAGGATAATCGGCGTGGAGAAAAGCGCCTCCCCGGAGGACATAAAGGAGCTGTTCGTTCAGACCAAGTTCTCACGTCTCCCCGTCTATGAGGGCACCATCGACAATATCGTCGGTGTGATACATCAGTCCGATTTCTTTGAGATGTACCTCTCCGGCGGGGCGGATATCACCGGCATTATGAAGGAGCCCATCTACCTTGCGGAGAGCAAGAGGATATCCGAGGCGCTGCGGGAGATGCAGAAGGCAAAGCTGCATATGGCGGTGGTCGTGGACGAGTACGGCGGCACCGAGGGCATCTGCACGCTGGAGGACATAATCGAGGAGCTGGTGGGAGAGATCTACGACGAGTCTGACGACGAGGACACCTCCTTCATCAGGCTGGGAGAGAACCGCTACAAGGTCTCGGCGGGGCTGCCGGTGGCAGACTTTTTAGACCGTCTCGACCTGCCGGAGGACACTATAAAAACCGATAAGACCTCGATGGGCGGCTTTGTGATGGAGCTGCTGGAGAGGATACCTGAGCAGAATGAGTTCGTCAAGTACGGACCCTTTGATATAACCGTCGCAATGGCGGACGAGCAGAGGATAGACAGCCTGACTGTCAGGCTGAACAATAAGGAGGAAACCGAAAATGCCTAAGCAGATAAAGAAAAGAGAGATAACAGGCGGCGAGAAGGCGGGCAGCGTGCTGCTCATCGTCACTATGATAATAGGGCTGCTGTTCGCAGCGGCGTTTATCATCTTCATTCCCGATATCGAGAGCGACAGCCGGGGCTTGCAGCTTTCCAAGGCGGCAGCGCTGGCAGGAGGCTATGTGCTGTTCATCGTGATGTCAATAGCGGCGGCGGTGGTCTGCCTTGTGAACTACAAAAAGAGCTCGCAGACCGGCGACCTGATGCGGGGCTTCTTTGCGGGGCTGAGCGCATTTCTGGCGCTGCTGTGTGTCAGATTTATGCTGGCGCTGTTCTTCTCGGGATTGGAAAAGACTGACCTTGTAGATAAGGTGATAGGCGACAACACCTACTCACAGTTCATTGAAAATCAGGCACCGGCATTTGCGTGTCTTGTTATCGGGCTCTCGGTGATGCTGTTTGCGGGCATCTCGGGGATAGTCAAGCTTGCCAAGAGATAAGGGGGAGCGGTATGTCCGGGGATATGTGCGAGAGCTGTGCATATTTTTTCTATGATGAGGAATATGAATGTTACGTCTGTGATATGGACCTTGATGAGGACGAGCTTGGGAGGTTCATAGCCGGGACTAAAACCGAATGTCCCTACTACCGCAACGGAGACGAATACGAGGTAGTGAAGCATCAGAACTAAAAAGCAGCAGGCAGTTGGGATAACGAACGCGAAGCGCGGCGTTAAAAAAATATTGACTTTTTGTGGCTTGTGTATTATACTTTATAGTGTATAGACATTTAATCGAAAGGGAGTGACGTATATGGGCAGAGCAGGCCGCGGAGGCGGCGGAGGCTCCCGCGGAGGCGGGTTCGGAGGCTCGAGAGGCTTTGGCTCACATTCGGGCGGCTCGTCTCATAGGAGCAGCTTTTCTTCCTCCCACAGCTCATGGGGAGGCTCCCACAACAGCTACCACCACAGCTCGCATCACAGCTCCTGGGGCGGCTCCTACCATAAAAGCTACAACTCGGGACCGAGGTTTTATTACTTCGGTAGCCCCCGCTATTCCAATAACGGCTATTCGGGAGGCTATAAGGACTCCGCAAGGGCTGCAGCATCCTGTGGGAACATTATAGCCAAGACACTGTTTTGGATGTTCATAATAGCCATTTTTATCTGGACGATAACTCCCACTAACTACGCGGACACGAGCTCCATCACCAAGTCTACTGTCAACAGGGATAAGCTGGAAAGTAGCTCGCTGGTGGAGTCGGATTCCTGGTTCTATGACGAGCTGGACTGGATAAATGACCCGATGGCCCTTAAAAAGGGTATGCAGCATTTCTATGAGGAAACAGGTGTACAGCCCTTCCTCTATATCACCGACGATGTGGGCGGCACGCCTACCGACGGGACACTCCAGACCTTCGCTAACAACGTCTACGATAAGTATTTCGAGGACGAGGCTCACCTTGTGGTGGTGTTCTATGAGAAGGACGGCAGCTACCGCAGCTGCTATGTCACCGGAGTTGAGGCCAAGACCGTCATCGACGACGAGGCGGGAGAAATACTGCTGGACTATATCGACCACTACTATTACTCCGACTACGACGAGGCCACCTTCTTCGGCAAATCCTTCTCGGAGGCCGCGGACAGAATAATGAGAGTTACCCCCAGCTACGGATGGATAGCGCTGATATTCATTCTGGTCATCGTGTTCTCGCTGATACTGTTCAGATGGTGGAAGAAAAAGAAGCAGCAGAAGCTGGACGAGATGAAGCAGGCACAGGATATCTTAAATTCCGACCTGAACGAATTCTCCGGCTCGGCTTATACAGGCTCCTCCGCTTCCAGCGAGGTAGACGAGCTGAAAAAGAAGTACGACAAGTGAATTTAGCCTATAGGAGGGGTCAATGGGACTTTTTCAGAAGGACGCTCCCGAGGACGAGATAAAAATGCAGCTGGCAGAGCTGGCAGTAAAGCTGGCAGACGTCAGAAAGCAGGTGGGGGAGCTAAACGATGAATATAACCGCGTGAACGCCCGTAAGCTGGACGCCGAAAAGCAGTCGGAGGAGTACGGCAGGTACGCAAAGAAAGCCCTCTCCGCCGGCAGCGAGGATGATGCAAGAGTGTTCCTCGCGGAAAAGCACAAGTACGACTTAAAGCTGGAAAAGCTCACAGCCCAGCTGGAGACGATTGGGGCGACCCGCTCCAATGCGATGGAGCTCCACGATAAAATGGTCAGGGAGATAAACGAGGCCAAGAGCCGGCTGGCTGTGCTGGAGGCAAGGAACGCCGCAGCGGACGCCTCCATAAAGCTCTCTAAGACCGTAGACAGCTTCGACTTCGAGGAGAAGCTCTCCGGGCTGGAAACAGAGTCAGAGCTGAAAGAGGCAATGGCAGACGCAAAGAAGTACACCGACGACGAATAACGGGGAGGGATAAGGTCATGGCTTTCTCTATCACCAAGCAGGGCTCATTCCGCTTCTGGGGCGACTGGTTCGGCAGACCCCTGGACAACTCGCACAAGTGCGTCAGCGCCAGTTTGGAGGACGGCCTGCTGATGGCAGACTTCGTCGACGGCGAGACCCTTACCGTCTACGGGGCGAAGGGCGTCTACTCCGATGAGGGAAAGTTCTATATCACCGACGCGGATATGATAGTCTGGGAATGGTACCTCTACGACGAGCCGGAGCAGGAGAGCTCCAAACGGTTCATCGAATACAAGAAGCTGCCGGACGGCAGGATAAAAAAGACCAGTGACCTTGGCAGCGGCATCCCGCAGTATATTGACCCGGAAGGGGCAAATGCGGCGGAGCTGTACTGAAATAATAATTACGGGAGTTGATTCTGATGAAAGTGTTGGGAAGAATAATTTTAGTCATAGCTGCACTGTGCGCAGTGGGCGCAGCCGTTTCGATGTGCAGCAGGATATTTGAAACGAAGATGACCAAGTATTACAAGGTCAGCTGACGGGAGGTCTTTTCAATGAATGAAGTGCTTGAATTTCTGAAGTCCGCCGGAACATATTATCTGGCGACAGTTGACGGCGACCAGCCGAGAGTACGCCCCTTCGGCACTGCTGAGGTGTTTGAGGGCAAGCTCTATATCCAGACCGGCAAGGTAAAGGACGTTTCCAAGCAGCTTGCCGCCAACCCCAAGGCAGAGATATGCGCCTTCAAGGACGGCGTGTGGCTGAGGGTATCGGGCGAGCTGGTGAACGACGACCGCATCGAGGCCAAGGCTCATATGCTGGACAATTATCCCAGCCTTAAGGCAATGTATTCCGCCGAGGATGACAATACACAGGTGCTCTACTTCAAGGACGCCACCGCCGTTTTCTCCTCCTTTACGGCTGCCCCCAGAACTGTTAAGCTGTAATATAAAAGATCAAAGCCTCCGCCCGACGGCGGGGCTTTTTTTGCTCCGGAGCAAATAGGCAGCGCCATACTAGGCAGGAGGAAAATGCACCTGCGCTCCTCACCTTGTGGTATGCGAGCACCAAAGGTCACAGTGCGAACAAGCCGCGGTCGCGGCGCAAAGACTTTGCGCCCGTACAAAGTGAGGCGTGACGTTAAAAAAACTTTTTGTTTTATAGTTACTAATATTTAACAACAGGTTCATAAACGTTTGTTATAATTTTAAACAGTATAATATTTCGTATCATAAGATTAACTATTGTCTATTTTACCGCATTGGAGGGAAATATATGGAGCAGCACGGAATAAGCAAGCTCGACCTTAAAAGAAGAAACAGAATGCAGGTGCTCAAGATACTTAAGCAGAGAGGGCCTACATCGCGTATCGACATCGCGGGTATGCTGGAGCTGACAAGAGCTGCCGTCACCATCATCACCAACGAGATGATAGAGCAGGGCATCATTCAGGAAATAGGCGAGTACAAGCACGTTTCCGAGAAGGCTCCCAGAGGCAGAAAGAAGATACTTATCGACATAAATCATCACTATAAATTCGCTGTGGGCGTTACCATTGAGGAGGACGTGGTGAGCGTCGGGCTGTCCACTCTGGCGGGAGACGTTCTTGACAAGAGGAATGCCTCAGTTGACCCCTCCACCGACAAGCGGGACATCTATGAGTTTGTGGAGAAGGCCATCAGAGAGGTAATGGCGGACAACTGCCTTGACCGCAGCTCTATTCTGGGCATCGGGTTCGGAATATTCCCGACGATGTACTCCCAGCTGGATATCGAGGTAAATGACGGCGTTCCCAACTACTCAAAGGTCAAGGCCTATGTGGCTTCGCTGACCGACCTGCCCACCGTTTTCGACAACTCGGTAAAGGGCACCGCGATGGCGAATATCGACTTCCTCAAGACCAAGGACCCAAACCGCCACAATATCGCGTTTTTGCAGTACGGCAGCACGATGCACTTCGTTGTTACCAATCTGAACGACCCCATTGTTTCCTACGATAATCGTACCGGATTTGTGGATAAGATGATAATCGACCCCAACGCCTCCGAGCGCTGCAGCTGTGGCAGAAGGGGCTGCGTCGAGAACGAGATCACCCCTCAGGCTATCACCAGAAAGATAAGGGCGGTCTACTCCAAGGACAGCACTCCTGCGCTCTTCTCCGGAACGGAGGGCAAGGCGGGAGACATCACTCTGGAAAGGGTATATGACGCCTACTCCAAAAACGATGAGCCTGTTATCAGGATAGTTGACCGCACGCTGGAGCTCACCGCAGTGCTGCTCAACAACCTTTACTTCTCCACCAACCCGCAGAAGATAGTGCTGCATCACTTCCGGTTCAGCCCCGAGCTGGCTGACGACGCCTTCTTCTCAATGCTGAAAAATCACGTAACTGCCATTGGCGGCTCGCGGGTGGCCAGCAAGATAGAGCAGTCCATCATCGAGGATAAGCACCGATTCCTTTCTGGTGCTGCTATCGCTATCAGAGAGCTGTTCTTCGACAAGGGCGGATTTGACAAGAACTGATATTTCTCCGGCATCTTCCTCTTTATAGTGGAGATGCCGCTGCTTTTTGATAAGAAAAATTTTGTTCCCGCCTCTTGACAGGACGGGATTTTGGTTGTATAATGTTTTCAATAAGCTAAACCGCTGAAGAAGAGTAAGTAGTCTGTGCAGGACGATCACAGAGAGCTGCCGTAGGCTGAAAGGCAGTATCCGAAACGCAGATGAATGGACTTCTGAGGGTGACCGAAAGCCGTAAGGCAAGTAGCAGTCAACGGGTGTTCTGCCCCCGTTACCAACGCAGGCTCGTATGACGGTACGAGCGCCGAGAGGACGTTTTTACAAGGAACGTCAATTTGGGTGGCACCGCAGGAAATTCACCTGTCCCATATCTTTGGGACGGGTTTTTTATTTTATTTTTGAAAGGAAGATGCACTATGAGCAAAGAGATCCCGTACAAGATCTATCTCGAGGAAAGCGAGATGCCCAAGCAGTGGTATAACGTAAGAGCGGATATGAAGAACAAGCCCGCACCGCTGCTCAACCCCGGCACATTACAGCCTATGACCGTTGAGGAGCTCAGCGGAGTATTCTGCCGCGAGCTGGCCGAGCAGGAGCTGGATGACAAGACTCCCTACATCGACATTCCTCAGGAAATTCTGGATTTTTACAAGATGTACCGCCCCTCTCCGCTGGTAAGAGCCTACTGTCTGGAGAAGGCACTGGGCACTCCCGCGAAGATCTACTACAAGTTCGAGGGCAACAACACCTCCGGAAGCCACAAGCTCAACTCCGCTATCGCTCAGGCTTACTATGCAAAGAAGCAGGGCTTAAAGGGCGTTACCACCGAGACCGGTGCAGGTCAGTGGGGCACAGCACTCTCTATGGCGTGTGCTTATCTGGGGCTTGACTGCAAGGTATACATGGTAAAGGTTTCCTATGAGCAGAAGCCCTTCCGCCGGGAGGTAATGAGGACCTACGGCGCGGACGTTACTCCCTCTCCCTCCAACACCACCAACATCGGCAGAAAGATACTTGAGGAGTTTCCCGGCACCACCGGAAGCCTTGGCTGCGCTATCTCCGAGGCTGTTGAGGTAGCTGTCAGCACAGAGGGCTACAGATACGTTCTCGGCTCGGTGCTCTCACAGGTACTGCTGCACCAGAGCGTTATCGGTCTGGAGGCTATGGCGGCCTGCGACAAGTATGACATCAAGCCGGACGTTATCATCGGCTGTGCCGGCGGCGGCTCCAACCTGGGCGGACTTATCTCTCCCTTTATGGGCAGAAAGCTCCGGGGCGAGGCTGACTACGAGTTCATCGCAGTAGAGCCTGCAAGCTGTCCTTCTCTGACAAGAGGAAAGTACGCCTACGACTTCTGCGACACCGGAAAGGTTTGCCCGCTGGCTAAGATGTACACTCTGGGCTCCGGCTTTATCCCCTCTGCAAACCACGCAGGCGGCTTGAGATATCACGGAATGAGCTCGGTAGTTTCCCAGCTCTACGATGACGGCCTTATCGGTGCAAGAAGCGTTGAGCAGACCGCAGTATTCGAGGCTGCACAGAGGTTTGCCCGGGTTGAGGGCATCCTCCCCGCTCCCGAGAGCAGCCACGCCATCAAGGTGGCTATCGATGAGGCTCTCAAGTGCAAGGAGACCGGCGAGGAAAAGACTATCCTCTTCGGCCTGACCGGTACCGGCTACTTCGATATGGTAGCATACCAGAAGTTCAACGACGGTGAGATGTCCGACTATATCCCCACCGACGAGGAGCTGGCAAAGAGTCTTGACACTCTGCCTAAGGTATGATGATGCTTAGTAAAGCCATAAAGTAAATATCCTTAGAGGGCCGTTCCTTTGCATTTGCTAGGGGCGGCCTTTTCAACTGTCTGATTTTTTGGTCAATATGTATGCATATAATGTTTAATAATTGTACGAAACGCCAAAAATGCCAAAGACATATTCTGTTTACAAATTGATAATAGAATATTAGCATTATATATTAAGAAATAATATATAATGTATGGTGAATGATTATCCTCACAATGGGGCAGCAGCCTCTGGTGACGGATATGGTCATCACGGTCCCTCACAAAAGGGATGATTTGTGTAAAAGCGTTTTGGAGAACGCAAAAAAGGAGTGGAAAAATAATTATGAGGAAGAGACTTCTCTCAGGCTTCACTTCTCTTGCTCTTGCTCTGTCAGCGCTGCCGGCAATACCGGCTTCGGCAGAGGGAGAAAAGATCAAGCTTGAAGTCGAGACTGCTACTGCAAAGGCGGGAGAGACTGTCACTGTAAATCTGAAACTGACCTCCAATCCCGGTTTCGGAACAGGTGACGTCGAGGTCCTGTGGGACAAGGACGTCTTTGCGCTGAAATCTGTTTCCTGGAAGAGCGTTGCACCTAACAACGGCTCCAACACCAGCACAGCCACAAAGGAAAACACCGGAATGTGGCACGCTGCGTTCGGAGACAGTGAGGCTGACGAGAGCTTTGAGGACGAGGAAGACGGATTCTATGACGGACTCTGGAAGGGCAAGTATCCACTGAGCGGATACAACTTTACCGCTAACGGTCTGCTCTGCACCATGACCTTCACTGTTGCCAGCGATGCAGCAAGCGGTGATTATGTCATCGACCTTGACGAAAGCAACGCCGAGTTCTATGACGGCGATATGACAAGCGGCAAAAAGCTGATAGACTTCGAACTGACTGACGGCAAGATCACCGTTCAGGGAAATGAGCATGTTCACGACCCTGTGTTTCACGCAGCGGATCCGGCAACTTGCACAAAAGACGGCACCGTCGCTTATTATAGCTGCTCTGGCTGCGACAAGCTTTTCTCCGATGAGGCGATGACCAAGGAGATAACCTCCATCGTTGATAAGGCAAAGGGGCACACACCCGGTGAGACTGTTAAGGAAAACATAAAGGGCGCTACCTGCACAGAGGCAGGCAGCTATGACAACGTTGTTTACTGCACAGTCTGCAAGGCTGAGCTCTCCAGAGAGACTGTTAACGAGAAGGCTCTCGGACACGACTGGAAAGAGCCCGAATATGCTTGGGACGGATTTGCCGGCTGTGAAGCTTCCCGCGGATGCACCAGATGCGATGTAGTGGAAAGCGAAAGCGCTGTTATCACCAGTGAGGAGACCAAGTCTGCTACCTGCTCGGCAGAAGGTGAAACCACCTACACAGCTACCTTTAATAATACTGTTTTCAAGACTCAGACCAAGACTGCTGCTATCCCCATCGATCCTGAGGCTCACGAGTGGGACGAGGGAGAGATCACAACGGAGCCTACCTGCGTGGCAAAGGGAGTAAAGACCTTCACCTGCAAGCTCAACAAGCAGCACACCAAGACCGAGGAAGTTGCTATCGACCCCAACGCTCACGACTGGGAGAAGACCGTTACTAAGGAAGCAACCTACACTGAGGACGGCCTTGAGCACTGGGTATGCAAGAACGGCTGCGGCGAGGAGAAGGATGTAACTATCCCGATGCTCTCTCACGACCACAAGTTCAAGACCCACACTGAGGTCCCCGCTACCTGCACAGAGGACGGAACCAAGGCTTATGTTGAGTGCGAGCTCTGCGGCAAGAAGTACTTCGACACCACCGCTAACGTTGAGATAACCGACGACAGCCAGCTGGTGATCAAGGCAGAGGGTCACAAGTGGGGCGACGTTACCAAGGAAAAAATAACCGAGCCTACCTGCGGCAAGGACGGCCAGCACGATGAGGTCATCTACTGCACAGTCTGCAACGCTGAAAAGCCTGACAGCAGAAAGACAGTTACCGACCTCGCTACCGGAAACCACACCTGGGGCACTGCTGATTACAAGTGGGCTGATGACAATTCCGCCTGCACAGCGACACACAAGTGCTCCGTATGCGAAAAGGAAGAGACCGAGACCGTAGATTCCGCTAAGACAGTTACTCCTCCTTCCTGCACAGAGAAGGGCGTAATTACTTACACAGCAACATTTACAAACACTGCATTTGCAAAGCAGACCAAGACCGTTGACGGCGACCCCGCTAACGGACATACTCCCGGTGAGGCCGTTAAGGAGAACGTCAAGGACGCTACCTGCGGCAAGGATGGAAGCTACGATGAGGTAGTTTACTGCACAGTCTGCAGCGATGAGCTCTCCAGAGAGTCTAAGGTAATTCCCGCTACCGGCGAGCACACCTGGGGCGACGTTACCAAGGAAAATGTAACCGAGGCTACCTGCGGCAAGGACGGCCAGCACGATGAGGTCATCTACTGCACAGTCTGCGGCGCTGAAAAGCCCGACAGCAGGACTACAGTTACAGACCCTGCTACCGGCAAGCACAGCTGGGGCGCTACCGTTTACAAGTGGTCTGATGACAACTCCACCTGCACAGCGACACGCAAGTGCTCTGTATGCGAAAAGGAAGAGACCGAGACCGCAAACTCCACCAACAAGGTGACCACAGAGCCTAAGTGCGAGGAAAAGGGCGTTAAGACCTACACTGCTACCTTTGAGAATGCAGAGTTTATGCCTCAGACCAAGACTGAGGATATCGACGCTCTCGACCACGATTGGGGCGCTGTTACCTACGAGTGGGCAGCTGACAAGAGCTCTGTTACCGCTACCAAGCCCTGCAACAGAGACCACGCTCACGACATCGTTGAAACTGTGAACACCACAGAGAGCACCACAGCTACCTGCACAGAGGATGGCGTAAAGACCTACACCGCCACCTTTACCAAGGACGTATTCACCGCTCAGACCAGCGACCCCGTTGCAGACACTGCAAAGGGCCACAGCTGGAGCGAAGTGACCTACACCTGGGCTGAGGACAACTCCACCTGCACCGCAAAGAGGACCTGCTCCGAGTGCGATGCTGTTGAGGAGGAGACCGCTACAGCCACAGCCGAGACTACCGACGCTGACTGCGAGGTAGCCGGCAAGACCGTATACTCCGTTTCCTTCGAGAACGAAGAATTCAAAGCACAGACCAAGACCGTTGAGATCAAGGCGCTCGGCCACGAGTGGGACGAGGGTAAGGTCACCAAGGAGCCTACCGACACAGAGGCAGGCGAGAAGACCTACACCTGCAAGCACAACGAGACACACACCAAGACTGAAGAGATCCCTGCTCTCGGCGCTGTGGAGTACACTCCCTCCGTTACAGAGCTGACCTGGAAGAAGGGCAGCACCGATGATGTTGCAGTTACCGTAAACCGCAGCAGAGACGATGACAAGACCTTCGGGCTCTTCACAGGTGTTACCGTTGACGGCGAGACTGTTGACGCTGCTAACTACACAGCAGAGGCCGGCAGCCTGAACCTCAAGCTCCTGGCAGCTTACCTCGAGAAGCTCACTGTCGGAGACCATACCGTTAAGGTAGTATTCACCGACGGCAGCGCAGATATCAAGCTGACCATCACTGAGGACGCAGCTCCTACACCGGACGATCAGAACACTCCTGCTCCGACCGATACCGATAAGCCTGGCGATGACGACAAGCCTACAGATCCCGGCTCCACCAACCCCAAGACCGGAGCAGCCGGCGCAGCAGGCGCAATGCTCATAGCAGTTGCAGCAACGGCATTCGTTCTGAAGAAGAGAAAGTAAACCAATAACGATTAGGGCGGCAGCGGCTTTCCCGCGCCGCCCTTTTTTACGGGTGAGAAAATGAAGAAAAAAACAAAAATGGCAATTGCCGGCGCAGCTACGGCAGTGCTCGTAACGCTGATAATAGTGCTGATAGTAATGCTGATAAGCAACCGCTCGGATAAGCTCAAGGGGCTTTGGAAGCTGGATGTTATAACCTCCTACGAGTTCGACGGCAAAGGCGAGGGAAGGCTGATAGTCAGCGGAGACTTTGTTTTCACCTACACCATTGACGGCGACAAGGTCAGCATTGACTTCAAGAATTCCGCAGCCAGAGATATCACCTACACCTTCAAGGTGGAGGGCGACACTCTCACCCTCACAGAGGAATACGGCAAGGAATTCGTGCTGACAAGGCAGTGACACAATCAAAAGGAGATCCCTATGCTAAAGATAGTAATGTTTGATTTGGACGGCACTCTGCTGCCGATGAATAATGACGACTTCACAAAGGGCTATTTCAAGTTCCTGGTGAAGAAGTTGACACCCCACGGCTACGACCCGGAGGAGCTTATCGCGGCCATTTGGAAGGGCACCGCGGCAATGGTGAGAAATGACGGCTCCCGCACCAACTATGAAGCCTTCTGGGAGACCTTCGCCTCCATACTGGGGGAGAGGGTTTACGGAGATCAGGTGCTGTTTGAGGAATTTTACGCCAATGATTTTAATCTGGCAAAGGACCTCTGCGGTTTTCGGGAGGCCTCCGGCAGGGCAGTCAAGGAGCTTAAGCAGTCGGGAGTGAGGGTAGTGCTGGCGTCTAATCCGCTGTTCCCTATGCCGGCGCAGCTCAACCGAATCCGCTGGGCGGGGGTAGACCCGGAGGATTTCGAGCTCATCACCTCTTATGAGGACAGCGTTTACTGTAAGCCAAACCCGATGTATTACAAGGCTCTGGCGGAGCAGCTGGGTGTCAAGCCGGAGGAATGCCTTATGATAGGCAACGATGCGCAGGAGGATATGGCTGCGGCGGATATCGGTATGCAGGTCTTTCTTATGACTGACGACCTCATCAACAAGGAAGGAAGGGATATCTCCCTTTACCCGAACGGAAGCTTTGACGAGGCAGTGGAGTTCATCAAGGAGAGGCTGAAAGGATAAAACAAGAGCAAGAATAGGACTATAAATAGAATATCCCCACCGTACGGCGGGGATATTTGTTTTATACTGTTCACAGCGTCTTAAAGCCCTTGATGCGCTCGAATTCCTCTGCCTGCTCGAAGTCGATAAGCAGGTCGCAGTCGAAGTGAGCGATGATGCGCCTGTCGGCGGGGCGGTCAAAGGGAGTGCCGTTCCACATCAGAAAGCTCTCAATGAAAATGCGGTGGTCAATGTAAAAGCTCTGTATCGCTGAAAGAGACCAGTCAATGAATGCCTTGATGTCCACCGGTGCGAATACCCGGGGGTCGCCCGGCTCTACCGCCATAAAGATATTGCCGTTCTCGTGAGGACCTCGGTAGTAGCAGTAGTCTCTGCTGGATACGCCCGTAGCGGCGATAGCAAGATTGTGACCGTTGAAGGTGTCGTCCAGAGCAAAGCAGTCGGTGGTGAATACCTCAAGCTGCCACTGCTCACCTAAGCGCTTTATCTCCTCCGCTAGGACGAGAAGGCTCTCATCAAAGTGATTGACGTTGTTCCAGCCCCACATCCAGCTATTGCTCACCGAGGATTCGCTCCCCAGAAACTGAACGGGGTAAGCGTCCTCTCCGAAGGAAAGGGTTCGGGCGGTGAAGTCAACATACCAGTTACGGTTCTTGACCACCAGCTGTGCAAAGGCCTCCTGCACTGCGGCGGAGCGTCCCACGCAGGCAGAGAATACCTGAAACCAGTTGGAGCGGTCAAGGGGGTAGTCGGTGTCGAATATGTTCTCCCGCTTTGCGGAAGGCTCCGGGCGGGGAGATTTGTCCTTTTTTGAAAAGAGACCCACGATAATTCCTCCTTGTTATATGTCGGTGTCCGGAAGAGAGTGCGGATTATCTGTCAGTTGCCAGCTTTTCCGCTACAGCTGTGGCGTAGTCGTCATTGGAGGGGTCATAGCCTTCAAAAAGAGAAGTGTAAAACTCCTTGACATCGACATCTGTGAGTATGAGCCACACCTGAGAGTTGCGGACAGCAATCTCAAACAGCCTCCTCTTGTCCTCGTCCGACCAATCCTCAACCTTTGAGAGCTTGTTGAGGGCGGTGTGGGTGGCGGCGTAGTTGGTGCTGTTCTCCAGCAGGAAGCAGAGCCCGCTGCGGTATTTCTGCCGCTCGCTTTGACGGCGGAGAAATTCCTCCGTTTCCGCCTTGTTCTCGAAATACATAGCCTCAAGACGCTCGGCGGCGGCAGCCTTGTCTATCATTGCTTTCAGCAGCTTGTCTATGCGGGTGCCCTCCGAATAATCGGCGGGGGCGAAGAAGCGGATGCGGTGCTCTCCCAGCATTTTGTAGACCTTGCCCTTCTGCTGCTCCTGAGGGTCGTAAACGCCGATGGCGTTGCCGCCGTAGGAGGTCACCAGCTTCATGCAGGGAACATCGGTGTCGCTGTCGCCTATGTAGATCATATTTCTAAAGGGCACGCGCAGCTGCTCGGGAGGGATGCTGTCATTGACGCCCTGATCGTTTAGGTCAACCATTCCCTTGCTGATGCGGAAGAGAAACTGGGTCTTGTTGGTGTAGTTGATAGCCTGAGCCGGCCATACCGCCACGCCCTTTTCGTTATACAGGAAGGAACTGGCATATATCCTCTCGAACTTATCTGCGATAGAGGTGCCCTCTATCATTTCCTTCAAGCCGGAAGAAATGATGTAGTGCTCCACGATGACGCCCTTTTCCCAGCCGTACTCATTTATACGGTCAAACCAGCTCTCCACGCCGGGGAAAAGCTCGATGCGGGAGCCGTAGTCCAGCAGGGTATTCTTGGTGAACAGCACCTTACCCTCAGACTCGGTTACCATTCGGAACATATAGGCGAGGTTATCGTCCATACCGTTCTCAAAGGAGAGGCTGTTGCACTTGTCCCAGAAGTCCTTGACCTCCCAGTTCAGCGACTGGATAAAGCCCTGAGCCTGCATATCTGTCTTGGTGAGGGTCTTGTCGAAGTCGTAGCAGACCGCAACGACGGGCATATCCTCCTTCTGCTTTCTGACGAATTCCTTTTTTGTGCTCATATCATCACCTGCTGTTCTGAAGGTTTAGAGAGGGGTGTTATTCTGCCTTTAAAAGCCTTGCCGCTTTGAGTATGGCAAGCTGGGTCTTTGAGTCTGGGTATTTGCCCTCATAGACGCCCTCGAGAGCCTCGGCAAAGGGGAGCTTTATCACGTCGATGAACTCGTCCTGATCAAGATGGCGGTCACCGAAGCTTAAGTCTCTTGCAAGATACATATGGATTATCTCTGTGTCATATGCGACGGTGGGGTAGAGGCAGCCAAGATAATCAAATCTGCCCGGCTGGGCGCCGATCTCCTCCTTAAGCTCACGCAGGCCACAGGTGCGGTGATCCTCGCCGTATTCCAGCTTGCCGGCGGGTATTTCCAGCAGCTGGGTGGCGAAGGGGTAACGGAACTGCTTTACCATATAGATGTTGCCCTCGTTATCCACCGGCACGACGCAAACTCCGCCGGGGTGCTTTATCACCTCGCGGGTGGCGGTGCGGCCGTCCTCCAGCTCGACTGTGTCAACGAACAACTTGACAACTATGCCGTCAAACTTCTGCTCGCTTGAAAGTGTTTTCTCATCAAGATGCATTGTCGGTTACCTCCTCGGTCTCTTTTTTCTTTCTGACTATTGCGTAGTTTATTCCCAGATATCCCGCCAGCACTGCCAGAGATGTCACTGAAACAATCCGTCCGGCGGTGAGGCCGGAGGCCTTGAAGCTGAAGGTGATGGTGCTGTCTCCGGCGGGAACTGCAACTGCCATAAAGCCGTAGCTGACCTTTTCGATATCCGCCTTCTGTCCGTTGACCTCGGCGCTCCAGCCCTCCTCAAAGGGGACGGAGAAGAACACCAGCCTCGGTTGTTCAAGGTTTATCTTGGCGGTGAAGCCGTCGGAATCATAGTCGAAATAGTAGCAGCTCTGGGCGCGCTTTTTCTCAATGGTGTGGTTGTAAAGCGCCTTGGAGACCATTGTGGTGGTCCTATCAAACTTGGTGATGATGGGGGCGTATTTCTGCGCCTGCTCCTCGGTCAGCACCAGCGACTCCATCAGCAGGGTGGGTCTGTCGGTATCGCCCAGCGCCTGTATATCGCTGTCGTAAACATAGGTGTCGTAGGCAAAGCCCATAGGAACGAAGCTCTTGTTCTCGTAGATGTAGAACTTGTTCTGTGTGCCGACGTACTCAAAGTCTGCCAGCCCGGAGATGTAATCCGGCGGCTCCGGGTCCTCCTTGCCCTGGAGCTGTGCATCGGTATATTCCTTGAAATAGTACTTGACTGAGAACAGTCCCCTCAGAGCGTAGAGCTTGGGCTCCATTCGGGAGGCCACGTCTCTGGTCTGGCCGATGGAGGTATAGAAGTCCATTATAGAGGTAGGCACCACGCTGTGGAAGGTCCTCATAGAGCTCAGCCCCCAGTACATACACCAGTTGTCCACGCTCTCGGAGGTGTCGATGCGGTAGAAGGTGTTCATACAGCCGTTTTCAAACTCATCGTCATATTCGGAGAGGTCTATCTTCTCTCTGCCGTTGATGGCGCGCTCGATGTAGTCCTCATTGTCGTCGCCCTGAACGACACCGTAGATGACCGAGGACATCATGCACACCGCACAGGCGGCGGAGGTCATTATGCACATAGCGGTGTGGCGCTTGTGCTTGTCAGTTTTCAGCTTGTATATGACGATGAAGAGCATTACCGTCATGATCATCGTGACTACCGCCTGGATATAATAGAGCTCGGGATATTTCGCCACCTTACCGATGACAATCGCATCGTCCACCTTTTTAGGCAGCAGACCAATGCCGATGAATATTGCGGCAATGCCGGCGCAAGGGATAAAACCCCAGCGCAGCTCGTTCTTGTCCTCGTCGATGACCTGTGCGGTCATAAGGCACATTATCAGTATGGGCATATAGTACCAGCGGGCGTAATAGCTGCTGTTGAAGAGAATGAACGAGGCATTGAGTATCGGCACGCAGGCCATAACTATGCAGGTGATGATAAGCCTTCCCTGCCATGTCTTTTTGCGCCTGCGCATAAAGGCGATGACGCCGCACATAGAGAACATCGGCAGATACCCCGCAAGGGACGCCCAGCGGGCCTTGTCCGAGTTGAGGATATTTACCCTTGCGGGCATATCCGAAAGCATAAAGAATGCCTGAATAATGCGGGGTATGCGGACATTCTCGCTGTAGATGGCCATATCTATGCCGTAGAGGTAGCTGTTGAGGCGGGGGTTCTGTATCATATCTATGACCGAAGGTAGGAGTATCGCAAAGGAGATAAGAAATCCTAGCACTGCCTCAAAGGCCAGCAGAGCGAATTTCTTTCCTGTGATGCGAAAGCTCTTGTCGGTGAGGCGTATGAAGAAATATATGATAGTGAACACCACATCGCAGACAAAGAAAAAGTAGCTGATAGAAGCGCACAGTGCCACAGCTATGGCAAAGGCGCCCTTTTTGTTCTCCTGCACCAGCAGCTCCAGCGCCAGCAGCAGGAGAGGGAAGAAGGCAGTGGCATCGTGGAAGTGGTTGAAGAACACGTTATAGGTCTGGAAGCCGGAGAAGGCGTAGAGCATTCCTCCGATAAAGGCGGCGCTGGTATTGGTGACGAAGCGCCGGATATAGGCATAGGCGCAGACGGCGGCAACGGCAGTTTTTAGCGCCAGCATCCATGGCATCAGATATGCGACCCAGCTTAAGGGGAAGAGGGTAGTCAGCCAGAAGAAGGGGCTGCCCAGCAGGTAGAAGGAATAGGAGCCGATGAAATTGGCGCCCAGGTCTGTGCCCCAGTCCCAGCCGATGCCGACGTCCTTGACGACCTCATTGGCGTGCTGGTAGAACATCATCTGCTGGGAGTTGAAGTCGCCGTAATACAGGAAGATGCCCTTATTGAATACCATTGAGGGGATAAAGCTGAGCATCATCGCCACGAAAGCAGAGCAGAAAAGCAGAAGATACATTTCCTTTGGGCGCTTTTTGGTGGAGCGCTTAAGGAACCCGGGACGTTCTTTCATCATAAGGCCTCTTTTCGGTAAAAGTAAGATATCGTTTCTATTATAGCATAGGTCTCGGAAAAATACAAGTGGGAAAAACGCAGACTAAGGGAAATCAGAATTTGTGCACAGCGTGCACCACGCAAGTCGCGTTACTCTCCTTCGTCGCTTTCAGTTGTGCGGGCGACATAAGGTATCACCCGCGGTTGTGACTTTGATATCAGAAACTGCGGGCGCCCGGCTCCTCGCCGCTGACGCGGCTCGGAGATATTCCGGAAAAGGATATTCTCTCCGCCTTCGGCGGAGAAATACCCTTTTCCGGCGAAATACAATATATTGTTCTATCGCATCAGCTATGCTGAAAAAAGAGAAAAATGTGCTATAATATATGTGACCCGGGACGCGGCTTTTGCGTCTCTATTAGTAAAGGGAGGCGAGGATATGGAGGACAGCTTGCTTGTAAAGCTTTTCCTTGACAGAAATGAACAGGCACTGTCAGAGGCTCAGCGGCAGTACGGTACCTATTGCCATATGATAGCTTACAATATCCTCCGCTCCGACGAGGACGCCGAGGAGTGCGTCAGCGACGCTATGCTGAAGGCGTGGAGGAGCGTTCCTCCCGCAGTTCCTCAGTCCCTTAAGGCCTACCTCGGCACCCTTACCCGCAACCTCGCTCTCGACCGCTACAGGAGAGCCTCATCAGATAAGCGCAGGGGCTCCCCGCTGCCTATCGACGAGCTCTCCGACCATGCCCCCTCCGAGCTCAATGTGGAAACGGAGGCGGAGGGTCAGCTGCTCCGGGAGAGGCTCTCGGCATTTTTATACTCTCTGGACGAGGAGTCGCGGAGGTATTTTATCCAGCGCTACTGGTATATGCTGGAGATAAGCGAGATAGCGGAGAAAAACCGTGTGGGCAAAAGCAAAGTGAAAATGCGCCTGCTGCGAGCCCGCGGCAGACTGCGCGAATATCTCAAAAAGGAGGGCTATGAGCTATGAATAAGGAAAGAGACCTGATGGCATATCTTGACGACAGCTATATCTTAGAGGCGGAGCCTAAGGAGGCTCCCCGCAAAGGTGCTAGGCACTTCCGCTTCACCGCAGCGGCTGCGGCAGCCGCCGCCTGCGTAGGGCTTACCGCCGTAACGGCAGGAGCAGTGGTGATCTACCGCAGCAGCAGTACCTCAACCAGTACGGTGTATGAGAGCCGAGCCGAGGAAATTCTGGAGTCTCAGGGATTAATTCTGGACGAGCAGGTCGGCGGCGAGCATTTCGACGTCTCGCTGGATACTGTCCTTGCTGATGACTACATCTACCGCATTATGCTGACCGCCGCACCCAAGGACGACATAGGCAGGAGCTACGTCAGTCAGTATGGCACGCCGGAAAAGGCTCTGGACGGCGTTAGTCTTATAATCACAAATACAGAGGGCGAAAGCGCTCCCTTCGGCACCCGCTATGCAAGAGTATCGGAGGACGGCAGCTTTGTTATCATCGTCAACGGACACTTTGATGACCTCTTCCGCCGCACCTGTCCCGACGGCAAGCTGAATGTCAAAGTAAACGGCGATATGTTCGGTAACGCTTCCTTCACCGTAAAGCCGGAGAAAAATCTGGAGAGCCGCATAGCCACCACTGCCAACGGCACCAAGATACACGTTTCTCCCATAGGTGCCGAGCTCGTTTACGAAAGCGAGGAAGCACAGGATTTCCGCGCCCTCGGCTTCCTCTGGAAGGAAGGCGGCAGAGAGCGCTTCTTAGAGAGCCTCGGCATCACTCCCGAGCAGGACGCCGCAAATTCTGCGGTCACCAAATGGATAGACTTCCGTTATCTGATGGCCGGAAAATTCTTCGGGAAGGATAATTACGGCGTCGGCGGAGGCGGCGTGGGCTTCTGGGAAAACGGCGACTATTACGAGGACTTAGGCTACACCGGCTCCGGCACCTATGTCCAAACAGTGGATTTTGGCTGCATAGTTGACCTTGACGACACCACAGGCGTAGTTTACGGTCTTGAAGAGCTGCCCTACGACAGCCAGCCGTAAGCAGAGAAGGACTGCTATATATAAAAGGTATAAACGCAGACCTGATGAAAAGCCGGTTTCGGCGCACAAACGGTATCCCTCGTAAGGGGGATACCGTTTCTGTTCATATCGCCGCGCGGCGTCCCTAAGACCGATTTGCAGCTGTATTGTAGGAACTGCACAAAACATGGCGAAAAAATTTGCAAAAGTTCTACACGAGAAATTTTCGCCAGCTACTTGAAAAAATGCCCGTTATATATTATAATAAATCTTGCGTGACTGCACAAAGACGTTGTAACAACGTCGAAAAGATATGCG
>JAFUTK010000014.1 GCA_017471405.1 Ruminococcus sp.
CAGGTCAACTGCGGAGCCTGCGGATATTCCGGCTGCGCCGACTATGCCAGAGCGGTGGTAGAGGGTGCGCCCTGCAACCTCTGCCGTCCCGGCGGAGAGAAGGCTGCCAAGGCGATTTCGGAGATAATGGGAGTGGATAGCGCTCCCGCGGAGAAGCTCCACGCCTTTGTAAGGTGTGCCGGGGACTGTAACAAGACCACCCACAAATACGTCTTCGGAGGGATAAACACCTGTGCGGCCTGCAACAAGTTTTACAACGGCTCAAAGCTCTGCACCAGCGGGTGTCTGGGCTACGGCGACTGTGTGAAGGTCTGTCCGCAGGGAGCCATCACAATAAAGGACAGGGTAGCCTCGGTGGATATCTCAAAGTGCATAGGCTGCGGGCTCTGCGTTAAGGAGTGCCCCAATCATCTGATAGCCCTGCGCCCCGAGAGCCAGAGGGTGGAGGTTGCCTGCTCCTCCGAGCAGCTGGGAAAGATCACGAGGAAGATCTGCTCCTCCGGCTGCATAGCCTGCGGGATGTGCGCAAGAAACTGCCCCGCAAAGGCTATAAAAATTGAAAACGCTCACGCCTCGATAGACAGCGAGCTTTGCAAAGGATGCGAGACCTGTGTGGAGAAATGCCCTGTCGGCGCGATAAGAGTTATAAAGTAAGGGAAAACAGTTAGGAAAAACTGTAAAAAAGTGTGTGGAGGAATTACTATGAATGAAAAAACAAGGGCTGACTGTGTCAGTGCTATGTATGAGCTGTTCCCCAGAGGACGAAAGCTCATCTACGAGGCATTTGACAGGTTAGGCGGAGAACTGACCAGGACCCAGCAGATGATACTGCTGGCCCTGACAGTGGAGGACAACCTTTCGATGTCCAAGCTGGCAGACAGGATCTGCACCAGCAACGAGCAGGCTACCCGGGCGGTAGCCAAGCTGGTGGATAACGGTTATCTGGTGAGAAAGCAAAATCCTCTTAACCGCAGGGTCGTCAACATCACCTTGACTGACAAGGCAAAGGATTACATTGCAGACAGTAAAAAGAGCGTGCTGGCGGCCACAGTGGAACGTGCCGGAGGGCTCTCGGCTGAGGATATGGAAACTGTCCGCCAGTCGATTGAGACTGTTCTGAACATTCTTGACAAGATAAGCGGTCTGGCATAAGAAAAACAAAGCTCCGCGGTAAAGAGATATAATGCGGGCAAAGGAGAAGCAAATGATATCAGGGCTGATAGAGCGCAAGCCGAAGCTGTGCTTCTGGCTTTGCTGCGTGTGTGCATTCCTGCTGAGCGAGGGCGTAACTGTCAGCGGAAACTATTTGTTTGAGCTTAATGACAGGCTCTTGAAAATATCCATGGCAGTGGGACTTGCCTGCTGCGCTGCCGGGTTTGCGGGTATGATATGGCTGGCAGTCCTCTGCTATAAAAAGCCGGAAAAGCCCCTGACTGCCAACACTGTAGCCTTTGCGCTGGCAGCTGCATTGCAGTCCTATGAGCTCTCGGAGCTTTGCAACGATGCCTTCTTTATCAAGCAGTACCCGCTCTACAACCTTATGGGCTATGCGATGTATGCGGTCACGTTCCTGCTGGGAGCGGTGATCTTCGCAAGGCCGAAGATATGGTTCTGCGTGTGGGAGGTCATCTTTGCGGTGTACTCTGCGGCGCAGTATTACATAACGCTTTTCAGAGGAGCTCCGCTGAAATTCAGCGATATTGCCAATATCCGCAGTGCTATGGACATAAAGAGCGAATATAAGCTCTCGGTGAATTTCACAATAGTCTGCGTGGTGCTGCAAACGGCAGCGATGCTGTTTCTGACAATAAAAACAAGGCTGGAAAACAGAAGCCGCCGTCAGAGGCTTATTTCCCTGGGCTCGGCGGTGTGCGTAAGCGCGGGCTTTCTGCTTGCTTCCGGCTACAGCTATGATTACGGCATCGACCACAGGATTATAAAGCTGAACTTCTCCGGCGAAGAGGACACCGCCACCTCCTGGCGGGTGGGGAGCCTTCTGATGTTCTACTACGACGGGGTCTATAACCGGGTCACTGAGCCGGAGGGCTATTCCACCGAAAAAGCGGAGGCCATACTGGCGCAGTACCCGCAGGAGAGCAGGGACGTTGGCACACCCATAATCATCGGCATACTCAATGAGAGCTTTGCCGACATCTCGCATATCTCCCCGGTGGAGACCGACAGGGATTTCCTGTCGGTGTGGCACTCGCTGACGGAAAATACTATCAAGGGGTATGTCACCGTATCGCCCTACGGTGGCTACACCTGCAACTCGGAGTATGAGTTTCTGACCGGAAACTCTATGCATTTCCTGCCGCTGGGGTCGGCGGTGTTCACCAATTATCTCGACTCAAAGCAGGATTCCATAGTCTCGGCCTTCAACGATATGGGCTTTGACACCACTGCTCTCACCCCCTGCCAGCCCACGCTGTGGAGCATCGGGACTGCATATGAGCATCTGGGGTTTAAGTACAAATATCTTGAGGATCATGAGATACTTCATTCCCAGCCCTTGTATAACGGCCAGCCCTCAGATGAGGCGGTCTATAAACGGCTCATCGAGCTGGTGGAGCAGAGGGACAGGTCCAAGGGCAATTTTTACTGGGTAACGACAATGCAGAACCACGCCCCCTTTGAGGAGGACGTGGAGGGCGGCGTTACGCTTAGCAGTCCCGACAGCGTCGAGGCGGAGAGGTACGTAAACTGCATCGCTCTGAGCGACAAGGCGCTGGGGGAGCTTATCGACTATTTCAAGGATTATGATGAGAAGGTCGTCATCGTGATGTTCGGGGACCATTACGCCCACATTGAGGGGCTCCCGGAGCAGCTTTACGGCAGCTCGGTCACCGGGCTGGATGCGGAGCGCTACTCGCTGATACATCAGACGCCCTACGTCATCTGGAGCAATCGGGGTCTGCAAACGGATATAGAGGGCGATATCAGCCTGAACTTTCTTTCGGCAGAGATGTTCAGGGCGGCAGGCCTGCCGCTAACGTCTGTCCAATCGGAGCTTTTGTCCCTAAGAGACAAGCTGCCGGTGGTATCCTCCTTCGGGATAAAAACCGGAGACGGAGAATGGGTCTCCGTAAACGATGAGGCCGGAGAGTACGGGGACGTGCTCTCGGAATATGAAACGGTACAGTATTACAGAATGTTCGATAAAAACAGAAAGATACTAAAATAACAGGAAGGTGGGTCATTTTATGGCACTGAGAGAATCCGGAGAAGACTACTTGGAGACTATCCTTATCCTTCAGAACCGCACAGGCTATGTACGCTCAATCGACATCGCCAATGAGCTGGGGTATTCTAAGCCCAGCATCAGCCGGGCAATGGGCATACTCAAAGCCAGCGGCTTCATCACCGTTGAAAAGGACGGGCAGATAGTTCTGACAGATGAGGGGCTCAAGCGGGCCAGCGGGGTTTATGAAAGGCATCTGCTGCTTACGCGCTTCTTAAACGAAATGCTGGGCGTGACTATGGAGAACGCCGAGAACGACGCCTGCCACATAGAGCACGTCATCAGTCAGGAGACCTTTGAAAAGCTGCGGGATTACGTTGACCAAAACCTCGGCAGCAAGGAATAATGACAGAACAGCCGTCTCCGAATGGGGGGCGGCTGTTTGCGTAATGGGTCAGGCGGTATGCACAAAACCAGAGCTGCTGCTTTGTTGATACTGCTGAATTTGAAGGCTTTGTCTTGACACTTCCCTAAGGGCAGAGTTTAAAATAATAGCAGGCTATGCCGCAAAATGAACTGAGGTGTTGGTATTGAAGATAAAGGAAGTCTGCATAAAGACGGGGCTCACCGAGAAGGCTGTCAGGTATTATGTGGAGAACGGTCTGCTGTTCCCGGAGGAATACACCATGAGGGAGCGCACCTACCGGGAATACAGCGATGAGGACGTGAACACCCTGAGGGCTATCACCACTCTTAGGAAGATAGGAATGTCGGTGGAGTCCATCAGAGAGGTCGGACAGGGCAGGGCTCAGGAGATAATGCAGGGGTATCTGAAGGACTTAGGCTCGGAGGTGGAGCGCAAGCAGCGGCTGCTGGCGGCACTTTCTCAGGCGGATATGACGGGGATAGCCTCTGCGGAGGAGCTGGCGGAGCTTATAAAGGATGCCACCAAGGCGGAGCCCACCCCTCCCGACTTTTCGCACTTTGACGAGCCGGCGGGCAGCAGGCTAAAGGCCTTTGAGCAGCGTTCCTTTGAGCGGGAGCAGGAGCATCGGAAGGGTTCCCGGCTGGCATTTCTGGTGACTGTGGCGCTGCTGTTCGGGTCTATCCCGGCGCTGACGAGCTTTATCGGGCTGCTGCTGTTTCTGGCGGTGAGCATAGCGGCGGTAGGGACCGGCTCGGACTATGTTGGATTTTACCGGGCGGTATGCCTATCGGGAGCGGCGGCGGATGCGGTGGGCTTTTTCAAGACCCTTTCGGAGCTTGAGAACAAGAACCTGATAGCGCAGTTGGCGCTGGGGACGGAAATGGAGCAGGAGGCCTTTGGCTGCATACTGTATCTTTTCGCCTTTGCGGCCTTGGCGGGAGCGCTGGTGCTGCTGCTGACCAGCAGGGCGCTGATAGAATATCTGTCGGACAGATGATAAGCAGCGACGGTGGGATAACGAACGCGGAGCGCGTTAAAAAGCGCGCGGTCGAGCCTCGCGCCAGAGGCTCGCGGGTCAATTTTATCCTCTCGACAAGCTCGGATAAAATGGGGCAGAGCCCTTGCGGAGCTCGAGGCAGAGCCTCGTTCGCGGCGTCAGCCGCGACCCGGCGCTGCGCAAAGAAACAATAGAAACACAAAAGCCGTTTTCTCCACACAGTTGGGGAGAACGGCTTTTTCGCAGCGCCGTTCCGTCACAGCTCTGCACTCGCAGGAAACAGTGAGCGCCAGCGAACGTTTTTCCGTCCCCAGGACAGCAAGCTGCGGGCGCCCGGTTCCTCGCCGCTGACGCGGCTCGGAGAAACATACAAAAGCTCCCCCTCTGTTCAGAGGGGGAGCTTTCATATGTTCTCTTATCCAATGAGCCAGTCGTACATCTCCTGATACTTCTTCGCGGAGGCCTGCCAGGAGAAATCCTCCGCCATAGCGCGGGCGATGAGCTTGTTCCATTCGTCACGCCTGTCAACGTATACCGAGTGCGCAAACATCACAGTGTTGTACATATCGTGGGCGTTGTAGTTGGTGAAGCTGAAGCCCGTTCCGGTGCCGTCAAACTGGTTGTAGGGGTGTACGGTGTCCTTCAGGCCGCCGGTCTCCCGGACGATGGGCAAAGTGCCGTAGCGCAGGCTCATCAGCTGGGAAAGACCGCAGGGCTCGAACAGCGAGGGCATCAGGAAGGCATCGCAGGAGGCGTATATCTTGTGGGACATCTCCTCCGAGTAGTAAATGTTGGCGGATACCTTGCTGGGATACTTGCCCGCGAACCAGCGGAACATTTCCTCGTATCTCTGGTCGCCGGTGCCGAGGACTACCAGCTGGACGTCCCTCTGGCAGAGGTTTTCCATAACATAGGCGATGAGGTCAAAGCCCTTCTGGTCGGTAAGTCTGCTGACGATGCCTATCATAAAGCGGTTGTCGCCGGCTCCGATGCCCAGCTCCTTCTGTAAGGCGCGCTTGTTCTGGAGCTTTTTCTCGAGGACGTTTGAGGCGTCGTACTGTGCGGTGATGAACTTGTCCGTTGCAGGGTTGAAGTCAACGTAGTCGATGCCGTTGACGATGCCGCGCAGGTCGTTGGAGCGAGCGCGCATCAGTCCGTCGAGGCCCTCGCCATAGAAGGGAGTTTTTATCTCCTCGGCGTATGAGTCGGAGACGGTGGTGATAGCATCGGCGTACACAAGTCCGCCCTTGAGCATATTGCCGTCCACACCGGTGCGGAGCTTGTCTATGGTCATATAGTAGCTAGAGAGCCCGGAGAGGCGCATAAACTGCTCGGCGTTATCGTTGCCCTGGAATTTCAGGTTGTGGATAGTCATGACGGTCTTGATGCCGCGGAAGAACTCTCCGCCCTGGAAGCTGTCGTTAAGGTAAACGGGGATAAGTCCCGTTTGCCAGTCGTGGCAGTGGATAAGGTCGGGGCGGAAGTCGATGACGGGCAGTGCCGACAGCACAGCGCGGTCAAAGAACATAAACTTCTGGACGTCCCAGTGCCAGTCGGTGTAGGGCTTGGGGCCGGAGAAATAGCCCTCGTTGTCGATAAAGTAGAAGGTGATGCCGTCATAGACCGTTTCCAGCACTCCGACATAGCGGCTCTGACCGGCAAAGTCCATATAGAAGTGGGTCTTGTACTGCATCATATCCTTCCATTTCTGAGCCATACACTCATACTTTGGCAGGATAACTCTGACGTCGTACTCGTTCTTGTCAAAGCATTTAGGCAGCGAGCCTGCGACGTCGGCAAGTCCGCCGGTCTTTATAAAGGGGACGACCTCGGACGAAGCAAAGAGTATTTTTTTCACAGCTTATCTTCCTTTCATACTGAAATATGACTAAATGAGCTACTACAAGTTTAACATATTTTGTTGAGTTCGTCAATAGTTTTTTTGGCGTCACGCCTCACCTTGTGAGGGCGCAAGGTCTTTGCACCGCAATCGGGGTCTGCCCGCACTGTGACATTAGGTACTCGCATTCCATAGGGTGAGATGCGCGGGCGCCCCTCACTTTGTGCCTCTGGGTACGGAAAAACGTTCGCTGCGCTCACTGTTTCCTGCGAGTGCAGAAGGGTAACTTTTCGGGCTGCGAATTGGTTTGTTCCCCAAAACTTGGTGTGGTAGGAAAACGTCGCGCCCTTTCGTTTCTGGGCGCAGCGCCGGGTCGCGGCTGGCGCCGCGAACGAGGCTCTGCCTCGAGCTCCGGTCAGGGCTCTGCCCCGACACCCCGCCAGGGGGGCACAGCCCGCCCCCCGATTTTATTCCGAGCTTGTCGAGGAATAAAATATACCCAGGGCGATGCGCTTCGCGTTTGTTGTTCCGGCTTTGTGCGTTGCCTTTTCAGAACAGTATCCCCTTGAAGCAGACCTCCGGGCGGTTCTCATCAAAGCTGTAGCTGTGG
>JAFUTK010000015.1 GCA_017471405.1 Ruminococcus sp.
GAAGGCGTTTGCCCAGTCACCGTAGCTGAATGAGCTTGCGCCCATCGCCGCAGGTGTCTTGCCCACAGCATCCGCGAGGTAGGTCACAGCCTGCGCAGGGTCGGAGATGGAGGGGTCAACGTGCCAGCCGTAAACGGTGGGCGGCTCGGAACTGTATCTCGTGTATCTTAAGGTGATATACGCCTTATCGGCGCTGCGGTCGTCTGTGCCGTTGTACACTACCAGCTTATCGTCTTCAACTGAGAAAGAGGTCGCTGCCGGTGCGTCGGCAGATAAACCGTCCGCAGAGATTGGCATTGCCTGCAGCGGTCTTGTCATACCTGACCCGATGAGCACTCCTTTGGCCTCAACGATCTCTTTAAGCCAAGTTATCCCCAGATCCTGCTGTACTTTCATTGTGCTGCTGTCGCCTAGCTCATCGAAAACAAAGGTCTTTTCATAGACCGGAGCAAAGTCGATCCAAAGCCCCACTCTGTGCTCTGCTGTTGAATAGTTTGTACTGGTTATCAGGCTGTTTTCAAGCATAGTCACACGGTTTGTGAGCGCAGTCACCTCCTGCACTGATGTGGTGTTCGATTTCGTCCCGCGCTTTGCCTCTCCATAGGAGGTCACTCCGCCTGTTGCGTATACAGATGACGAGGTAGCGCCGAAGGACCGGACTGTGCAGGGAGAGTGGGGTTTCCAAATGTTCTCCATTACAAAGAAACTTATCTCTTCCGTATCGAGCCAGTCCTGCTGTGAGGTCACGAAGTCACCGGCTTCAAGTCCGGGATATCCGAAGTGAGTGATGTCGGCATTGTAAAGTGCAAGCCTCTGCCCCACTCCCGTCTGTGAGGGGTTGACGGCATTTTGAACGGTCTGTGCAAGCGTTGATGTGTTCTCGTCCGGCAGCAGAACGTTGCTCCCCAGCGACAGAGAGGCTTCATAGCCTGATTGCACCACGCCTATCTGCATATCGCTCTGCGGACCGTATGACACATATATGATGTGTGATACAGTCTCGCTGACTGCTCGCTTGATGGAGTTTGAGGAGGTGAACGTATAAACTGATGTTGTGCTGTTGAACTTCACCAGTTTCAAGGCGTTGCTTTCAAGGTCGATTTTAAGCGCACACCCGATGAGGGAGGCGCAGGAGGAGAGCAGGTCGCGGTAGGTCGCCCCCGCAGCTATGGCCTTGTCGAGGGTGTAGCTGCCGTCAAAGTTTGAGTACCCGCTTATCTCGCTGCGCGTAAAGCCCAGAGTAATGCCGCACTTGCTTGCCGCCAGTGAGACCATATCCCAAAGAGTGCCGCCGGTCAGGTCGGCTGCATCGGCAGAAGTAAGAACATAATCAGCCTTTTGGAGATAGTCATAGCCCTCAAAGCTGGTGAACATTCTGTCCTTTTTTACGCTTTCGGGGTCAACGATGAATGTGCCTCTGGGAAATCTGACTGTCCTGCCGTCCTCGAGAGTATATTTCTGCTTGATGACAATATCGCTGTAGGAAGGGTCGTAGCTGTTGTCTATGAGCTTTATCTCCATATGCCGACTTATAGCTCCGCCGACGTGGAAGGCTCCAAGACACACATTCTCCTTTATCTGCAAGGAATTCTGCACTATCTTTTCAGGAGGCACCACAGTTTCAACGCTCTGTGAGCCGTCAGATCCGCGATAGACAAACCGCACATCGAGCTCATCGGAGACGATGTCGTTTTCCCAGCCGGTGTATATGTTTGAAGGTGTGTAGATGGTGATCGCCTCCTAGCATTCGATGATATCTGCCGAATAAAGCCAGTACTGCTCCAGAGGGTCTGCATCGTTTTTAAGCAGCTCGGCACTCTTCCTGGAGCAGTACATTGTCTTTGTTTCACGCTGCGCTGTTGTGGCGTTCCAGAATGTCAAGGAAAATTCCTTCGGGCGGAGATGAGTTGCAACGGCAGTCAGCTGCTCCGGCGTCAGCTTCCAGCTAACCCTGATTTTTGTTACTTCCGCTCTCAATCGATCACGGTGAAGATTTGCTAGCTCATTTCTTGTGGAGTTTTCCGAGTCGATATCCTCATAGTCTACTCCGAATTCAACAGGCGGAGGGAAAGTATATCCTCCGCTTGACATAAAGTTAGTGTACATTTACCTTCCTCCCGTTCTTTTCGACAGAGATGAGCTCCTGCGCTCAATGCGTGTAGCTATTTCCTCACTGTCGAGGTATGCATTAACGACCACATTCCCCTGAGAACTCCGGCCTGAAAAATATCTGCTCATAACTCTGTCAACTGCGTTTGCGATAGCGTTGGTAATCTGCTCATTGTTGGCGACAGCAGTTCTGCTTCCCATTCGTCCGACAAGCTCGGGACCCTGCTCATTGGCTATGAACAGCTCGCCGTAGTCGGGCATACCGCCGGAGGCGTAGCCCAAAAGCTGCTTGCGTCTGGCGTAGTACGCTTGCATATCATACGGCGAATTGATAAGAGGTGTGGCTGTTTTCATCTTTGCCGCTTCATTAAGCGTTCTTAAGCCCTGCCCTACCAAAGAGTACATTGAGCTTATATCCGGCTTGACTTCTTCTTTCGTCGCAAGTGGGTCAAGCATAGCTTTTGCTATGTTGATGCCCTCTGAAAGCGTTGCCTTTACCTTTTGGGTAACGGCATCAAAGATATCATAAACATCTGCACCGACACCCTCCCAAAACTCGACCCAGTTGGCGCCTACGCCCTCCCAGAAGCTCGTCCACTTCTCTCCAAAGAGGCCTTCGACCTTTCCTTCAAGTCTGTTAAGCAAAGGATACCAGTCTTTTTCTTTTATGCCGGTATACATATCCTGCCCTACGCCCTGCCAGAAAGAAGTCCAAGTCGGACCGAAAAGCTCTTCAACAACTCTATTGGCATCTGTGAGCAGGGGTTCCCAGTTGCCCTCTTTGATGCCCTCATACATATCATCACCGACACGCTCCCAGAAACTCGTCCACTTCGGGCCAAAGATTGAAGTTACTACGTCCTCCGCGTTCTGGAGCTTCTTTACAAACTCCGGAGAGAATGTCGCATTTACCTTTACTCCTTTATTTGCCGTGCTCTGCAGGTCCTTCAGGTATCCGTCCACATCGGTGAGGTAGCCTCCGAAGTCCGCAATGTTTGTCAGGTCATCCGGCGTCACCAGCTTGCCCATTATAGAGCCACTGTCCGAATCAAGGATATTCAGCTCATCAAAGCCGGCAAGATTTGAGGTCTGCTTTTCAAGGTCTCCCATCTCATCGGACAGGTCGCCGACAGAAGATGCCGCGCTGTCTGCAAGCGTCCCGGTATTGCCGAAGGCACCGGAAAGGGAGTTCAGGTCGCTGGTGCTCTGTCCTATGTCGCCAAGGTCAAAAGCATCACTTACTCCTCCGAAGGAGGTCAGCAAGGCTATTGCTCCAGCAGCGAGTGCAAGCCACCCGAAGGCTGCCTTGGTGACAGTTCCCAGTGTTATGGTCTGCGGGATAAGCAAAGCTTGAACGGAGTGCAGTCCCAGCTGTGCCGCAGTATATATCTTTACCGCTGCAGTAACTGCCGGGATAGCTACAGCAGAAGCAAGTGCAATTTTGAGGAATGTCCGCGATATCGGGTTGAGATTATCCCACCACACGCAGGTCCTTTCAGCTCCGCTTGCCAGTATTGTGAAAAGCGGTGTTACCGCTTTCACTCCTGCCGTGAGCATCGGCAGTGTCGTCTGGACTATTGGCATAAACGCCTGCCCCAGCTCCAGCTTTGCCTTGTCAATCTCGTTCTGCAGTATCCGCAGCTGGTTTGCCGGGCTGTCTATCGTCCGGGCAAGGTCACCCTGAGCGGTGGCTGTCTGTGCCATTATAGCCGCGTAGCGTCCCAGGACCTTCTGCTGATTGGTAAGCTCCTCGCCTTCCTTTGCTATTCCCCTTGAGTATGCATACTGCTTGACAGTTGCCTCATCTACGAGAATTCCCAGCTGCTTTAAGGGCTCCGTCTCGCCGGTCAGCCCCGAACGCAGCTTGGTAAAGGCTGTCTCACTGTCAAGATTGTAAAAGCTCGCCATATCCTGTGAAAGCTGAACTATACCCCGGGAAAGGTCGTATGCCGTATCCCCTGCAAGCCCCATTGAGCTTGTCATCGTGTAAAGTACTCCGACGTTTTTCCGCAGCTCCACAGCGTTCAGCCCAAAAGCGTCAGACAGTCTTTCCGACCACTCTCTGGCATTCTGTGAGAACTTTCCAAGCGAGGTCTCAAAGAGGCTGTCGCTCTCGATTGCGTCCATAGCTTCCGATATGCTGCTTTTGAGCAGCTTGCCGAGCCCTAGGGCGGCAACGCCTGCCTTTATCTTATCGAATGCCGCCAGTGTCACATCAGATGTTTTCTCTGCCTGCTTGCCGAAACCGGTAAGCTCCCGCTTGTTCTGCTCGAGCTTGCGCAGGAACTCGTCATTCTGTGCTGATATGATTATCTTAAGCTCTTCGGTCGTCAAGGGTTGTCACCTCCGTTGTAAAGTGCTGCCTGCGCTCTTATGCTCTCCCGGATAAGCAGCCAGTCCTTGCTGTGATCCTGCTCACCGTCCGGGAAGAACTCATCGAACTCCGGGAAACTGCGGGCTCCGAGTATCGCCTTGTTCACCAGGATAGCAAGGTCGTATATAAATCTCTGCTGCTGCCGGCGGTCCTGCTTTAAGTTCTCGGTATGTGCTGTCATTTCGTCTGCTACCTCGCGCAGAGAGAGCCTCCAGAACCTCTCGGGTGTTATCCCGCAGCGCAGAGCGTTCGGGTACATCTTTGAGATTATCTCCGATGCGCTCAATTCGCGGGCTGTTCCTCCTCCGGAGCCTTCTCCTCGTCCTTCTCCTTCAGTGCCGGCGCCCGCTTCATAAAACCCGAGCAGATATATACCTCCTTGAGGATCTCCGCCAGGTCGTCCATATTGTTGCCGTCAGCGAAGAAATCGTCCCGCAGCGTTACAGCGTCATCAAAGCTCATATTGCTCTGAAAAGCCTGAAGCGCCGCCCAGATGATGACAGTCTGCACCGTTACCTTGTCTATCTCTATCCACGCACGGGAGACTGAATAGCCCAGCTTTTTCTCTGCGTCAATCGCAGCCTGGGTGTTTATCTTAAGCCTGTAATCGTGACCGCCTACGGTCATCACAGCATAGGGCGTTATTATCTTGTTCATATGTGTATCCTCCGTTTCTTCAACAAAATAGGGACAGCCCTTTGAGCTGCCCCTTGTTTGATGAACCTTTAGCCTGCCGGTGTCTCTTCGTTGGAAGAGCTCGAAAGCGTTCCGTAGGTTTCGACCATATTTGTCTCGACCGTTGTGCTGTAGCGGAACTTCAGCGCCTCCTTGATGTTGGAGGCAAGCCTCCAAGCAGAGGGAGTTCCCTTCCACTTATGAGTGCCGCCATCCGGATACTCCAGCTTGTGCCAGAGCTTTGTTCCGGCCTCCTGCGCCTGCCTCAAATACTTGTAGCTTTCAAGTATCTTTGTGGTCTCCGACTCGGAAGCCTCCTTGACGTTGATGTAAGCCTCAAAGGAGAGTCTTCCCCTTTTCTTAACACCGCTGTCTATGGAGCGCTCCTCGGTGTCACCGAAGTTGGTTACGTCGATATCGTCAGGCTCCTGCCCCAGGTCAGGCGTGGTGTAGAAGCCGTACATCTCCTTGTATGTACCGTCCTCTGTCTCGCAAACCGTGAGCTTAATGCCCTGCGAACTGAATTCCATGGTCTCTTAACTCCTTTCATAAATCATTCCTGTTTTTGTGTCAACCGTTCCGCGGAAGGTCATTGTCTTTCGGAACAGATGCTTTTCGTCGATGTTATCGGCGCCGGTTCGGATAAATCCCGCTGCTATCATAGCATCTGATACGGCGCAGGCTGTTTCCTCACAGCGCTCCCTTGTTGTGCTGTTGTCCCAGATGTCTATCTGTATAAGCAGTCCGCTGAAACGCTCCCTGCCGTCCAGAACGACCTCCGAGCTGTTGCCTATGACCTTGAAGGTTGCCAAAGGGAACTCCGGCTGTCCTCTCGGGAAGGTCAGCTCCACATTGGGGCAGGCTGAAAGAATGATATGCTCTATCGGCTTGGTCGGATCTATCATTAGCCGTGCTCCTCTCTGTAGACTTCACCGAAGATTTCTCCGATGACCTCTCTCCCCAGCTCTGCAGCCGGGCGCATAAACGGACGAGGCTCCATACCATGAGAGGTGTGGAAGTTTCCGTCAGTGCCTTTGTAGACCCAGCTTTCCTTTGAGGTGTGAGCCACCTCCGGGTCGCCTTTTGTTCCGGTCCCGTATTCGTTGAATATAGCGTGGTCGCTGTTCGTGAACACCTCGCACTGTCTATCCTTTACGTCCGAGACCTTTATGCTGTCGCGGAGGTCACCGGTATCGACCGGTGCCAGCAGCTTTGCCTGCCCTTGAACAGTGTTTGCTGTCTTTTGCAAGCCCTTTTCAACGAGTCTCTCACCACCGAGGCGTTCCATCTTGCCGATTATACCGTCCAGCCCTTCAAGGGTTATCGCTCCGATATTCATTCAAGCTCCCCCTTTACTACGATGTTATCAATATATTCAGGGCGTGCAATAACCCGATACTTCTCGCCATCCACAACCAGCTTGTCACCGTAGTGAATATCAGCGCCCTTGAGCAGCGTAAACTCCTTCATCTTGTTGATACGGTCACCGTACATCTCTGCTGAAAGCTCGTCGGTGACGGGAGTAACAAGAGCCTGAACTGTTCCGATCAGGCTCTCTTCTTCTGTATGTCCGACATAACCGCTGTCAGTCTTTGAGGTGCGGTATACGCTGACAGTTACAGCGTCCCGTTTAGTCAGCCTCGTTCCCATAGATAACACCGACCTTTCGCGGGTAGTTTTTAAGCCGCCTGCGTATGTCTGCGGGCAGGTCGTCCAGATAACTGCGGGTTATCCCGCCGGCGGAACGGGAGCTCTCGCCCTCCGTTCCTTCCCGGTTGAAGATAACGACCGCCAGAGCGACCTGCGCCGAGACAAGACGCTCGGGCAGCTCGTTACGGCCTATCTCGTCGAGAAGGATATCCCTTGATGTATCGAGAATGTCCGAGGCTCGGTCAGAGCTTACTGTGGAGGGCGCTATTGCCCTTGTAAATGCTGCCAAAGCGTCCATAAGTGCCTCCTTATGCCTTGATGTCAGCGGCAGTGAGAGTTACATATCCTACTGCAACAGCCTTGCCGTTCGAGTCGAACTCTACTACCTCGATGATGTCTCCTACGGAGCAGCCGGAGATAGCCTTTGCTGTGCCGCTGGTCATAGAGGTGCCATTATAGGCTGTAGAAGCAGTTCCATATGCGCAGGTGGTGGCAGGGTTCTTCTTATAGGCGAGAGTGTCGCCTCCTGTAAGAACGGTGGCGGTTACCTTGGTATCGCCGGCAGCCGAGGTACCGACTGCCTTCGTGAGTGCCAGAAAAGCAGGCGTAAACACTGCTCTGATAGCTACGCTGCGCAGCACCTTGTGGTCGTAAACGTTTCTTCCCTGAACGGCAGCAGCGCCGATGTACTTACCGGAACCGTCAAGGCTCTGCAGCTTAATGGGCACCGAGAACTCCATAGCTCTGGTGGCAAAGCGGGGGTGTCCTGCCAGCATAGCAAGGTTGGCGGTGGAGTCGTTCCACTCGATAACAAGGAAGCCTGCGATCTTTCCGACAGCACCGGTCTGCTTTACCTCGTCTCCCAGGTTGGAAGCAGCGATGTACTCCGGAGACTTAAGGATAAGAGACATAGTGTCGGGAGTTACGAGCAGATATCTGTTTGCAGCAGGGATATTTGCCTTATTCATCGCTGTTCTGATATCTACAATAGTTCCGTAGATGTTATCCTTTGTCAGCGAAGCCACGCCCGAGATGGTAGCTCCGGCAAGCAGAGTGTTTCCACCGTCAGTATCTACCTGCTTGGCGAGGCTGTAGCCGGCACTGTCAAGGCGCTCTGCCACCAGCTTGTCGGGGACAGACTGGGCGTCGTAGCCCTCGATTATCTCGTTTACGGCCTTGTCCTTACCGATGTTCATAGTTTCGTAGCCGGTGGTGCCGGTGCTTCCGGCAATACCGTTTGCCTTGTCATAGTCAGAGACCTGCACCTCTGTGTCGCGTACAGGGATCTTTACCGCTCCTGCCGAGGGGCTGCCCTCGTAATCGTTGTTGAATACTACGCCGTCCTTGAGAACCAGCTCCTTGCGGAGCTTTGCAAGAACAAGCGCAGAGTATCTTTCCTGAAGAGTATGTGCCATAATGTTTTCCTCCTTTTAGATTTTAAGATCTGGATTTCTAGCCAGGAAGGCAGCCTCTACGCCGCTCACTTCCTTGCCTCCTGCATTATCCTTCGGCGGTGTGCCGCCCTTGAGCCTGCTGCCTACAGCCGCTGTGACTGCCTCATTAAAGAGCTTTTCAAAGGCTTCGATGTTCGCCTTGGAGGTCTCCGCGTCCTTTGCGGTGAGATACTTTGAGAACGAGGCATCGAGTCCCCTTTTCTGGAGCTCCGCTCCTACAGACACCTCGAGCTGCGCGTGCTCGAAGGCTGCTTTCTGCTCCTCAAAGGCTTTCTTGTCCTTCTCAAACTGGTACTTCTGCCGCTCGGCTTCGGTCATCTTAGCGAGCTTCTTGCTCTCGTCGAGAGCGTCAAGCTGCTCCAGCTGCCACTTGAGCCGGGCTGTTTCCAGTGCCTTTGTCACCTGCTTGTCGGTGCGGCTCTGGAGGGCTTTCTTCATCTGCTCACTGTCAAGGAGCTGGTCAGCAGTGAACTTGCCGAACACCTGCTCCAGTGAGAGCTCCGAGCCGTTCTGTCCCTCCTGCCATGCAGCGGGAGCTCCCTGCTGCGAGCTGTTCTGCTGCTGTCCGGCGTTACCTGCGCCCTCACCCTCTGCAAAGAACTGCATCGGGATCCTGATAATGCTTTTGTTTGTCATAATTCTTACTCCTTTCGCCCTGCACGTTCCAGCCGCGCAGTTCGTGATATTGCCCGGCAAGTGCGTGCCTTGCCGTTCGTATGGTGCCTCTCTGCACCGGTGAGGTGCTTCGAGGCATAAGAAAAGCACCTTGCCCGGAGGCGCGGTGCTTGGTTGAGTATTCTGTTATCTCTCATTTTTGCAGGATATGAGCGTTTTATGAGCGTAAAATGAGCGTTTCTGATGCGTTAGCGTTCAGAGCGCGATGCCCTCGATAGCCGCTCTTGCTTCAAGGACTGCGATATAGTCAGCCATTGCCCTGATCTGGAGATTATAAACTCCTCGGGGGCAGGTCGGCGTGAAGTTCAGTTCTCCTTTATCCCACTTTTCGAGCATTGCCCTCAGCTTCTGAAAGCGGATAACATTCTGATAATACTCCGCCTTGAAGCGCTCCTTGTAGTCCTCGGACTGCATCAGGTCGATCGTTTCTTTCAGTTCCATTAGATCATTTCCTTTCTGTTTTTGGGTATAAGAAAACCGCCTAACAGTGTTAAGCGGTTTCTTTTTTTGCTTTAGTATTATCATCGTCTTTGATTTCAGACATTCGTTTGAGCATTTCCTCGATGCCTTTTCTGCCCTTTGGCGTATCATCTAGTGCCATAGGCTTATTATTTTGCTTTGACATATTCAACGCCTCCTTTATAACATTCTTTCAAAAACTTTTTTACAAAATCCTTATCATCAATTTCTCCGTCGGGAAAAGAATCATAAATACTGGTCAATAACTTTTTTGTTTCTTCAAAGCTATATTTCCCTGTTTTGTTTAAAACATACACTTCGCCTTGATTAGTTACAACTGACATCGCCTTTATTGCTTTTTCACAACAAAAAGTATCAATATCACCTATTGAAAAAGTATTAGTGCTGGGATGATTATGAAGATACAATAAGCTTTGTCTTTCAGCATGTGCAATAATAGAAATAGCAAAAGGATTAGAAGCCGGGGAAACCTTGAATTCCCCTCCTTTGACGGCTACCTCAGAAGAAAAATCAAGTCCAGTAATGAAAAGGACTTCATTACTATCGTTTTCTTCTTTAGCATATTTGAGAAGCTTCTTATGCATTTTCAGCATTTCATCTGCTTGCTGGTCAGAAAAATCAGATGGCTTAACTCGATCGACGTGTTCAATAGCCGTGTCTGTAATAACAATCTTGTGATCTCTTTTCTTCGCCTGCTCCAAGCTTCTCACTTCCTCTGCCTTAATTATACCACCTTTTTCTCCTGTTGTCAACTCCACACTTTCAACATACTTTTCATACCACTCCCTATACGTCATATTCCCCGGAACAGTAACAAGCTCCCCCGTCTCTGGGTTTCTCGCCCTGCGTTTGAGCCTGCTTATCAGCTCCTGAGACAGCGCCTCAATGGTGGTGGAACGGCAGCGGGGGTGCATGGGCGGGTAGTTGGTGCCGGGCTTGGCGTCCTCTACCGGGAATTCCTTGCCGTCCAGCTCGCGGCATATCTCTGACGTCCTTGTGTCCAGCGTGGCAACGTAGCGGTATTTCTTCACCTCTGTGTCCTTATAGCGGGCAAGCTCGGCACTGTTGGCGCAGTGGCTCGATTCCGTCCGGGTGAGGGTAAGCGCCCGGGAATAAGAGGCGTGAAAGCGCTCTATTATCTCGTTTGCCATTCTCCCGCTGGAAGCTCCGGTCAGCACGCCCTTCATCAGCGTCTGCTGCAGCTGCTCTGCAAGCTCATCGGTGTTGCCCCAGATGCGCTTTGAGTAGTGAGCCCCGCTCCAGTTCTGCTGCAGGATTTCCTTAATCATGCGCTCCGAGACCTTCGAGAAGCTGAACGCTATCCCCGCCCGCTGCTGCATATCGAATACTCCACGGTAGTAGGTATCACGGATAATATCCTCCAGCCCTCTGTCAAGGCTGCTGTTGGCGCCTTGCGCCAGAGCGGAGCACTTCTCTCCGATATCCCGGGATAGCTCCTTCAGGCGCTGCATTCTCGCCTTATAGGCAGGGGCGTTCAGCTCTGCGGTGAGCTCTGCCCGTTTCTTTTCGTCCTTGACAAGGGCTATTGCCTTTTTAAGGCTCTCGGTGATGTCACCGTCGCGGTCTATGGATATCCGCTTGAGTATCCTTTGCGCCTCTGCTTCCGAGATGTCGGCGGAGAAGTTCCGGAAGATATCTTTAAGCTGCTTCTGAATGTCTTTCAGAGCTTCACTGTAAGCCTTTCCAATGCGCCCGGAGATCTCGTTTGATGAGAGCATAGCGTAGTCCATACGTTTCTCCGCACGCTTAGCCCAGTAGGCTTTATTCCTCATTCAGACCATCTCCGTCGGAGTGCAGACCGAATAGGTCGTCCTGCACCTGGGACTTTTCCTTCTGCTCTGCAAGGACCTTTTCCCGCTCCTTGCCGGCGTCCTCCACGAAGGAGAGCAGCGAGATGAGCGTCTCCTCCGAGACACGTCCTTCAAGAGTAGCAATCATTTCAGCCAGCTCGGCATTGTTGACCGGCAGGCTCCGTTTCATCGTTATGGTAATGTTGTCGGCGTCAATGCGGACACCCTGTATTGCCAGTACATTTGCCAGACACTTGAGACGGTAGCGCAGACCTTCCTTGAAAAACCTCTCCTTTGTGCGGGCGAGCATTTCAAAGGCAAGCAGCTTATAAGCCATAGCCACGCCGGAAACATTTCCTGCAAAGTTAGAATCACTTATATCCGGCACCTTCGAGATGGTGTGGATATCCTCCTTTATAGCTTTGCGGAGTATCTCCACCTCTCCTTCGCTGAACTGGCGGGTAAGGAATTCAGCCTTGGAGCCCTCTGCAAGCTCCAGAAATTTTTTTCGGACTACAGCCTGATAGGTCTCTGACTTCTCTTTGTCATCGTCACCGAAGACCTGCCCGATGATGACGAGCAGTGAATTGACAAACTGCTCTTTGTCGTTCACTCGGTCGCTTGCCAGCAGATTATAGGCGTCGATGAGGGACAGTACTCCCTCGAAGTCTCCGGAGCAGTAGGCGTTGTTCCAGTATTCACAGAGCGGAACCAGCCCAAAGAAGTGTTCCTGCGGTTCTTCCGCTCCCATAAAGCCAAATGATGTGTCGAGACGAAAGCTCTGACGGTAGCTGTCGATGTAAAGAACACAGTCATAGCCACGCAGCCGGTCGTCTATATCGTAGTCGGGGGAGTAGGTCACTCCGAACATCTCTCCGTGCTGCACCGTGTTGTCATACACAACGAAGGCGCCGAGAAAATCAGCCTTTGCAAGCTTAGGTCGCGCCGGCTCTCCGTTATCCATATAGATAAGCTCAAAAGCACGTCCGGCTATAGCCAGATCTGAGGCAAGGTCAGCGTCCTGAACAGAGGCTTCTGCCCTCCGCAGCGTTTCTGTCAGCGTTTCTATATTCTCCTCCGACTTGTACCCGGTAGGGATACCAGTAAGATATCCAGAGGAGATATCAGCGATATAGCTTGCGTGATTAACAACAATTTTGTTGTTGCTCAAACCTACATCTTTTACTCGGCCCAGAATATCGTGGTTGCCCTTGTAGTAGTTTTTCAGTTTTTTAAGGCGCGGCACTTCATTATTGTTGTGTTTCTTTACAAACACCGCCGCCAGCTCGGGCGTCGGCACCGTTCCTGGTGAGACTGTAAACATCATATATTATACCTCTTTCTCAAATCAGATGTGCCGACCTTCCTGCCGGGGGCTAGCACTGTGTTGCAGAAGTAGCGCACCGCGTCCATCGCGTGGTCAAACTGCTTTACCGGTATATCCTCTCCGCGCTGGGCAGCCTTGCTGTCCCAGACGTAAGAGCCGAATTCTCTAATAGTGTTTTCACAACAGCTCATAAAGCCTATTTTGTCGGTCACCAGCAGGGAGCCCACAAGTCTGATACCGTCAAGAACAGCATTGTTGGCTGATACGGCATTCTTGAATCCTTTCTTGCAAAGTGCAGTAATGAATGACGCGGCCGATGGATCGACGATTATCCTATTTATCCGCTCGCCGCTGATGAAATCAAGCATATCATTGGCATACTCCTCATCTGTGCGCAGCTTCTTATTATCCCGGCCGCTGTAATAGTACTCCTTTGTGACTATCCATCTTCTGTCCTTTGCCCTTTTCCACAGAAGGAACACGCAGGGATTAAGTGTGCCATAGTCGCAGGTAACATATGCAGGGACATCGTCAAACTCCGGGGAAGCAGCCAGAACGTGCCTGCTGCGGTCGAACATATCGTAGATCAGACCGTCAGCAGCCGACCATTGCCCCTCAATGTATCTGTCATAGAAAACTCCGGACCACTGGGAGCGGTACCGGGCTTTTATTCGCTCCGACAAGCTCAAATTGTCGTCCATCGTGAAGTGAAGGTAGCACAGCCGCTTTTCCTCCCGCTTGTCGATGACCTCCTGCTTGAACCAGTGACCCGGTCCGGCGGGATTGCAGTTGTACCAGAACTTGGAGCCCTCCACAGAGCATCGAGCAGTCGCCTGGTCAAAGAAACTGCGGGGCATCAGAGCTGCCTCGTCCAACAGCAAGCCCGATAGAGTAATACCCTGAATGAGGTCCTGCGATGACTCGTCCTTGCCGCCGAAGATGTGAAAGTCGTTGCTCACGTCTCCTCGGGATATCGTCAGGATATTGTCTGAACGATGATCTGTGACCTTATACCCCCGCCCTTTCAACATACGTTTTAAGGGCTTTATCACATTTCTCCTTGCAGAGCCGACGGTCTTGCCGCAAATGGCAAAATCGACGCAGTTGAATGACGTCATAGCCCACATCACAAAAGAGAGCGACATTGCAACAGTCTTGCCGGAACGAATGGCACCGTCACATATGATGCCGTCCATATCCTTGACAGGCGACTCCGACTGCCACCAGGTCAAAAGCTGCAGCTGCTTGCGGGAAAAAGGCTTGAACTTGAATACAGCAGAGCTTACTCCCCGTCCCATACTTCCTCCGTCTTGCCTTCAAGAGCTTCGAGGAAACCGTCGTCGGGAGAATCAGCAGAAGCCGCTTCCGGCTTATCCTGCCAGCGACACCAGTTTTTCAGCGCAAAGATGGACATCGTAGGCTGATATCTTCCGAGCATCGCTCCCTCTGCGATGGTGTCAGACTGTAGCTGTTCAAACTCTTTTTTTATAGTGGGGAAATATTTATTGAGCGAGTTATATATAGTTTTCCTGTCGCAGGGGGAGAAACGTCTTGAAAGCCACCGGCAGAAGTTGGTCTGTGTCGGTACTTCAAGAAACATATTCTCTCTGATCTCCTCGCAGAACTCTGCGAACAAATCAACAAGATGCTTGCCTTCTTTGAATTTTTTAGGCCTTCCTGCCATGCTTTCACCGTCCTTTCTGCAACGCAAAAGGCAGCCCAGTGGGAATAGGCTGCCTTCCGCAAAATTAGGAGATTTTTAAATGAGCGCTTATGGTGCCTCCCGCGAGCTTCTGCGCTCGGCAGGCGACAAACGAGGCTTTCACCCCGTCGGGTGCGGCAGGCGGTGTGCTTGCCCGCCTGCTCCCCTTTTCTTGCTTATATCCATTATACCACATCAGCAAGGGAAAGCAAGGAGGTTTTGTGAGGTGTTCATCACTTCTCTCTCAAACGCAGCCAAAGCCTTGCTGTGCAGCTCGCCTTTGGTGTAGTCCGTATTCAGGCCAATATCCTCAGCGACCTGTTCCCATGTGCGGTTCCTGACATACTTGTTGATGAGCAGTGCTGCATATGTGCTGTTTTTGAGACGGTTGATCTCAATGGTGGCCTTGTATGCAAACACTTCGAGTTCATCGCATAGCTCCTGAAGCTTCTCACTGCTTTCTGCAAGCTTGATGAGCCTGTCCTCAGTCCGATTGTCCGTCACCATTACTGACGGGGGCAGCTCTGAACATCCCGCTGCGGTTCCCTGAGCTTTCTCATAGTATTCTGCAATCACCCCCTCTATAGCAGCTATACGCAGATGCAGATTTGTCAGCTGCTGCAGATACTCTTTAGCTGTCATCACCGTCATCCTCCTTCTCACACCCGAGGCAGCCTCTCTGTGGGTCGAAGTTCTTGCAGCCTGCAGCAGGCAGTAATCTGTGTCCGAGTGCAAGCTCTTGCCGAAAAGCTGCCTTTATCTCTTCCACGTCCGTGAGTGCTCTGCCGCTATCGTCATAAACGCAGCCCACAAAATCCTTGGCGCATTTCAAAGCACCGTTAATATCAACTGAAATATGTAATATTTTGCTCATTCTGATTCCGCCTCCTCGTCTATACTGTGGCTCTCCGGACAGGTGCAGCAAGGCATATCCGGGTAATAGCAGGGTTCTCCGGTGTACCTGCAGGGGTCACGGGTCATTGCTCTGCACCTCCGTCGTTCTGGCTGACTCTTCCATGAGGCTGTCTATCCTGATGCAGACCTCCTCGATGTAGTCCTGCACATCTCGGGGGAGGTTCGGTGCGAGCGTCCCGAGGGCGTTCAGCGCCCCGTAGCATTCCGAAAGCAGGTCAAGCGCCTGCCTCAGCTCATTGTCGTAGAGTGCTATCTGGCGGCATTCGTTCCAGTGGCGGTCAGTGAGGTCGGCGACTGTATCCATGAGAGATTCCTCATTATATGCCCCTCTTGCGAATGCCTCCTTCAGCAGCGTCGCCGTTTCCAGTTCATATCTTCCGCACAGACCGATATGATCGTTATTCATATCCTGTACCGTGTCTGCGATCACACGGCTGAAAAAATCCTGAAAGCAGTTTGTAATATCCCTGCCGAACAGCTTATCGGTCACATCTATCGTTATCTTCATACATACACTTCCTCCAGTCTTGCTATTACTATACTCTTTCCTGTGACTGCGTCTGTCAGCTCGGCCTGATAGAAAAAGCTGCCGGTCCTTGCGTCCCGACGGATGATGCAGCCGGTCAGGATATACTCCGCTCCCCGGAACGCCACTCTGCGGCCGAGCGACTTTTTCACTTCACCTATCGTCATGGCAGCTCCTCGATCTTGATGTATATTCCCGGCGGGCTGGTCGTGACCCAGAACTTCTCGCAGTGCTCCGAAACTACTCTGCAATCGTCTGTCCAGAAGCCGAGCACCGTCATACAGTCTTTTAACAGCTTGATGAGGTTGTCGGTATCCGGTTTCTTGGTGTGGTACTCGCCGTCCTTATGCTTGCCGGTGTGATCGCGGAAGCACCACTTGACCGTTAGCCTCACTCCGCAGTTCAGCGGCTTGTCCGGTCTGTACTTCGCGAGGTGGGCTGTGAGCTTCGCTCTGGCGTCTCTGACGTCGGGCGGATCATAAAACACCGGCTTTCCACCCTCCTTGAATGCCACCTGCTTTTCCTGGTGCGTGGCAGTCGGCGGGTGCATCGGCATGAAAAATTCAATCATCGTATCTCGCTCCTTTCGTCTCGCGCGAAAATTATTTGAAATCATATTTTTGCGGCGTACCCACAGCCGCAAAATATATTATGATAATAATATATTTGCGTGCGTCTCACGCAAAAACGGTAATTCTCGGTTTTGCGTCTCACTGCCGCAAAAACGGTAATTCTCGGTTTTGCGTCTCAATTGACGCAGATGCATTTTATCGGTTTTGCGGCTTATTGTTTACGTCCGCATCTGCCGTTTTCTATCCAGAAACCACCATGCTCTTTAAGATGTCTGCGAACAGTATCTTCACTCTTACCTGAAGTTTCAGCCATGTCCTTTATGCTTGCAGTACCATCTGTCTGCTGACCTTCAAAAGTCACCTCGATATCTGAACTTCGTTCGGCTTTGAGTTCCTTTTTGCTCTTTTTTCTGCCAAGGTTCTGCTTCGGGTCATGCTCCCCTTCAAACCCCGCATCCTTCAGCACGCCTTCACTGTCAGAACGGTGGACGGGATAGTCGAACCAAAGGTTCAGCGGCGGCAGCTTGGGGAACTCTCTGAATGTGCCCTCGATGCGCCAGGCGGTGCGTGTACGGACGATGCTCTTTGCTTTTTCGACATCCTGCATCATCAGCTTGAAGGACTGCTCCGGCAGCTCACGCTGAGCTGTGTCGCGCAGCACGGCAGCGGAGAAGCGGTCGTCCTCCGAGACGGTATCCTGCTTGTTAAAACGGCAGAGCCACTCGTATATGACCTTGCAGGCCGCCTTGTCCTCCTGCTGCCTGCGCAGGCCGTCGGTGATCTCCAGCTCTGTGAGATCGAGCAGCGCATCAGGATCGCGGGCGAACACTCCGGAACCGGAGGCTCTGTCCATAGACCGCTTGCCGCTCTGGCTGCCCTTGCTGTGGTGGTGGCAGCAGATCACAGCACCGCCAAGCTCTGTGCAGACCCTGTCGAACTGATTGCAGAACTTTGCCATCTGGTCGGCGCTGTTTTCGTCGCCGGTGATGACCTTGTAGATCGGGTCGATAACGATAGCGATGTAATTCTTCTTCTGCGCCCTGCGAATGAGCTTCGGCGCTAGCTGATCCATCGGAACGCTGCGCCCTCTCAGGTTCCAGATGTCTATCTTGGAAAGATTGTCGGACTTGACCTGCATCGTAGTATAAACGTCCTTGAAGCGGTGCAGGCATGAGGCGCGGTCGAGCTCGAGGTTGACATACAGCACTCTGCCCTGAGCGCAGCCGAAGCCGAGCCACTTGATGCCCTCTGCAAGCGCTATGCACAGCTCGATCAGCGCAAAGCTCTTACCTGCCTTGGATGGTCCTGCTATGAGCATCTTGTGCCCCTGCCGCAGCACACCGTCGATAAGAGGCGGAGCCAGCTCCGGAAGGTCGTTCCATACGCTCTCCAGGCTCTCCTCGTCCGGGAGGTCGTCGTTTTGGCTCTCGATGTAGTCCTTCCACTCCATAAAGCTCTCGCACCCGATATTCTTGTCAATGATAAACTGCTTCCTGCCGTTCCGGATAACTCCGGGCATACGGCTCAACCGTGAGGGGTTGCGGTTTTGGCGGTCGATGTCCAGTCCGTTCTCCTTGCACACCTTGTAAAGGTAATCCACCCGCTTACGGTACTCCTCGTAGTTCGGAGCGTCTATCTTCACAATAGCGTGAACGCTCTTGCCGCCGCTGTAGACCATTATCGCCACAGGCAGCTCCAGCTCTCTGATAACAGCGTTCTGCTGCTCGAGGGGCATACTGTCGCTCTCGACAAGAGCATATCTGTACTCGGTGACGTTCTCGTTCTTGCAGCCCTTTCCGTCCAGAGGATTGAAGCGGATCCAGGCGCCGGCTTCCTCTCTGTAGTCGCCCAGCACGCTGCCGATATCTCCGTTGCATCTGTGCAGCTGCTCAATGAGCTCACCGGCTGTTCTGTCCCAGACTCCTTTAGTGGGCAGATACTTACGCTTGCCCTTGTCCTCCGATTCCCAGGTCTCGGTAACGTAACCCACATTCTCGTCGGCACCAAAAAGCGTTTCAAGATATGTCGTGATCTGATTTACCGGGTCCCAGTCAGCAGGCTCGGGGAGAGGTATCCCCTCCCCTGTGGCAAGCTGCGCAACCTGCGGGGTCTCCGCTTCGTAGTTTATTTCGCTGTCCCAGTCATATTCGACGAACTCCGCTGATGAAGGCGGTGTCCAGCCTCTGTCCTTTGCCATCTGGACAATTGTTCCGGCAGTCACGGGCTCGGCAGAGCCGCTAAAGCCCTGCCATTTGCGCTCGCACTCTCCTGCGTGATATCTGCTGTCTGCCCGGGACCAGAGATCCCAGTCGGCTGCGGTGCAGCCCTCGTGTTTAAGAGCCATTCCCACCGCCAGCCATTCGTTGTAGTCGCAGCCGGCTGGCGGTATATATTTAAGCAACTCTAAAATGTTCCCCATCTATATTCTCCTTGATTTGTCGGTGTTTCGGGTCTGTATGTGCCGGGCATCACTCCGCTGGGCACCCGCCAGCCGTTTGCGGAGATTCTTGCTATCATCTTATTGGCATCAGAGAAGCTCCACTCGCCCACATGAAGGAAGCCTTTACCTTCCAGAAAACGTATCTGCTTTGGAGTGGTGAGACCCTCCTTCCTGCGCTTGTCCAGTCTATCGAGAATAAGCTTTGCCTTGCCGGCATTGTCAATCTCGTCCGGGAATATTCCGAACTTTTCGAGGGTCTGTTTCTGCTTGTCTGACGGAGGAGCACACTCCCAGCCGAAGGCGGGAACATAAGAGGACAGGTCCTCTGCCTGTATGCTCATCTCATACTGGAGAGGGTCAACGAGCTTTCGCTTACGGGTGCGCATCTCTTTCAGCGTCTTTGCAAGCGCTTCTTCGCGTTGAGCCACAACGTCCTCGGCGGCCTGCTTCTCGGCAGCTTCTATGTCTACCTCACAGCCCGCCTGCTCGGCAAGACTTTCGGTCATCTTCCGGGTGACCTCTTCGTTCTCGCAGATAAGGTGAGCAGGCCGGCAGAGCTCGTGTCGTTCGGTGTGCCAGAGAAAGTCCAGCAGAAGCAGGTTCTCCTTGCCCTCACAGAGGCGGGTGCCTCTGCCCACCATCTGGCAGTAAAGCGACCTCACCTTGGTCGGCCGCAGCACTACGATGCAGTCTACGCTGGGACAGTCCCAACCCTCTGTCAGCAGCATTGAGTTGCAGAGCACGTTATACTTGCCCTTGTAGAAGTCTTCAAGTATCTCTGCCCTGTCGGAGCTTTCGCCGTTGACTTCGGCAGCCCGGAAGCCCTTCTCGTTAAGTATGTCTCTGAATTTCTGTGAGGTTTTTATCAGCGGCAGAAAAACAACAGTTTTTCTGTCCTTGCAGTAGTTTGTCATTTCATCGGCTATCTGATAGAGGTACGGATCAAGTGCAGTGTCGATGTCCGAAGCCTTGAAGTCTCCCGACTGCAGCGCTACGCCCGACAGGTCGAGTTTCAGCGGTATCGTTACCGCCTTTATCGGTGAAAGATAGCCCTCTTTTATAGCCTTCGGCAGCGTGTACTCATATGCCAGGGAATCAAACACCTGACCGAGATTTTTCATATCTCCTCTGTCAGGTGTTGCCGTTACTCCCAGCACACGCGCCTCCGGAAAATGCTCCAGCACTCTTGTGTAGCTGTCGCTGATCGCGTGGTGTGCCTCGTCGATTATGATGTCATCAAAATAGTCTTCAGAAAATCCGGCGAGACGTTTTTCACGCATAAGCGTCTGAACGCTGCCGACAGTCACGCGGTACCAGCTGCCGAGGCAGCTCTGCTCTGCCTTTTCAACAGAAGCGATGAGTCCGGTGGCTCGCTTGAGCTTGTCTGCAGCCTGGTCGAGAAGCTCGCCTCTGTGGGCGAGTATCAGCACCCTCTCTCCCCGGTGGACACACTCCTGGGTTACATCAGAGAAGACTATGGTCTTGCCCGTTCCGGTAGGAAGGACAAGCAGCGTGCGGCTGTTGCCCTTATCCCACTCGGTGAAAACGGCATCCCTGGCCTCTCTCTGATAAGGCCTCAGCTCCATCAGAAGCTCCCCGGCTTCCAGCCGCCGGACTGTACAGGCTGCTGATAGGTCTGCTGCGGCTGCTGATAGGTCTGTGCCTGATATGCAGGCTGTCCTCCCTTGGGACTCAGTGTCTCCACCTGCTCATCGTAGGCGTAGAACTTTTTGATCTTATTTGACTTGCCCTCCGAGCCGTCCTTCTTCTGATAGGTATCCACATAGACGTGGCACTTGCCCCTCTTTCCGGGAACGGCCGCCCAGTTCATGCGCAGGGGCTCGCCGTGCTTTTTAAGGCCGAGTGCAAGGAAAAACTGCGAGAGTTTCCACTCCACTTTGTTGCACAAAAACAAGTTCTCGGTAATGTCGATGCTGTCCTGTGCGCCCCACACGGTGACAGTCACCTTCGCCATATTGCAGGGCGGCATCTTTTCGGAGCCGTTGTGACGCGCTCTGTCCACCTTACTTACCGTGAAGTCATAGTCGCCTTCGGGCAGCAGCACGAACTCCTTGCCCTCGTCGCTGATCTCGTCCTCCCAGCCATACTCTCTGAAATCGTCCATTTTGCATCCTCCTTAAAACGGTACGCCGTCGGTAAACGGCTCCTTCTGATTTTCCTTGATGAGCGGCAGCATCTGTCCCCATGCCGCTATAAGCACGCCCTCGATGAAATCCGGCGGGTAATTGGTCAGCGGCGTGTCATAGGGGAAGTAGCCCCTCTGTGATACCACAAGCCGGATATCCGATTCATCGACTCCGTTGCTCACCATAAGATCTTTCAGCGCCTGCGGGAGCGTGTCGGGAATGTTCAGCTGCGGTGCTGCCGGAGCGGGAGCCTGCTGCACCGGAACGGGAGCCTGCTGTACCGGAGCGGGAGCAGATGCTCTCGTCTGCGGTGCGCTGTGGATCGCCGGATGAGGTGCCGGAGCAGGTACAGGTGCCGCACCGAAAAGGTGCGCTATCTGCCCGAAGTCAAATGGCAGCTCCGGCGGCAGGTCAAAGCGGTTCTTTGCGTCCCAGCAAGGGTTATGTGTGGTATACATAACACGTTCGCCCCCGCCCTGCGCTTTGCGCTTCTTTCCCTCCTTATCCACGGCGACCGAATAGGTCTTGTAGTTGGCGAAAAGCACCATATCAGCCCATTCTTTCAGCATAGCGCAGACGTTGCACTTGGGCGAGTTGATGAGCTTCAGCTCCCAGCGGTCGTATGCTCCCATCTCGTCAGGCTGCTCGAACTTACGAATGGCAGCGTGAGCTGTGATGACGATGTTCATGCCGCTTTCCCAGATGTAGTTCAGCAGGTTGAGGATACGCCCCATTTCTTCATAGACGTATGTGTAGCCCTTGCCGTAGCCGAATTCCTCGATCCCTGTCTTCTGCGCCTTATCGCACACTGCCTTGATGCAGATCCTTTCCGTCCAGTCGGCTGTGTCGAGAACAAGGGTCTTAAAGCCGTGATGATCGCTGCGGAGCTCTGTGAGGATCTCCGTCAGCATTGCTAGACTGCTAGGTATGTCGGTACGAGCCACGTCCAGTCTGGAGGTGCTGCCCTCTGTGTCGATAAAGAGCGGAGCGGGGAACCTGCTGGCAAAGGTAGATTTACCGATGCCCTCCGGACCGTATACTACTGCCTTGATTGGCTTACTCTGCACGCCTGATGTTATATTCATTAAAATGCACCTGCTTTCCAAGTCTTCTGTTCTGTCTTCGGCGCCGGAGCTGCCGGCATACCGTCCTCTATGATAATGCTGCATTCATCACCTTTTGAGACCCTGGTGGCTATAGCCTGAAGCTGCTCCTGCTCGAGCCACTTTCCGAACTCGTTCAGAGTATCGGTGTCGAGCTGCTCAAGCTTGTCCAGCAGAACAAAGCCGCACTCCGGGTTGAGCTTGCGGACGATAGATGCCGCGACGATCAGCTGCTCCGCGCCGCTCATGCAGTCCCATTTCTGACCGTTATACACAAGCTCTCCCTGCTCTACCGAAAGCCCCGGGAGAGGGAGTGAGGCGCCCTCCAGCAGCTGCTTCTTATCGTGCCGGAGCTGCTCTATCTGTGAGGTGAGGTTATCGTATTCCTTGCGGTAGCCCTCCGCCTCCTGCTGCGCCTTTAAGCGGTCAGCATTGGCATTCACCTTCCTGTTTATCTCCTCGATGTCGGCGATGTTCTGCTCCAGTTCCACAGTGCTTTCATCGACAAGATCCTCAGCGTCGAGAGACGCAAGCTTGAAGTTGTTCTCGGCAGATTTAAGCGCCGAGAGTGCCCTTTCATATTCTGCTTTTGCAAGCTCCAGCTGACCGGCATAATACTCCTTCTGCTGCCGCTTGCGGAGATTTTCGCCGTTGCGGGCAAGTATCTCCTGCTGCTGTGTTATCAATTCCGAAGGAGATATCGGTTCGGCAGGGATTCCTGGAAAGCTGGGCATCTCTTTTGCAAACTTCTCCTTCTGATCAGCGATGCGACCTATGGTGGTGCGCTGATTATATTTCAGCTGCTCCTGCTGTTCGAGCTCGTAGAGCTTGTCCCCCACACCGATGATTTTAAGAAGTGTATCCGCCTTTTCTTTGTTGGAAGCGTTCATAAAGCGGGGAAGGTCCAGCGCCAGCTTTTCGATGAAGCTGTTGAGCAACTGCTGCCCGCCCTTGTTTCCGGTGGAGTCGATGACCTTCAGGGAGCTGTTCTTGCCGGAGCGTTCAACGGTGATGCCGTTGTCGAGGGTCACCTTCAGGTGAGGATCTCCGACAGCCCCCTCACGAGCCGGAGAGGAAGGCTTGAAGCTGTCCCCTCCCAATGCCCACGCAATGGCATCGAGCACCGATGTTTTCCCCTGGCGGTTCTTCCCTCCGATGACGGTAAGCCCCGTCTTTGATGGTGTAAGCGCCACCGCCTTTATGCGCTTGACGTTCTCTATTTCAAGAGTGTTGATCTTCACTGACATTTTTACTCCTCCTTAAAGCATTCGTGTGTGCCGTCCAGCAGCGCCTTTTCCCCGTCGGACAGAGAATAGCCCAGCTCGGCAAGCACGGCGTACCAGTCGTTGAGACGCTGGTTCTCTTCCGGGCGGCCGTACCAGTCGTGGACGGCCAGATTACAGTCCTCGGTGCTGACGGAGCATACCGCAAGCAGCACCTTGTCCGGGCACTTGCGCAGGAGCTCGTCGAACTCCGGCATATCAGTGATATATACTTCGTCCTCCGAAACGGCTATGCCCAGCATTTCCGCGAACGTTTCTTCGCCCAGATCATATACATCCGCCTCGAGGGTAAACAGCGCCTTTACCAGCACCGGCAGGTTTTTCTTATCCGGCGTGTAGTTCTTGACGAACTGCCGGCGCAGGTCTGCCGCCTGTGCCTCTACCTTCCGGATACGCCTAACCCGCTCCTCCCGCTTGCGCCTCTCCTCATCGTAGTCCGGCAGAGGCTCGGAGCGTTCCTTTCCCATAATGTAGAGATAGGTGTCTCCCTTGGTGTAGCAGTAGTCGTTTTCCTCGTCCTCCGCCAGCTCCCGCAGTTCCTTTCTGTCCTCGTCAGTCATCTTCCGGGTCATATAGACGGTCTTGACGATCTCACGGTTACGGTCGTAGTCGAACTCAAAAAACAGGTCATCAATGAAGTCGAGCCACTCCTTGGTGATCTTCTCCTGCCGCTGATGACGCAGGCAGGATTCAAGCTCCCAATTGAAATTTGATGTGCCTGCGCTTTTCAGCACCTTGCTGCGCTGCTCTTTGTCCTCGATTTTTTCAAGCTTTATGTAATCCGAAAGCGTCACCTGCCGCTCCTGCGATTTGCGGAACTCGTCGGGGTCGAGTTCCAACAGCTTGACCCTGTGCTTCACGGTGGCCTTGGAAAATCCGGTCTTTTCGGCGATGGTCGCCTCTGTCTCACCCAGATCGAGCATAAGCTGAAAGCCCTTCGCCTGCTCCCAGACCGTCAGATCCTGCCGCTGCATATTCTCCAGCAGCATTGTGGCGATCTGCTCGCGCTCGTCCATCTCCACCAGTATGCAGGGAACGTACTCCAGCCCTGCGGCCTTGGCGGCAGCGAGCCGGCGGTGTCCGATGATGACTGTGTATCCGTCATCGTCCTCGTGAGGAAGTCCGGGTCCGTCCTTGATGATGGTGAGGGGCTGGAACAGCCCGTGTGCCTTGATGCTCTCGGTCAGCTCGGAGATATCCCCCACGTCACGGCGGGGGTTCTGCGGGTGCGGATAAATCAGCTTTACCGGGTAGTCGCTGGTGCTCCGTATCTCATGCACGCTCATAGTCCGGCACCTCCCTCCTGCCAAAAGTGAAAGCGTACTCTCTGCCCTCGTGGGTGAAGCGCAGCTCTCCAATATCCCTCTCTGCGTGGAGGTAGGTGATATCCGCCTCCGCGCCCAGCCACTCGCGGAGCATGCTCTCTATCATAGCTATGCCTGCGATAGCGGTAAGGGCTTGACTTTTCTGCGGTTCTGTGGTATCATAAGGCTGTGAAGATGTTTCATTTTTCACGTCTATGACCCCCTTGGAGCTTGCATCGTTGGCAGACGGTGCAGGCTCTTTTTCTTTTGCATCGGCGATCATCTCATCGACCGCCTTGTCGAATTCCTCGTTGATTTGTGCAGCCTTCATTGGCTCGTCCTCCTTGGTTTCTGGTTTAGTGTCAAGATACTTTCCGCTGAAGCCGTGTTTTTTCAGTATGCGGCTGACAGTCGGCTGACTGATATGCAGCTTGTCCGCGATCTGGTACATATTAAACTTTTGCTCCCTAAGCTCGCAGGCCTTGGCCTCCAGCTCCGGTGTTCTCTTTGTCTTTTTCTTGGAAATATCCACGGGCTTGAAAGATTTCAAAAACTCGCTCTCAGGCTTCTCTCGGGTCTCGATCGGCTTGTAGCCCATATCCTCGAGGGCGGCACGGATTACTCCTTGCGGCTGGCCCATCTCCTTGGCTATTTCTCCCAACGTCATCTGTTTGGTATGCAGGGTGCGCACTCTCGCCTGATCCTCTTTAGTCCACATCGAAACGTCCTCCTTTCCGGAACCACTGTTCCAGTAATCCCAGAACGCCCTCGGGGATATCCGTGAACTCGTCCTCTGCGACACCGCACACCAGAGCGTCACCGACTATATCGAGATTACTGATAGCGGAGGCCTTGGCGTTGCGGGGCTTACCCCTGAGGCGTCCCTCCTCGTCCACGATCATCACCGTCTTGTCCGCCAGCGTGACCGTCTCGATGTACCCGCCGACGGCCTGCTGAAAAGCCTCCAGCACGTTCGGCAGCTCAATGACGGCTGTTGCGCCGTCGGCGCAAATCTTCATTGCTTTCACTTTTTATCATTCCTTTCATACGCGGAGCTCAACGCCCCGGCAAATTCTTTTACCTTCCGGCGTTCTGCCTTGTATGCCTGCTCCCGGCGGTAGTCGTAGTAGATGTACATTCCGTGCAGGCTCACAGCGAGGAGCCAGACTAACATCGCTATCGTTCCGCCGGCAGGCTCTCCGACGAGCCCTTTGATCTTGGCGGCTATCAGTATGAATGCCATTTCCAAGATAAACGCTCGGACGAGCTGTTTTTGGCTGCGGGTCATGCGATCACCTTCTTTCTCATTTTCGGAACGCCAAACAGCAGGTCGTGCAGGTAGAAGCGGTAATAATGGTATGTCAAGCTGTCAATAGTTCCTCTTTCCCGCGAATCAGAGAGAAGCTCTTGTCCGTGTGTATGATACAGTCTGGCAAGCTCCATATGGTTCGCTTTCTTTGCCTCGATTATTATCTTGCCCAAAGACAGAATTGCGCTGTCGATTTCCACTGGGGTCAGTGATGTGGTTCGGGTCATGCGATTTCACCTCCTTCATTGTAAAGACGTTCGATCTCTGTCTTCGGTATCCTCCAGACGGCGCCGACCTTGACGCCCTTGAGGCTTCCCTCCTGGAGCCGCTTGCGGATAGTGTCCGGCTGGAGCTGGAGCAGGTTGCAGATATACGCCACGTCTACAAACAGCGGCACCTCGTCCAGCGATGTGATGTATCCTCGCGGGCGCGATCGGCTTCGGTTCGGCATTGTGGGTCACCTCCTACACTTTAATATTGTTGCATACACCTTTTGCGTTTGATTATATCCGCTGCCTTTGGCACTTGTCTTTACCCCTTTGTCATTCTACGCACTTGTTTGCAATATCGCAGTTTTTCATCTATCAACATATCGTTTTCAGAATATATTATGATTGAATGAAACCGCAATATATGGTATAATTAGTTCATACCACAATGAAAGGAGGTGGTATGATGAATAAGAAGCAGACAAGTGCTGCAGTCGCAAGCAAGGCTTCAAAGCTCCTCAACAGCTCCAAGTCCTCCAAGACAGTCAAAAGCGTTGCGGGAAGTGCCTTGTCGCAGACAAAGACCGGTAAAAAGAAATAACGGTCTGTAATTTTTGGAGAGGGTGAAGTGTTCATGCGCTTCGCTCTCTTTATTTCCGTCTGTCCATTTCAAACTTGAATGCCAGCAGCCCGGTGAACGCATTGATGGTTTCCGGCAGAGTTGCTATCTCTGCATCGGTCTTGACGCCGTCCTTATCAGTCACCCGGCAGATATAGTCCTGTACGCTGACGATTACTTCTTCAATTGCTTCGTTCATTTCCTTTTTCACCTCCTTCTCTTACTCTTGGGGCATGGTTAGTATTAGGAAGATGTAATTCCATACAGCTCATTAGGAAGCACTCCCAATGCTTTTGTGATTTTGATTACATCTTCTGTGCTGATTACCTTCCTGCCGCACAACAGGTTGCTGAACTGGGTCTCTGTGTACCCTGCTTTTTCAGCAACAGCTTTTTGCTTTAAACCTCGTTCCTCAATGATTCTTCTTGTGTTCTCTGCCACGATGCACATTTTATCACCTCCCTTTCTCAAATAATGCATGCAATTCTCAAGTTTCTTGGTACAATTATACTATATCACAAATTATTTGAGAAGTCAAGAGTTTTATTCAATTTTTTTGAGATTTTTCTATTGACATACCAATATTTTTGTGATACCATAAAGAAAAGGACGGTGATTATAATGAGTATAGGGAGCCGAATAAAACAGAGACGTGAGGAACTTGGTCTTACCCAACCACAGCTTGCTGAACTTGTAGGAGTTTCAAAAGGAACTATCGGTAACTACGAAAGTAATATCAGCTCACCTAATGAAGCCATTTTATTTAAGCTATTCACAATTTTAAAATGTGATGCAAACTTTCTCTACCAAGATAATATAGATTGGCAATCTTTTGATGCCGTCAGTCCTTCCGAAAAGAACCATATAACAAAATACCGCACCCTTGACGGATACGGTAAAAAAGCTGTTGATAGTATTCTTGATGTCGAATATGAAAGATGTAAAGACGCCAAGGAAAAACAAATGATAAGGATTAAATATTCCCGCCTTCCGGCTTCAGCCGGAGTTGGAGTTTTCCTCGATGATGAGAACATTGAACTCCGCAGCTTTCCGGACACTCCGGAGGCTCGACTGGCCGACATCGTTATCCCTGTGGACGGGCGCAGCATGGAGCCTATGTTCTATGACGGCGACCTGCTGCTCGTCAAACAGCAGGAGGAGATCGAGCCAGGGCAGATCGGCATATTCATCAAGAACGGCAAGGGCTATGTCAAGAAACTCGCCGAGGACAGGCTCATCTCGATCAATCCGGATTATGAAGACATCTATCCCGGCGAGGGCGAGGAAGTGGTCTGCAAAGGCAGAGTTATAGGAAAGGTGTGAGAGTATGCCGGTATTTATAGCGCTTGTTGTCATCGTCATTGCAGGCATTGCCTATTCAAAGAAACAAAGGGCAAAGCAGAACAACACAATACAATCATATTCTCCGTATGAAATGGAACAGCAGCCGAAGAAAAAGAACGATCTTGGCGGAGCTTTTCTGTTTGTCATCGGGATCATCGCCGTTATTGTAATCGCAGTAAAAGCTGTTCCGGCTATCAGTAAAGGCTTTAACGATAAGAAAGCCGAAGCAGAAGCCTCAAAGAATATGCAGGACACAGGTGTGTCTCTTGGCAAATCAAATGCTGTCAAAGCAGCCAAGCTGCACTTGAGCACATTCGGTATGTCCTGCAAAGGACTGGTTGATCAGTTGAAATACGAGGGCTACACCGATGAAGAGGCACAGTACGGGGCTGAAAACTGTGGAGCTGACTGGAACGAGCAGGCTGTTATTTCAGCTAAACAGCATCTTGCTGTTCTTTCAATGTCGAGAATAGAAATGATTGACCAGCTGATATATGAGGGTTTCACCCAGGAGCAGGCAGAGTATGCGGCAAAAGCTGTCGGGTATAGCGAATAATACTATATGATTTAGAAAGGAAGTGCCGACCTATGGGTCTGTTCGGAGCCAGTAAGAAGGAAAAAGAACTGCAGGCGGAAATCGACCGGCTGAAGGGTATGCTCTCTCCGGAGCAGCAGGAGCTGAACTCCCTGCGCTTGCAGATAAGTGAGCTGGAAACAATGAAAAGCAAGTCCGAGGACGAGCTTATAAAGGCACAGAAACAGCTCACCCAGTACGTCGATGAGGTTGAAAAGCAGCAGAAAAAAGTCAACAAGCTCAAAGAGCAGCTGGTCAACTTTGAAGACGACATCTCCGTTCAGGACTACGGGCTCTACCGTCCGACCTTTAAGTTCGCTAATTCCGACCTTTACAAGGACCGTCTCAAAAAGTGCCGTGACGAGCAGAAGCAAATGATAAAGGCCGGCAAAGCCTGCTCGGGCAATATGAACTGGACTGTAAACGGCAGCAAGTCCCAGGGCAACAAAATGGTCAAGGATATGCAGAAGCTGCTCCTTCGGGCTTTCAACGTCGAGTGCGATGATATCGTTGATAATGTCAAAATCTCCAATTTTGAAAAGTCTATGGGACGCATTATGTCCACCAGTGAGCAGATATCAAAGCTCGGAACTATAATGTCCATCAGCATTTCTCCCGGATACGTCAAGCTGAAGCGCGACGAGTTCTGCCTTGCCCTCGACTTCGAGCAGAAAAAAGAGGAGGAAAAAGAGCGCATCAAGGAAGAACGCGAGCGCCAGCGTGAGGAAGCTAAGGCACAGAAGGAGATAGAGGAAGCCCGCAAGCGTCTGCAAAAGGAGCAGACCCATTATCAGAACGCTCTTGAAAAGCTGAACGAGCAGATATCCAAGTCCGGCGAGAGCGAGGAGCTCCTTGAAAAGAGGGCGCAGCTGGAGGCGCAGATCGCCGACACCGACAAGGCGATAAAGGACGTTGACTACCGTGAAGCAAATAAGAGCGCCGGCTACGTTTACATAATCAGCAACATCGGAGCCTTCGGCGAGGGAGTCTACAAGATAGGTATGACCCGCAGGCTTGACCCTATGGACAGGGTAAACGAGCTGGGAGACGCCTCTGTGCCTTTCAATTTCGATGTCCACGCTCTGATATTCACGGACGACGCTCCGGCGCTTGAAACAGCTCTGCACAGCGCCTTTAAGCATCAGAAGGTAAACAAGATAAATCCCCGCCGCGAGTTCTTCCGGGTGTCTCTCGATGAGATAAAGACGGTAGTACGTCAGAATTTCGACAAGACCGTTGAATGGATAGACGTTGCAGAGGCGGAACAGTACAGGCAGTCGCTGCTTATAAAATAAAATTGCCGGACTAGTCCGGCAAGCACATCAGAAAGGAGGTCCCCATGCCAAAGAAAACCTACACCCAGCGCCCGGACGGGCGGTATCAGGCGAAGGTGTATCTCGGGAACGGAAAGTATAAGTACGTCTACGCCCAGAGCGTCAAGGAGCTGGACACGGCCGTGCTGGAGATAAAGCTCCAGATGCATAAAGGCATCGACGTCGCTCCCGAACGGGATTCCTTTGCGGACTGGGCGGCATACTATCTCCGGCAGCGCGAGCTGGATCACGCCAGAGGAGACCTCACTCAGAGCCGGCTGAACATCACCCGCAGCCGTCTCCGCGACCTGGAGCCGCTGAACGCTCTCCCGCTGACGAAGATACGCACCCGGGATATCCAGGAGATCATCGACGGCAAGGCTATGGAGGGAACGTCGGTATCCGTTCTGAAGGACATCAAGGCGGCTGCAAGGCACGTCTTTGATCTGGCTGTGAACAACCGCGTCATCAGCTTCAATCCCGCCGACACCGTGAAGATACCCGCCGACAAGCATCACGAGCCTAAACGCCGAGTCCTCACCCCAGAGGAGCAGGGCTGGATAGAGCAATCAGAGCACCGCTGCAAGCGTGCGGCGATGATAATGATGCACGCCGGGCTCCGGCGGGGTGAGCTCATACCGTTGCTCTGGCGGGACATTGACCTGAAAGAGCGGGTCATAGATGTGAACAAGACCGTCGAGTATATAAACGGCAGGCCGGTAGTCAAGCCCTACGGCAAGAGCGAGGCAGCGATCCGGAAGGTGTATATCCCCAAGAAGCTGGCAGACTACCTCTCGGAGGAGAAGGAAAAGGACAGCTCCTCCCTGCTGGTCTGCCCGGACGCCGGAGGACGAATGCTGACGGACATCGGGTACCGGAGACTGTGGCAGAGCTTTATGCACTACCTCAACTACACCTTCGGGGACTTCTCCTGCGAGCTGGATCCGGAGGGCGGGGCCTACAAGCTGCCCAAGAGCCGCTTCGCACCGAAGAAGATTCCGACGGTGATACCGCCCTTTACAGCTCACTGGCTGCGGCACACCTTCATCACGAATATGTACTTTGCAGGGATAGACGTGCTCACTGCCAAAGAGCAGGCAGGACACGCCGACATCAAGACCACGATGGAGATTTACACACATCTTGATGCCGTCCACAAGCGCCGGCAGATAGACAAGCTGGACGCCTACTTTGACCCGAAGCCCGCTGAAAAAATCGGCACCGGGACATAGTATGGGTGTCAATATGGGTGTCAAAAGCCCATAATGATTAACGATAATCCGCGCAGTTGCGGGGAATAACGGCAGGACTGAAATGCGTTCGCAACGCAGAGGTCGGGAGTTCGAACCTCCTCAGGTCCACCAGCGCAATCGGCTTGAAACTACGCATTTTCGCGGGGTTCAAGCCGATTTTTGTTATAAAAACAAGCCGGTCACAAGACCGGCTTTCTCTGTGC
>JAFUTK010000002.1 GCA_017471405.1 Ruminococcus sp.
AGACACCCCGGAAAGGTCATCGACGATATCCGCGTTAATTTCTCGAGGCAGATAATCGAGGACGGCGCCGACGACATAAAGTTCACGCCGGAGTTCTACAAGTACCGCGAGAGGCTTTTAAAGCTCATCAACGGTCAGAGAACGGAGCAGGACAAATGAGGGGCGCTCAGGACTTCGGGTGCATAAGCGTAAGCTTCGGCAAGGCAGACGAGGCCTTCAGAGGCAGGCTTGCCTTTTCAAAGGAGAGAACGGGTGAGCTGCTTTCGGCTCTTCCCGGGGGGCTTTCACAGGCTGTGCTGCTGTGTACCTGTCTGCGCACAGAGCTTTACTTCTGCGGAGATATCGAAGCGGCGGCAGAGCTGCTGTCATCAGCTTCGGGCGTTGAACGTCCGGAGCTTTTGCCGTGTACGGACACTTACATATCGGACAAGGCACTCACCCATCTTTTCCGGGTCGCGGGAGGGCTGCGCTCGGCAGTTCTGGGCGAGGACGAGATACTCCGGCAGGTCAGGGAGAGCTATGCTCTGGCACAGCAGACGGGCAGCGTGGGCTATGAGCTCAACCGCATTTTTCAGGCAGCCCTTTCCTGCGGAAAGAGAATACGCTCTGACACAGAGATATCCCGCATACCGGTATCTGCGGCTACTCTTGCCGCCAACAAGGCGGCGGGGTATAAGGACAAGGTCAGGGTGCTGGTGATAGGTGCAAGCGGAGCAATAGGCTCGGCGGTGCTTAAAAATCTTCTGGGGCACAAAAATGTCACCGCTGCCGCTACTGTAAGAAGGTGCGGTGGAAAGATAGCTGTGCGGGAGGGTATTAAACAGATGGATTACGATCAGCGCTACCAGGCGATAGCCGAGGCCGACTGCATAATCAGCGCCACCTCCTCGCCTCACTATACAGTCACGCTCCGGGGGCTTGAACAGCAGGGCGTAACGGGAGAAAAGCTGTTTATCGACCTTGCCGTTCCTGCGGACATCGACAGGAGCATTACGGCCGCTGGCTTTGAGCTGGTGACTATCGACCAGATAGGTCAGCTTGCCAGACAGAACAATCTTTCAAGGCGCTCCAGTGCCGAGGCGGCAGAGGTCATCATTGCGCAGGAGCTGGATGCTCTTAAAAAGGAGCTGCTCTGGCACAGCTCTGAAAGCGAGATAACGGCGGCTACGGCGCTTATGAGCGCATCGCCGGAGAAGGCACTTTACAGATTGAAAAAAGCGGTCTCCAGCGAGGCGCTGGAGGAGATAATCAAAGCTCTGGGAGGTCAGTGATGGGCTACTTTCCGTTTTTTATTGACATAAGCGGCAAGCGCTGTGTCGTTATCGGAGGCGGCAGGGTCGCCCTACGAAAGATACGCAAGCTCGCCCCCTACGGTCCGGACATAACAGTCGTGGCACCTGAGATATCGGAGGATATTATACCGCTGGTAGCAAAGACCGTAAGGCGAGAGTTTGAGGAAAGAGACCTTGACGGAGCCTTTATGGCAATAGCCGCAGCAAACGACCCCGCTTTGGACAAACGAATATACGAGCTTTGTACCCATAGAGGCATACTTATAAATTCCGTTGACGATATCGAAAGCTGCGGATTTGTTTTTCCGGCACTTATAACAAGAGGAGATATAAGCATCGGGATAAGCACCTCCGGCACAGCACCGGCGTTTGCTAAACATCTGCGGCGTGAAATAGAGGCGCTGCTTGATGAGCGGACTCTGGCAGCCGGGGAGCTCTCCGCAAGGGTCAGACCGATGCTGAAAAAATACTTTGATACGGAAAGGCTCCGTGCCGAGGCGGCAGACGAGCTGCTTCGCCTTTGCTTTGAGGGCGGGAGCCTCCCCTCGGACGACGCGGTACGGGAGCTTTTTGAAAGGATAAAGCGAGATGAAGATCAGGATAGGAACACGCGGCAGCAGGCTTGCGATGATACAGACTGAAATGGTGAACAGCCGCTTAAAATCCCTTGTCCCGGGAATAGAGACAGAGATAGTCACTGTCACTACCAAAGGGGATAGGATACAGGACCGTCCCATCTCGGAGCTGGGAGGAGCGGGAGCCTTTGCGGGAGAGCTGGAAAGAGCCCTTGCAAGCGGAGAGATAGATATTGCCGTCCACAGTGCGAAGGATATGCCGGTAAGGCTGGGGGAGGGGCTCACCGTAGGCTGCGTGCTTACCCGCGCCGACCCCAGAGATGTGCTGGTTACTCCTGCCGGAAAGGTGCTGCCGCCGCGTCCGGTCATAGGCACCAGCAGTCCCAGACGCCGGGCCGGCGTTTCAAGGATATACCCGAATGCTGAACTGAAGGATATCAGAGGCAATGTGGAAACGCGCCTCGAAAAGCTGGCGGCGGGAGAGTACGACGCCATAGTGCTGGCGGCGGCAGGGCTCAAAAGGCTTGGACTTTACGGCAGCGAGAGGTTTTCCTTCAAGCCCTTTGACCTTATAGAATTCCTGCCGGCGCCCTGTCAGGCGATAATCGCAGTGGAGAGCCGTATCGGCGAGCTCAGGCGGGAGCTTGATATCATCAATGACAGAGACAGCTTCGACTGCTTCGAGACTGAACGAAAGGTGCTGGAGCTTGCGGGCGCGGGCTGCTCATCACCCATAGGCGCCTATGCGCACACCTGTGTCGGGAAGCTCTCCCTTTACATAACCGCCGACGGCACAAAGACTGTCAGCTCCTGCGCCGAGACCTCGCAGCGCTTTGAGCTTGCCGAAAGGCTGGTGAGCAGGCTGTGAGCGGGAGAGTATATCTCGTCGGAGGCGGCTGCGGGGACTTTGACCTCATCACCCTGAGAGGCAAGGCTCTGATAGAGCAGAGCGAGGCGGTGGTCTATGACGCGCTTATCGACGAAAGGCTGCTTGGCTTTGCTCCGAAGAACTCCGAGCTGATATGCGTGGGGAAGCGCGCCGGGAGCCACAGCTCCTCCCAGGAGGAGATAAATTCTTTGCTCATCAGGCTTGCGGCGGCAGGGAAAACTGTTGTGCGCCTAAAGGGCGGAGACCCTTTCGTTTTCGGACGGGGCGGCGAGGAGGCGGAGGCGCTGGCTAAGGGGGGGCTTCCCTTTGAGCTTGTTCCCGGGATAAGCTCCTGCATCGCCGCTCCGGAGCTGGCGGGAATACCCGTCACTCACCGGGGGCTTGCAAGGAGTTTTCACGTCATTACAGCACATACCGCCGACGGTATGCCTGACCTATCCCGATACGCAGGACTTGAGGGAACGCTGGTCTTTCTGATGGGGCTTGGCCGCATCGCGGAGCTTGCAGATCGGCTCATCTCCTTAGGCAAAAGCAAGGACACTCCTGCGGCTGTGATATCAAGGGGAGGCACCTCCCGACAGCAGACTGTGCGGGGTACGCTCTCGGATATAGCGCAGAGGGCTGCGGGGCTGGAAGCCCCGGCAATGATAGTTGTGGGAGATACTGCGGCGATGGAGTTGTATTCTCCGCCGGAGCTGCCCCTTTCGGGAGTTACCGTTTCCTTGACAGGGACTGAGGGCTTCTCGGAGAGACTGGGAGAAAAGCTGCGCAGGCTGGGCGCTGAGACCGTCACAGTAGCGAGGCTCTCCGTCAGGGAGAAGAATGTTGACCTGCCCGACCTTGAAAAATACTCCTGGCTGGTGCTGACAAGCTCTGTGGGAGTGAGGTGTCTGCTGGATCTGCTCTCGCGAGAGCGCTTTGACCTTCGCCGGTTCGGCACTCTGAAGCTGGCGGCTGTGGGAAGGGCTACCGCACAGGCGCTAGAAAGAGCTGGACTGTACCCGGAGCTTGTCCCCGGGAGCTTTACCTCCAAGGCGCTGGCAGAGGAGCTTGCAGAGCGGGTCGGAAAAGATGAAAGGGTGCTGATACTTCGTGCCGAAAAGGGCCGTGAGCAGCTCCCGGATATCCTTTCCGCAAAGGGCATCTTCTTTGACGACATAAAGCTCTATGACACCGAAGCCGAGATAATTGATATGAACGCTGCCACCGACTATATCGTCTTTTCCAGCGCATATGGTGCGGAGAGCTTCTTTGAGGCGGGCGGTAAGCTGTCGGAGAGAACGGCTGCGGTATGCATCGGTGAAGTGACTGCGGCAGCGCTTAAAGGCAAGGCTGTCGGAAGGGTCATAGTCCCGGAGGAGAGCACCGCCGAGGGGATAGTTGATATTATTTTGAAGGAAGAGGACAAATGAAAAGATTCAGACGCCTTCGCCGGACGCCGCAGCTGCGCGCTCTGGTGAGAGAGACACATATAAACATAAGCTCGCTGATATACCCCATATTTGTTGAGGAGGGGACAAAGGAGCGAAAGCCCGTTGAGTCTATGCCGGGGATTTACCGTTACCCAACCGAGCTTCTCCCCCTGCTGATACAGGAGGCGGCAGAGGCGGGCATCGGCGGTGTGCTGCTGTTTGGCATACCTGCTCACAAGGACGCAGTGGGCTCCTCCGCCTATGATGACAACGGCATCACCCAGCAGGCCATAAGGCTTATCAAGGAGAAATATCCCGAGCTGACTGTCATTGCCGATGTATGCCTTTGCGAGTACACCGACCACGGTCACTGTGGAGTAGTCCACGACGGGGAGATAGTAAACGACGAAACGCTGCCGCTGCTTGCAAAAACGGCCGTCAGCTTTGCCAAAGCAGGCGCCGATATCATCGCCCCCTCTGATATGATGGACGGGCGGGTGGCGGCGATACGCTCTGCTCTCGATGAAGCGGGCTTTGCCGATATCCCCATAATGAGCTACAGCGCAAAATATGCCTCCGGCTATTATTCCCCCTTCCGGGACGCTGCGGATTCCGCTCCCTGTTTCGGGGACAGGCGCAGCTACCAGATGGACCCCGCCAACGGGCGCGAGGCACTTAGGGAGATAGAGGACGACATTTCCGAGGGCGCGGATATCGTTATGGTCAAGCCCGCCCTTGCATATCTTGATATAATAAGCAGAGCGCGTGAGAGCTTCGACCTGCCCCTTGCCGCCTACAACGTCAGCGGAGAATATTCTATGGTCAAGGCTGCCGCCCAAAACGGCTGGATAGACGAAAAGCGCATCGTGCTGGAAAATCTGACAGCCATTGCCCGGGCAGGTGCCGACATCATCATAACCTATCATGCGCTTGATGCGGCAAAATGGCTTAAGGAGGAACAGCCTTGAATACCGGAAGATCGAAGCAGCTTTATAATGATGCACAGAGCTTTATGCCGGGCGGGGTCAACAGCCCGGTAAGAGCCTTCAAAAGCATAGGCCGGACGCCCCTGTTCATCGATCGCGCTAAGGGCAGCCGCATCTTTGATGCCGACGGGAATGAGTACATCGACTATGTTTGCTCCTGGGGGCCGGATATTTTCGGCCACGCAGACCCGGACATTCTCTCGGCAGTGGCGGCAGCCTGTGAAAAGGGACTGACCTTCGGCGCCTGTCACGAGGGAGAGATAACTCTTGCGAAACGGATAAAAAAGCATTTCCCGAATATGGAGCTGCTCAGGTTGGTAAGCTCCGGCACCGAGGCCGCCATGAGCGCCGTCCGCGCCGCAAGGGGCTATACCCGTAGAGACAAGATAATAAAATTTGAGGGCTGCTATCACGGTCACTCGGACGGACTGCTGGTGAAGGCGGGCTCGGGACTGCTGACCGCCGCCGTTCCAGACAGCGCCGGTGTCCCGAAGGGATACACCGAAAGCACTCTGCTTGCCCGCTACAACGATACGGAAAGTGTAAGGGCGTTTTTTGAGCGCTTCGGCAGCGAGATCGCGGCGGTGATAGTCGAGCCCTGTGCCGCAAATATGGGCGTTGTTCCTCCGGCGAAGGGCTTTTTGGAATATCTGCGAAAGGTCACTCTTGAATACGGCAGCCTGCTGATATTTGATGAGGTAATAACCGGCTTTAGGCTTTCCATCGGCGGGGCAGGAAAGAAATACAGCATCGTTCCCGACCTGACCGTTCTCGGAAAGATAGTGGGCGGCGGAATGCCGCTGGCGGCCTACGGCGGGCGGCGGGAGATAATGGAGTGCGTTGCACCCTTAGGCTCCGTCTATCAGGCGGGGACGCTTTCGGGCAATCCTGTGGCAGTGGCGGCAGGAAATGCTCAGCTTGAAAAAATAGAGCGCACATCTGACCTGTATGACACGCTTGATCGCCGCGGTGCAATGCTTGAAGGCTCACTTAAAAATGCGGGCTTTAACGTGAACCGGGAGGGCTCGCTGCTGACCGTTTTCTTTACAAATGAAAGGGTCACAGACTTTGCCTCGGCCGAAAAGAGCGACACCGCACAGTATGCCGATTTCTGCGGATATCTGCTTGATAACGGCATATACACAGCGCCCTCGCAGTTTGAGGCTATGTTCCTTTCCTATTCCCATTCCGATGAGGATATAGAGCACACCTGCGAGGTGATTGAAGGGTACGCTCGCCGGCACTGACATATGCCGAAAATATTTAGAATTTTTTAGCTACTGCTCACATTGACCGCCCCTGCATAAAATGTTAGAATTTTCTATATAAAATGTTGAGAGGTACAGCTATGAGATTCAATACTGCCCTGCTCCATAAGGCCACAAAGCCTGATAAGGAAACGGGCGCGACAAATGCGCCGATATGTCAGACCAGCGCCTTTGCGCACGACAGCGCGGAGACGCTTGAAAGGGTATTTGCCGGCAAGGCTCAGGGGTACGCCTACACACGCATCGGCAACCCTACCGTAACGCAGTTTGAGCAAAGGATAAACGCACTTGAAGGCGGCGTGGGAGCTGTTGCCTGCTCTTCGGGTATGGCGGCGGTGACGCTTTCGCTTCTGAATATACTTTCGGCGGGAGACGAGCTCATCGCAAGCTCGGCGCTCTTCGGCGGCACCATAGACCTGATGGGCGACCTTTCCGCTCTCGGGATAACTGTCCGCTTCGCGGAGCATATCACCCCGCAGGAGCTTGAACCTCTCATAAACGAAAAAACAAAGGCAGTATTTACCGAGCTGGTGGGCAACCCGAGGCTGGATATAGTTGATATAAGGGCAGTAGCAGACTTCCTTCATAACAGAAGCGACCCCATACCACTGATAGTTGACAGCACAACAGCAACGCCTTATCTCATAACCCCCTTAAAGCTGGGGGCGGATATCGTAGTCCACTCCACCAGCAAGTACATAAACGGTAGCGGTAATGCCATAAGCGGCATTATTGTTGACGGCGGGCGCTTCAGGTTCCCGCCGGAGCGTTACCCCGCATTTGAGAAGTACAGCAAATTCGGGCCTATGGCATACATCGCCAAGCTTAGGGGCGGGATATGGAGAAACATCGGAGCCTGCCTTTCGCCGGTCAACGCCTTTCTTAACGGCGTGGGGCTGGAAACGCTGGGACTGCGTATGGAGCGTCTCTGCTCCAACGCTTTGGAGCTTGCCAGATTCTTTGAGCAGCGGGGCATAGAGGTAAATTACCCGGCTCTTGAGCGGAGTCCCTACTATGGGCTTTGTCAGAGTCAGCTGGGCGGCAAGGGCGGTGCGATACTGACTATAAGGGCCGGCAGCCGCGAGAGAGCCTTCAAGCTGATAAACTCGCTGAAATACGCGCTGATTGCAACTAACATCGGCGATGTGCGCACACTTGTGATACACCCCGCAAGCACGATTTATCTTCACTCGTCAGTCGAGGCGAGGGAGAGTGCAGGAGTATATGATGACACGATAAGGATAAGCGTCGGGATAGAGGATATCGAGGACCTCAGGGAGGACTTTGCTCAGGCGCTGGACCAATTGGAGGGATAGCTATGGCAGTTGATTACGCATTACTTAAAAAGGGCGGCTTTATGCGCCAGAAACAGAAGGACAATTTCTCGCTTAGGCTGCGGGTAGTGGGAGGAAATCTCACGGCGGTGCAGCTGGCGAAGATAGCGGAGGTGGCTGAGAAATACGGCGACGGTCATGTTCATCTCACCTCCCGGCAGAGCGTGGAGATACCCTTTATAAAGCTAGAGGATATCGACGCTGTGAAGAACGCTCTCGGAGAGGGCGGAGTAGAGCCCGGTGTCTGCGGACCGAGGGTAAGGACCGTTACCGCCTGTCAGGGAGAGGCGATATGCCCCAGCGGGTGCATCGACACCTTTGCCATCGCTAAGGAGCTTGACGAGCGCTATTATGCCAGAGAGCTGCCGCATAAATTCAAGTTCGGCGTCACCGGCTGCCAGAACAACTGCCTTAAGGCAGAGGAGAACGACCTTGGCATCAAGGGCGGCATCAAGGTAAGCTGGAGAGAATCCGACTGCATCGGCTGCGGAGTCTGTATCAAGGCCTGCCGCTCGCAGGCGCTGACGATGGAGGGCGGCAAGATCACACTTGACCCCGAAAAGTGCAACTTCTGCGGCAGATGTGTCAAGTCCTGCCCGACAGAGGCCTGGGATCAGGTGCATGGCTATATCGTAAGCTTCGGAGGACTTTTCGGCAACGAGATCAACAAGGGCGAGCCTATCGTTCCCTTCATTGAGGATCACGATAAGCTGCTGGCGGTCTGCGATGCTGCGATAGAGTTCTTCAAGCAGAACGCTAAGCCCAGTGAGAGATTTAAGTTCACCATCGACCGCGTCGGTCAGGACGTTTTCGAGAAGGCAATACTTGATGCATACAACGCATAGAAAAGAGGAAGACGAACATGGCAGAATTCAAAATTGACGATAGGGTGGATATCACCGACGTTGTCTGCCCCACCACCTTTGTAAAGGCAAAGGTCGCTTTGGAGGAACTGGACGACGGACAGATACTGGAAATAAAGCTCAACGACGGCGAGCCGGTGCAGAACGTTCCCCGCAGCATCAAGGAGGAAGGGCACAAGATATTAAAGCTCCTTGACAACGGCGACGGAACCTATCTGCTGATAGTGCAGAAGGTCGGTGACTGAGCTTTGGCAAAGAGGATAAACAAGGAGAGTTTTTCAGGGGAAGTGCTGGCTTCAAAGGGACTGGTGCTGGTGGATTTCTATTCCGACAGCTGTGTGCCCTGCAAGCATTTGAGCCCCGTTCTGGCAGAGCTTGAGGATAACGGCACTGCCGTTTTTAAGGTAAACATAGCCTATGATGCGGAGCTCTGCGAGGAATATGAGGTGCAGTCCACACCTACGGTGCTGTTTTTCAGAGACGGTGCAGAGGTCGGCAGGACTGTGGGCTTCAAAAGTCAGACAGAGCTTGAAGCGCTCATCAATGAATTAAGTTAAGGAGAGTATTTATGGATATCACAGTAGCAGGAGTTAAGAAGACCGTCTCCGACGGTCTTACAGTGGCGCAGCTCATTGTAGACGAAAAGGTAGAGACCCCAGAGTATGTAACGGTAACGGTGAACGATGAGTTCGTTGAGTCCGGCACCTTCGATGTGACAGTCCTGAAGGACGGGGATAACGTTGAGTTCCTTTACTTTATGGGAGGCGGCAGATAATGGCTTTCACGAACGAACAGCTTGAACGCTACTCCCGCCACATCATCCTAAAGGAGATAGGCGTCAAGGGGCAGAAGAAGCTGATGGCCGGAAAGGTGCTGATAATCGGTGCCGGCGGTCTGGGAGCCCCGGCTGCTATGTATCTGGCAGCGGCGGGTGTGGGCACTATCGGCATTGCCGATGCCGACGAGGTTGACCTCTCAAACCTCCAGAGACAGATAATCCACGCGACGGCAGATGTGGGCAAGGCCAAGGTAAAATCCGCCAAGGAAACTATGGAGGCGCTCAACCCGGACGTGACCGTTAATACCTACCGCACCTTTGTGGACAGCAGCAATATCCTGGACCTTATCAAGGACTACGATTTCATCATCGACGGGACGGATAACTTCCCCGCAAAGTTCCTAATAAACGATGCCTGTGTTATGGCGGGTAAGCCCTTTTCGCACGCCGGAATAATCCGCTTCAAGGGTCAGCTGATGACCTATGTTCCTAGGCAGGGGCCCTGCTACCGCTGCGTGTTTAAGGAGCCGCCCCCGAAGGACGCCGTTCCCACCTGCAAGCAGGCAGGCGTTGTGGGCGCTATGGGAGGCGTTATAGGCTCATTACAGGCTATGGAGGCGGTGAAATATCTGACAGGTGCAGGCGAGCTCCTGACAGGGCACCTGCTGACCTTCGATGCGCTGAAAATGGAGTGGCATAAGATAAAGCTGCCCGCCAATACTCACGGCTGCGCTGTCTGCGGAGACCACCCCACAATAACCTCCCTCATAGACTATGAGCAGACAGAATGTGACGGTGCGCTATGATAACTCTGTCTAAAGCCGATTACGAAAAAATGCTTGCCCACGCTATATCCGAGCTCCCCAACGAGGCCTGCGGGCTCATCGCAGGAACAAAGCAGGGTAATGACAAGCAGATAAAAAAGGTGTACCTTCTCACCAACACCGACCATTCAAACGAGCATTTCTCACTTGACCCCAAGGAGCAGCTTGCGGCCGTCAAGGATATGAGAGCAAACGGCCTTGTGCCTCTCGGTAACTGGCATTCCCACCCGGAATCGCCCTCCCGGCCCTCCGATGAGGATAAGCGGCTTGCCTTTGACAGCACAGCCAGCTATCTTATCCTGTCCCTTATGGACAGAGAGGCTCCGGTGCTGAATTCCTTTCACGTTGAGAACAACGAAGCCAGCCGCGAGGAGCTCGTTATCGAAGAATAAGAACATAAAAAGCAAAAGCGTTCAGCAGTGAGTCAGAGCGCTTTTGCTTATTGTGCTTTATGCGAAAGAGGGTGAGAAAGTGGAGACAGCCGAAAGGAAAATGCTCCTTTCTACCGTCGCTTATCTAATGCCGGCAGGACTGTTGCCGATACTGAGATAACAATAGCATAGGGTTTCCTCGTGAGATCAACGCAGATATTCGCAAACTGGAAGTGATAAAATGGAAGTGACGAATGAAATAGAGCAGAGCATAGTAACCGAATTCCGCAGAACGGTCTGGGAGAGGTTCTTAAAGGGCATAAGGGAGTACGACCTTATAAACGAAGGCGACAGGATAGCCGTCTGCATATCCGGAGGAAAGGATTCAATGCTTATGGCGATGTGCATGAAGCGGCTGCAAAGATATTCCAAGGTGCCCTTTGAGGCGGTGTTCCTGGTCATGGACCCGGGCTATAATGAGATAAACCGCCAGAAGATAGAGGAGAATGCATCATTGCTGGATATCCCCATCAGAGTGTTTGAGACCAGCATTTTTGACGCCGTCGCTAAAGTTGATCAGCACCCCTGCTATCTCTGTGCCAGGATGCGCAGGGGACATCTCTACAAGACCGCAAAGGAGCTGGGCTGCAATAAGATAGCCTTGGGCCATCATTTCGACGACGTTATCGAAACTATTGTTATGGGTATGCTTTATGGCTCACAGCTCCAGACTATGATGCCCAAGCTTCACAGCGAGCACTACGAGGGTATGCAGCTTATCCGCCCGATGTATATGGTGCGGGAGGGGGATATCATACGCTGGAAGCAGCATAACGATTTGCAGTTTATCCAGTGCGCCTGCCGTTTCACCGAAAACTGCACTATGTGCGATAACGGAGGCGGAGGCTCCAAGCGTCAGGAGGTCAAGGCTCTGCTCAAGCAGCTTCGCTCCACAGACCCTATGATAGATATGAACATATTCCGCAGCGTTGAGAATGTCAACCTGCAAACGCTGATCTCCTATCACCGCGGGGAGGAATACCACCACTTCCTTGACGGATATGATGACAGCGGGGAGGCCTCTGATGGACAGGATATATCTTGATTACTCGGCAGACACCCCTGTCAGTGAGCAGGTGCTGTCGGTATATACCCAAACGGCGCGGGAGCTGTTTGCAAACCCCAATTCCGCTCACTCCTTTGGCAGGGCGGCAAAGGAAACGGTGGACAGGGCTCTTGAAGCTACAGCCCGGATGCTGAAGGTCAGCACGGAGGAGATAATTATCACCAGCGGCGCCAGCGAGGCTAACAACCTTGCAGTCAAGGGAATAGCTCACGCCTCCCGCAGGCGGGGCAGACATATAGTGTCAACATTTTTAGAGCACAGCTCGGTCAGCGGAGCCCTGACCTTTTTGCAGGAGCAGGGCTGGGAGATAGACCTTGTGAATATCCGCCCCGACGGCAGGGTAGATACGGACCACCTTAAAAGTCTGCTGCGGGAGGATACAGTGCTTTGCGCCGTCTGCGCTGTGGACAGCGAGCTGGGAACTGTTCAGCCCATAGCCGAAATAGCAGACATAATCAAGGGCTACCCGAACTGCCGCCTTCACGTTGACGCTACACAGGCAGTCGGGAAGCTGCCGGTGAATATATCTGTTGCCGATACGGCAAGCCTGGCGCCTCACAAGCTTTACGGTTTAAAGGGCAGTGGAGTTCTCTATAAGAAGAAAGGGGTCGTGCTGGAGCCGCTTATCCACGGCGGAGCAAGCACGACGGTCTACCGCAGCGGAACCCCCGATGCCCCTGCAGCCGCAGCCCTTGCAGCGGCATTAGAGGAAGCGCTTAGAGAGCTTGACGAAAGATACCGCAGAGTTGCCGCGCTGAATTCCCTTCTGCGCGAGAGGTTTAAGAAGGAGCCGCGGATAAGGATAAACAGCCCCGAGAATGCAGTCCCTCACATACTGAACATATCTGTAAGCGGAATAAAGGGAGAGCAGATGCGCCGGCTGCTTGACGAAAGAGGAGTTTGCGTATCCGTCAAGTCCGCCTGCTCGGTGCCCAACACCCCCTCCCGGGCGGTAATGGCGGTGACCCGAGACAGAAAGAACGCCCTCTCATCGTGGCGCATAAGCCTTTCTCATCTCACAACGGAGGAGGAGCTTGAGCGCTTCGGAGAGATACTTGACGGAATAATAAGAGAAAACAAATAAGGATACGGAGAGGATACTATGGAAGAAACAACTGTCAAAAGCATAACCGCAGAGGAGTTTGCGGAGCTTGACCATTCAAAATATACCCTTGTCGATCTGCGCGAAAAGGACGAGGTGCTGATAAAGCCGGTTGAGGGGGCTGTAAATATCCCCTTCTCGGGATTTCCCGGCGGTCTTTCGGAGCTGCCTCAGGATAAGACGGTATATGTGTTCTGCCGCGAGGGCAGCTTCAGTGAAGAGGTAGTTGAAATACTCACCGACAGAGGCTACGACGCGGTAAATGTCGAGGGCGGCTACAACGCTTACGAAAAGCTGCTGAAAAGCTCCGCCCCTATAGAGATAGACGCCAAGGGACTGAAATGCCCGGGCCCCGTTGTGAAGGTGGCCGACACCGTCAGGACACTCAAAACAGGTCAGAGCGTACACGTTCAGGCAACAGAGGACGCATTTGTCTCCGACATCGCAGTGTGGTGCGATAGGACCGGCAACAAGCTCGTCAGCCTTGAGCAGAAGAACGGAGTGATCGACGCCGTCATCAAGAAGCAGGAGCCTCCCAAAACAGAGCTCACCAAAAGACCCGACGGCAAGACCTTCGTGGTATTCAGCGGCGACCTTGACAAGACCATCGCCGCCTTCATAATGGCTAACGGTGCTGCCTCAATGGGCAGGCAGGTAACGATATTTTTCACCTTCTGGGGACTTAATATTTTAAGAAGCCCGAAAAAGGTCAAGGTGAAAAAGAGCTTTGTGGAGAGTATGTTCGGCTTTATGATGCCCAGAGGCTCAAAGAAGCTGGGGCTTTCGCGTATGAATATGGGCGGCATGGGAGCCAAGATGATAAGAGCTGTAATGAAAAGCAAAAATGTTTCCTCCCTTGAGGAGCTGATGCAGTCAGCCATAGACCACGGCGTGCGGCTGGTGGCCTGCCAAATGTCTATGGAGATAATGGGCATACGCCGGGAGGAGCTTATCGACGGAGTTGAGCTGGGCGGAGTGGCCACCTTTTTAGGCTCCGGCGAGCAGTCGGATATGAGCCTGTTTATCTGACAATTCAATATTGAAAGCCAGTCCCCTTCACTTAAGTGCTGGGGACTTTTTCTTTTTTTGCGTTAATAATATTGACGTTTGGCAAGGAGTGTGATATAATGTAGTTAGCGATTGCTAACAGGAAAGGAATGACTGATATGCGAAGAATAAAATCGCTCCCGAAGGAAAAAATCGACGAGATAGCTGACCTTATCGGCGAGTCCTTCTGGGACTATCCATATGAGGAGGGGGAGGGAGGACTTAAGCCCTTCTTTCCCAGCAAGCAGGCGATGTCAGACTATATGCGCACCTTTGTGGTGGCAGGCATCGAGAGCGGCACCTTTTACAGTACCGACGGCGGGGAGGGGTATATCCTCATCACCGATACCGAGGGCAATCACCCGGGATTTTTCAGCATCGTGAAAATGGCGAGAGGTATGAAAAAGGCAATGGGCGGCTGGAAAAAGCTGTTCGCATTTTTAAAGACCGCCAACGGCGGTGAGGAGACCTTGGAGCAGCGCCTGAAAAAGCAGAAGAAAAAGTATGTCAAGGTGGAAATGCTCATCGTCACTAAGGAGCATCAGGGGCAGGGTTATATGAGAAAGCTGCTGACCTTTGCGTTTGGAATGGCGGAGAAGAAAAACTGTCCCTGCATACTCGATACTGACGCACAGGGCAAGTGCGACAGGTATATCCATTTGGGAATGAAGCTGGGGCAGATAAGGCAGGCAGCGGGAGTTAAGGTGTACGACCTGATCTATGAAAAGTAAAGCGGTATGCAAAAAGAGTACAGCACAGGAGGAAAAAATGAACGTTACAGTTATTATCATTGAAATGCTGGTGTTTACAGCGATATTCACAGCGGCCTGCTTTGCCACGACAAGCGGCAAGAATAATCTTCAGATAGACAACTACCCGCCGGAGATACAGGAGGAATACTTCAAGACCCATGACAGGCCTGCCCCGGCAGAGTTTTCGAGAGCCGCCGTTGTAAGGAAGGGCATTGCGGTTATTGTCTTTGCGGCAGTGCTGGTTCTTATGGCTAAGCTCGCCGGCGCGAAGGACTTTTTGCAGGGCTTTCTGTTCGCCTTCGGGATGTTGGCCTGGATAGGCATATATGACACCTTCTTTATGGATTGGGTGCTGTTTGCAAATATGAAGCGGTTCCGGCTGGAGGGTACGGAGCATATGGACAAGGAATACCACCAGAAATGGTTCCACTTAAAGGGGATGCTGACCTCAGGAATAATCATTGCGCTTATCCCTGCGGTCATGGTAGGGCTGGTTATAATGCTGATAAATTAGTCTGCCTGACGGCTGTGATATTAAGGAGAGCGAGCCGAAAGGAAAATCTTTATTTCAATATGGAGTATTTTAAACAGAATGGAGTTGAAATGCTCCTTGGAATATGGTATTATCAAAATCGGGTCTTAAAAAAGGCTCGATTTTATTGATATTAGGTTAGCTATGACTAACCCATAGGAGGTAATTATGAAAGGAAAAGATCTTATAAACATCGGAATATTTTCGGCGATATATTTCGTCATCGTGTTTATTGTGGCGATGCTGGGCTTTATCCCGATATTTCTGCCGCTGCTGGCGGTGCTGGTGCCGATACTGGGCGGCATACCCTTTATGCTCTTTTTGACCCGCGTGAACAAGTTCGGAATGATATGGATAATGAGCGTCATAATGGGATTGCTGATGCTGCTGACGGGTATGAGCTGGCCACCTCTTGCGGTATCGGTTGTGAGCGGGCTGCTGGCAGAGCTTGTTTACAAAAGCGGCAATTACAAGAGCTCGTTCAAGGCGGTACTTACCAGCGGAGTGTTCAGCCTGTGGATAGCTGCCAATTATCTGCCGCTGTTTTTTGCAGCAGATAAATACTGGTCTACCCGCCAGAACTTCGGTCAGGATTACATCGACACTGTAACAAAGCTGATGCCAAAATGGATGTGCCCCGTGATGTTTGTGGCGGCGTTTGTCTGCGGCATTATCGGCGGGCTGCTCGGCAAGTTCCTTTTGAAGAAGCACTTTGAAAAGGCGGGGATCGCGTGAGCGCCGACATCTTCGATATGCTGGACAAGGCGGGCTTCGGTTCAAACGTTCACGAGGTAGCCGCCGAAGGGGAATGCCGGGTGCTGCGGCTGGACGATGAGACCGGCGAGGGCTTTATGACTATGTACAGGGTCTTTGACGGAGTGTATCTTATGTACAACGACTTCCACCTGAGGAGCTGCATATCACAGTATCAGAACGCCGAAACGGTGCTGTGCATCGACCACTGCCGGGAGGGACGCATCGAGCACGAGAACGGTCTGGGCAGCCGCTATTATATGGAGGCGGGCGACCTGCGCATTGACAGGCGAGTTCACCACGAGGGCAGGATAGACCTGCCCCTTTCTCACTATCACGGGATAACAATAGGCTTTGTGCAGGGCGCAGCTGAGAGGTCGCTTGCGGCTGCATTCCCTGAAATGAGGATAGACCTTTCAGCTCTTGGCGAAAGGTTCTGCCCTGACGGGAGAGAGTTCCTGATACGCAGGAATGAGCAGCTGAACCTTTTGTTTTCGCAGCTGTATCATGCGCCAAAGGCTGTCCGGACTGATTACTTCAGGGTAAAGACTGCCGAGCTGCTTCTGCTGCTGACTACCGTTGACCCGGCAGAGTGTGTTCCGGTGAGGCAGTATTTCCCCGCCAGCCAGACGGATAAGATAAAAAGTATTCAAATGCTTATCACAGGCGAGCTGCACGAAAACTTCACAGTCGAGGAGCTGTCCCGGCGCTTTGAGCTGCCCCCTGCTACCCTGAGGAACGTGTTCAAGACGGTTTACGGCGAGCCTATCTACAGGTACATCAAGGCTTATAAAATGAAAGCCGCCGCGGCTATGCTCATTTCCGACAGATCGCTGACGGTGTCTGAAATATCCCAGCGGCTGGGTTACGACAACGCATCTAAATTTTCCGCTGCATTCAAGGACGTGATGGGAGTTACTCCCCACTCCTACCGCAGCGAACAGGAGGCAATATAATGGGAAAGGATATGAACGGCTCCTTTGGCTGGCTGCTGAGCCAGTCAGGGGAGAGAAAAGGGAAATTCATAGCCAGCGTGGTGCTGGCGGCATTAAGTACGGTATGCGGTATCGTGCCGTACTATTTTGTTGCCAAGATAGTAAAGCTGCTGCTGGAGGGCAGCAGGGATACCGGCACCTATCTGATATACTGCGGGATAATACTTGCGCTCTGGCTGGGACATTCGCTGTTCCACGCACTATCCACAGCCAATTCGCATCTTGCTACCTTCCACACCCTTGCGGTAATGCGAAAGAAGGCTCTCGACAAGCTCTCGAAAATGCCGCTGGGCGACGTGATGAGCCAGCCCTCGGGCGCGCTGAAAAGCACAATAGTTGAGCGCATTGACAGCATTGAAACGACACTTGCCCATATCCTGCCGGAGTTCACCACCGGCATTGGCGCACCGGTCATCGTGCTGATATATGTGTTCATCATCAACTGGAAGCTGGGACTGGCGGCACTCATCACAATACCGCTGGGAGTGGTCTGCTACTGCCTGATGATGTTCGGCTACGAGGAGAACTACAAGCGCACCGTCAAGGCGGTAAAGGAGCTCAACTCCGTCACCGGAGAATACATAAACGGCATTGAGGTCATCAAGGTCTTCGGCAAGGCGCAGTCCAGCTATGAGAAGTTTGCCGCTGCCGCCAAGGAGTCCGCCGCAAGCTTTGTGGACTGGATGAGAAAATGCAACGTCTATATGACCTTTGCTATGTGCATTATGCCGGCAACGATGGTATCCGTACTTCCCATAGGCGGAATTATGGCAATGCACGGGACGGTCACTGCCGCGGACTTCATCACAATAATTATCCTAACTGTCGGGCTTATCGAGCCGTTGATAGGTGTTATGTCCTACTCCGACGACATTGCCCAGATGGACACTATAGTCACCGAGGTAAGGGGCATTATTGACGCGCCGGAGATGGTGCGCCCCGAAAAGCTCACCAAGCAGCTGAACGGCGGCGATATCGTCCTCGATGACGTTCACTTCGGCTACAGTGAAAAGGAGATACTTCACGGCGTTTCTATGACGGTGCATAAGGGTGAGTTTATTGCCCTTGTGGGTCCTTCGGGAAGCGGAAAATCCACGATAGCAAGGCTCATCGCCAGCCTTTGGGACGTAAGTGAGGGGAGCATATCCCTGGGCGGAGTGGATATCAAGGATATCCCTCTTGACGACTACAACCGCCGCATTGCCTATGTCTCGCAGGACAACTTCCTGTTCGATATTTCTGTTAGGGAGAATATCCGTCTCGGAAGCCCGGGAGCCACCGATGAAGAGGTTGAGCAGGCGGCAAGGCTTTGCGGCTGCCACGACTTCATTATGAGCCTTGAAAAGGGCTACGACACCGTTGCCGGCTCGTCGGGAGGACACCTCTCCGGCGGCGAGCGTCAGCGCATAGCCATAGCCAGAGCTATGCTTAAGAACGCCGATATCATTATCCTCGACGAGGCCACCGCCTACACCGACCCGGAGAATGAAGCGCTTATCCAGCGCAGCGTGGCCAGACTTGTGGAGGGCAAGACCCTTATCGTTATCGCTCACAGGCTCTCCACAGTCAAGAACGCCGACAGGCTCTATGTCATAAACGGAGGCGTCATCGAGGAGCAGGGCACTCACGAGGAGATGCTCTCAAAGGACGGCCTCTACAGCAAAATGTGGGCGGCGCATATCTCTGCAAAGGACGGTGAGGACGATGTTTAAGATACTCAGAAACTTCTTTGATTTCTGTAACGAGGAGGACAGGCGCCGTTTCTATGCCTCTATCGTTTTCAGCCTGTTTCAGGCGATGTTCGAGGCGCTGAAAATACCTGCTATCGCAGTAATGGTAAAGGCGCTGCTAGATAATAATGTGACGGCAAAGACCTGCCTTATCTGTCTTGGGATAATGCTTGTGAGCATCATCGGTGCGGGACTTCTGAAAGCCAAGGCAACGATGCTCCAGACCGAGGGCGGCTACAACACCTGCGCCCAGAAGCGAATGAAGCTGGCGGAGCATCTGCGCTACCTGCCTATGGGCTATTACAACGAGAACAGCTTGGGGCGGATAATGTCAGTCACCACCAACACCATGCAGAACCTTGAAAATGTGGCGACGAGAGTTGTTATGATAGTCTGCTCCGGACTGCTGGCAACGGCGGTGATAACCGTTATGCTGTTTTTCTTCGACTGGAGGATAGGTCTGCTGCTGGTGGTAGGGCTGGCGGTCTTCTTTGCGGTGAACAGCGGCATGATGAAGGCCTCCGCCGGAATGGCAAAGCAGAAGCTGGAAAAGGATTCGGCGCTGGTGGCAAACGTCATCGAGTACATTCAGGGCATTTCAGAGGTAAAGGCCTTCTCCCTCACCGGCAGCCAGAGCAAGCGGCTCAACAAAGCGATAGATGAGAACGAGCAGGCCAACTCCTCAATGGAGCTGAAGCTCATTCCCTATATGACTGTCCAGAGCTTCTGGCTCAAGGCACTGGGAACTGTCATCACCGGCGCATCTGTGCTGCTGCACATAAACGGAAATATGGACCTGCTGACCTGCATTATAATGATAATCAGCTCATATCTCATCTACGCCCAGCTGGACAACGCCGGCAAGTATTCCGCGCTGCTGAGAACGGTTGATGTCAGCGTTCGTCAGGCGCAGGAGATACTTGACACCCCGCAGATGGACATTTCGGGTGAGGATATCCGCCCCGAGCATTTTGATATAGCTGCCGAAAGCATCGGCTTTGCCTACGAGCAGAGGAAAATAATCGACGGCGTGAGCCTGAATATCCCGGAGCGTACCTCCACCGCCATAGTCGGGCCCTCCGGCGGCGGAAAGACCACCCTCACCTCGCTGCTTTCCCGCTTTTGGGACGTGGACGAGGGAAAAGTCACCCTTGACGGCAGGGACGTTCGGGAATACAGTATGGACGCGCTGATGAGAAACTACAGCTTCGTATTCCAGCGGGTGTATCTCTTTGCGGACACTATCGCTAACAACATTCGCTTCGGTCAGCCGGAGGCGCCGATGGAAAAGGTCATCGAGGCGGCCAAAAAGGCTTGTTGCCACGACTTCATAATGCAGCTGCCCGAGGGCTACGACACTGTCATAGGTGAGGGCGGAGCCAGCCTCTCCGGCGGTGAGAAGCAGCGCATCTCCATTGCCAGAGCCATAATGAAGGATTCGCCCATAATCGTCCTTGACGAGGCCACCGCCAACGTTGACCCGGAGAACGAGGCCGACCTGATAAACGCCATCGAAGCCCTCACAAAGGAAAAGACGGTGATTATGATAGCACATAGACTGAAAACTGTCCGTAACGCTGACAGCATCATTGTCATCTCCGATGGCAGAATAGCCCAGCAGGGCAAACACGAGGAGCTGATGAGCCGGGAGGGCATCTACCGCACCTTCGTTGAGAGCAGACGCGAGGCGGCGTCCTGGAGGCTCTGAGATGGGCGGACTTTTCACAGCCGATGTTGAAAACCGGGGGCTTGTCCTCGACCCGAGAACAAAGCTGCTGGTGATGATAACGCTGGTGATATTTGCGCTGGGCGGAACGGGCAGCGATATCCTCCTTGTGAGGTGTGTCACTGTTGCAGTGAGTGTGCTCCCTATCATTCTTCTCATCACAGCAGGGCAGAGGAAAAAAGCTCTGCTGTTCGGGCTAATTTACGGAGGCATAAAGCTGCTGGAGATATTTGTCGTTTCTAAGGCCACCGGCGCTGCGCTGACGGTGATCGGGCTGTGCTGTATGGTGTTCGTGCGGCTGATGCCTGGGCTTATAATGGGAGCGTATATGCTCTCCTCCACCACAGTCAGCGAGTTCATTGCCGCTATGCACAGAATGCACGTCCCTCAGCAGATAACCATACCTATGTCGGTGATGTTCCGTTTCTTCCCCACCGTTCTGGAGGAATTCTCTGCAATAAACACCGCTATGAAAATGCGGGGCATAAGCCTCGGAGGAAAGCACTCCGGCAAGCTGATAGAATACCGTCTGGTGCCGCTGATGGTTTGCTCGGTGAACATCGGCAGCGAGCTTTCGGCGGCGGCTCTCACTAGGGGCTTAGGCGTGAAGGTGCGCAGGACAAACATCTGTAAAATAGGCTTTCACCTTCCCGACGGGGCGGTGCTGCTGCTGGCAGCGGCGCCTTATGTGCTGTGGATCCTTGGAATGATCGGAGTGGTAAAATGAGCATTGCGGCAAGGCTTAAGGATATCTCATTCAGCTATCCGAACAATAGTGAGGGCGCACTGAACGGCCTAAGCCTAGAGATAAGACAGGGCGAGTGCGTACTGCTCTGCGGAGCCTCCGGCTGCGGGAAAACCACAGTCACTAGGCTGCTGAACGGCCTGATACCTCACTATTACGAGGGAGATTTAAGCGGAGAGGTGACGGTATTCGGTAAAGATATCCGCAGCACCGCTATAGAGGAGCTGGCAGGCATAGTTGGCAGCGTGTTCCAGAACCCCAGGAGCCAGTTCTTCTGTGTAGACACCACAGCGGAGCTCGCCTTCGGCTGCGAGAATATGGGGCTAGCCGAGGACGAGATACGGTCAAGGGTGGATAAAACCGTCAGGGATATGAAAATAGAAAAGCTGCTTGACCGAAGCATCTTCAATTTATCCGGAGGGGAGAAGCAGAAGATAGCCTGCGCAGGAGTATCTGCAATGCTGCCGGAGCTTATAGTGCTTGACGAGCCCACCTCAAATCTCGACCTTGACGCTATCGACGGGCTTCGGGAGATAATCGCAGGCTGGAAGGCACAGGGAAGGACAATCGTAATAGCCGAGCACCGGTTGGGCTGGCTTGAAGGCCTTTGCGACAGAGTGATATATTTGGAAAAGGGCAGCCTCAGCTGCGACTTCTCCGGCGGAGAGTTTTTCTCTCTCGATACCGAAATGTTTAGCGGTATGGGGCTCAGAGCCTTTGCCGCAAAGCAGAACTTTCTCGAAAGTGAGACAGGCATCTCAGCGATAAAGCCCTTTGAGAACAGCGGCAGTATTACCCTTGATACCTTTGTCTACAGCTACGGCAGGCACAAGGCGCTTGATATCAAAAGACTTGAAATTCCCGCCGGCTCGGTGACGGCTGTTGTGGGGCACAACGGAGCGGGGAAATCCACCTTTACCAGATGCCTCTGCGGTCTGCAAAAGGGCTTCAAGGGGAGAGTGACGGTGGGCGGTAAGGCCTGCCGTCCAAAGGATATGATGAGGCTTTCCTATATGGTGATGCAGGACGTAAACCGCCAGCTCTTTGCGGAATCGGTGCTTGAAGAGGTAATGCTGGGAGCTGACGACGGCGCGGAAAATGAGGCAATAGAGCTGCTGGAGCGGCTCGGCATCCCGGAGCTTAAGGAGCGCCACCCTATGTCCCTCTCGGGCGGGCAGAAGCAGCGCGTTGCTATTGCATCGGCTCTTATGGCTGGGAAACGGCTGCTGGTATTTGACGAGCCCACCAGTGGGCTTGACCTGAAAAGTATGGAATGTACTGCGGAGCTGCTGGGTTCACTCGGTAAGGATATCACAGTGCTGATAGTCACTCACGATATGGAGCTTATAGACCGCTGCTGCACGCATATCCTGCATATTGAGAACGGGAGGATTTGAACTAAGCTCTGAAAATTACTCTTACACATTGACTTTTAACAACTAATGTGCTATAATGCCGTTAGCAATAACTAACGGCATTATAGCATTTTTCAGACCTGTGCTTTAATGCCGGCAAAGGGTGTTTGTATGAAGTATATAGGACAGGAAAAACGCAGGGGATGCCTGCTTGCGGGTTTTGCTTCGATGCTGCTCTGTGGGATAAGTGACTGCCTGCTTTCGTTTATGGGCGAGGGCGAGCCCTATGCTGTGGACAAGATCGTAGGAATGGATATCGCAGACGTTCCGCTGTGGTACTATCAGGTGTCGTTTGTGATAGGGATAATCGCGGCGGCGGGGTATTTCCTCGGCGTATCTGCGGTGTGGTCCTACGCAAGTGACAGGCTTGACGGCAGACCGACAAAGGCGCTGAAGGCCTACTCCTTTGGCGGAACAATGATGTCCGTAGGCATTTTCGGGATTCACTCCATCTGCTGTATAGCGCTGATGAATGTCAGGGCGGCGGTGCTTTCGGGAGTGACAGCCGGGGATATCGAAAAATACTTTGTTCCCTCATCGCTGCACCCATTCATCGTGGGTACTGCATGGCAGACCACTGCCGACCTGATATCGGGCATAGCCTTTATTGTTATGGTCTGCAAGGGCGTGATAAATGTCCGCAAGGCGTGGATAGCGGTGGGGCCCCTCAGCCTTTATGTGATATGTCAAGCACTGGGGACACTACTGCGGGCTGTGACCGGCAACAGTCTCTTCAAGCACTGGCTGGCAGGCGGGGAGTCCTGGGGAATAGCGTTTATGTTTTTAGCGGTCTTTAGTATAAGCAAGTCTGCACCTGAGAGGTATTCAGGCGGCACAAGGGAGGCTGAGTGATGGTTCTTTCGGTCATTGAGGGCTTTGCGCTCTTATTTGTTCTGCTGCTGGTCTGCGTTATCAATATCAAAAACGGCGCAGTCGGTGGGGTGCATTACTATGAGAAGGACGTAAAGGACAGAGTAATTAAGCTGGGGCTTATCACCGAGGAACAGATCAAGCGGAACAAGCTGCTGTCATTTATCCCATTTGCCATAGCGCTGCTGATAGTCTCGCCTGTTATGGCGTTTTACGTCAACGGTGCAGAGACCTTTTTGCAGGGCTTTGCACAGCTGACTGTTATGTATGCGGTCTGTGGACTGTTTGACCGCATTTTCATCGACTGGTACTGGGTAGGGCATACTAAGGCCTGGATAATTGAAGGCACAGAAGACCTTATGCCATATATCAATGCAAAGGTGTGGGTCAGGAAGCTTATCCTGACTGTTATTCTGTACCCGGCACTTGCGGCGCTGCTGTCGTGGATATTTATGCTGTTCAGGTAGGGCCGCCGGCAGATACCAAATATAATTTCAGGGAGGAAGCTTCGATGACTGAAAAGCAATACAAGGCTCTTTCGGTAAAGGAATTCACCAAGGCTGCAGAGGTCTATGAGACAGACCACGCAGGAGTTTACAATATGTGCAAGAAGGACTACCCCGATGTGTTAGCAGAGCTTGAAAAGGAGCCCTTTACAGACCTTCTGGACTGCGGCTGCGGCACTGCGCCGATGCTCACACTGCTGCATGAGAAATATCCCGAAAAGCACTACACCGGCATAGACCTCACCCCAAGAATGATAGAGGTCGCAAGGGCAAAGAAAATGGAGAACGTGGAGCTTGTGGTGGGGGACTGCGAAAAGCTGCCCTTTGCGGAGAATTCCTTCGATGCGGTGATCTGCTGTCAGAGCTTTCATCACTATCCCAACGTGCAGGATTTCTTTAACAGCGTTTACAGGGTGCTTCGTCCGGGCGGACGTCTTATCCTGCGGGATATGACTATGAAGACCGCCCCGGTGCGTTGGTTCTGCAATCACATCGAAATGCCGCTGGCTCATCTTATCGGCAAGGGCGACGTAAGGATATACGGGCGCAAGGATGTTGACACGCTCTGCAATAAGGCGGGGCTGCGTATGGAGTTATTTGAAAAGCGGGGCTTTTGCCGTCTTCACTGCGTAGCGAGGAAGCTTTGAAGCTATTGACAAAAAACGACAAAAGTGATATCATTAAGACGTTAGTTGCAGCTAACGTCTTTTTTGGTTCGTACATTAGCCGCTGCTAATGTGGAAAAATCATTTACTCAGTATGAAGGGAACGATGAAAAATGAGCGTTGTAAAGAATATTGCATTATTTGTAGGCGGAACTGTTTTCGGGTCTTTGGGCTTTAAGGTGCTCAAGAGCCGGGAGGCTAAGAAGGTATATGTTCACACCACTGCTGCTGCGCTCCGCGCAAAGGAGAGCGTTATGACCGATGTTACCAAGGCCCGCGAGAGCTGTGGAGATATCCTTGCTGAGGCAAAGGAGCTCAACGAGCAGAAGAAGGCTGAGGCTGTCTGTGAGGCAGAGATAATAGAGGACGATGCAGAGTAATGAGGTGTCAGATACTTCATGAATGCAAGGGGCGTCTCCGGGCGCATATTATGCGCCCAAACATGACCCTTGCCCAGGCGGATATCCTTGAATACTATCTGAAGGCCAAGCCCTTTGTGAATACAGTCAAGGTCTTTGACCGCACCGGAGACGTTGTCATCTGCTACAGCGGCAGCCGGGAGGCTGTTATCCGGGCTCTGGCGAAATTCTCCTACGAGGACGAGGCAGCACAGGCTCTTGTTCCCGAGCACACAAGCCGCCAGCTTGACAGGGAGTTTGAGGATAAGCTCATCGGCTCCATAGTCAAGCGGGGAATAAGGCGCTTTCTGCTGCCCTCACCGGTGAGGTTCGCACTGTCGGTCATCAATGCGGCGGGCTTTGTAAAAGAGGGTCTGGCTTCGCTGTTACGCGGCAGGCTGGAGGTGGCGGTGCTGGACGCTGTTGCCGTTACGGTCTCTCTGATACGCCGCGACCATAAGACCGCATCGTCGGTTATGTTTATGCTGGGGCTTGGCGAGCTGCTGGAGGACTGGACTAGGAAGAAGTCCGTAGGCGAGCTGGCAAGCGTAATGTCTCTGGGCGTTGATAAGGTGTGGCTGCACAGCGAGAGCGGCGACGTCCTTGTGCCTGTGGGCGACATCCAAAAGGGCGACGAGGTCGTGGTGCGCACCGGCAGTATGATACCGCTGGACAGCATCGTTGTCTCCGGAGATGCAGAGGTAAATCAGGCCTCGCTGACCGGTGAAAGCCTGCCTGTACATAAGTCCGAGGGCAGCTATGTCTACGCCGGAACAGTTGTCGAGGACGGCAGTATTATCATTCGGGTGGACAAGACCGAGGGCAGCGGAAAGTACGACCGCATCGTTAAGATGATAGAGGAGTCGGAAAAGCTGAAATCCACAGCCGAGAGCCGCGCCTCTACACTGGCGGATAAGCTGGTGCCCTACTGCCTCGGCGGAACGGTGCTGACCTATCTGCTCACAAGGAACGTCACCAAGGCGGTCTCCATTCTTATGGTGGATTTCTCCTGTGCGCTTAAGCTGGCGATGCCTATCGCAGTTATCACCGCTATGCGGGAGTGCAGCACAAAGGGCATCACCGTCAAGGGAGGAAAGTTCCTTGAAGCCGTCGCTCAGGCGGATACTATTGTCTTTGACAAGACCGGAACCCTTACTCATTCTGAGCCGAGGGTCGCAAAGGTCGTGCCCTTCGGCGGAAACGACGAGAACGAGGTGCTGCGGCTGGCTGCCTGCCTCGAGGAGCATTATCCCCACTCTATCGCCAATGCGGTAGTTGAGGAGGCAAGGGTGCGGGGTCTAGACCACGAGGAGCGCCACACCGCCGTCGAGTACGTTGTGGCTCACGGCATCTCCAGCCGTATAGACGGTAAAAAGGCAGTCATCGGCAGCTATCATTTTGTATTCGAGGACGAGGGCTGCAAGATACTCAAGCGCGACGAAAAGAAGTTCAGCGAGCTTCCGTCGGAGTATTCCCACCTGTTCCTTGCGGTGGGCGGAAAGCTTGCGGCGGTCATCTGCATAGAGGACCCTCTCCGTAAGGAAGCGGACGAGGTAATTTCCTCGCTTCGGGAGCTGGGCATTAGTCGCGTCGTTATGATGACCGGCGACAGCAAGAAGAACGCCCGCACCGTTGCAGCGGCTGTGGGTGTTGACGACTTCCACTATGAGGTGCTTCCGGAGGACAAGGCGGCCTTCATCGAGGCGGAGCACGAGGCGGGGCGCAAGGTCGTTATGATAGGCGACGGCGTCAACGACTCTCCTGCACTGTCCGAGGCGGATGCCGGCATAGCCATAAGCTCCGGCGCAGCCATAGCAAGGGAGATAGCCGACATAACCATTTCCGCAGACGACCTTTACTGCCTGCTGACGCTTCGGAAAATAAGCGCAGAGCTTATGAAACGCATCGACCGCAACTACCGCACGATTATCGGCTTCAACTCAATGCTGATGGTGCTGGGCGCGGCGGGAGTTATAACTCCGACGGTATCGGCTTTCCTGCATAATTCCTCCACCATAGCCATAGCCCTTGCAAGCATGAGGGGCTATCTTGAAGGAGACGGAACAAAGAAATAATGAGCTATGCTCATCTAAAAAAGCAATGTGCAGTAAATGCACATTGCTTTTTTGTGGAAGAAGGCACAGCGCTCAAACCGCGCAGCTGCGCTATGTAAAAGACATTTTACATTCCCGGAGGCCTAAATGTAAAACACATTGGATGGACTTATCCGAATGTCTGCGGTACAATGTGAGCAGAACAAGGGCAGACGGGAGGTGCAGAATATGCTGCAGGAGCTTGGTATCTCCACTGGGACGGCGATTGTCATTCTTATCGCTCTGTATTTCGTTATCAAGTGGGCGGTCAAGAACGGCGTTGCAGAGGCCTACATTGCCATAACGGGCAGGGAGACTGCGGAGGAGGCCAAAGTCCGGGAAATGCTCGGGCTTGAAAAAAAGGAGGATATGTGATATCATATATGTATCACATCTCACGGAGGAATAATTATGGAGCTCGGAGCGCAGATAAGAAGGCTGAGGAATGAGCGGGGCTGGAATCAGGAGGAGTTCGCGGAGAAGGCCTATGTCAGCAGGCAGACCGTCTCGAACTGGGAAAATCAGAAATGCTATCCCGATGTTCACAGTCTGCTTATTCTTTCCGACCTTTTCGGCGTGTCGCTTGATGAGCTGGTCAAAGGAGATGTTGAGGATATGAAACAGGAAATAAGCAGGGACAGTATTTCGGAATACAACCGCTGGGCGAACATCTATGCTGTGATGTTCATACTGGCGATATTGCTGCCCTATCCGCTGGCTAAATTCTTTTCCTGGTGGGGGATAGTCGGCTGGGCTGTATTTATGGCTGTCACCCTCGGGGTGGCCTTCAAGGTAGAAGGTCTGAAAAAGAAGAACGATATCCAGACCTACAGGGAGATAGTAGCCTTTACAGAGGGCAAGACCCTCGATGACCTTGAAAAGATGCGTGAGGAGGCAAAGAGATCCTATCAGAAAATACTGCTGGCTGTCGGCTCGGCGGTGCTGGCGGGAGCGGTAATGTTCGCTATGCACCTGCTTTTAGGGTAGAAAAAGCCATCTGAAATACTAATGCAAAAACTGATATCCCGGAGGACGAGGGTCAAAGCCTGTCTTCCGGGGTATTTTTTGCTGTGAGGCGGCAGGCACGTTATTGTTGCCACATTATTAACGGAAGTATTTTGTTTAGTGATTTTATCAAAAAATGGCTGTAAAAATCCGTGCGGATATATTGACTTTGCTGATAAAATAAGGTATAATAAAATAGCATAAATGTCAATTTCCGCCATTAGTGCGGCGACAAATACTTATCTGAAAGGATAGATGCATAATGAGGAAAAAGCTGGCAGCATTGGCAACGGCTGTCGTAACTCTCGTCAACTGTTTCGTTTTCGATGCGGCTGCCGAGGATAAGGGGCTGACGCTTGGGCTTGATTACAAGACCGGCACATTGAAGTCGGGAGAGACGGTCACAGTTTCGCTGAATTTCCAGAACAACCCCGGGCTTTCCGGCTGGAGAGTAGGGATAGAGTATGACAGCGATGTGTTTGAGTACACCGGAAGCACAGTGGGAGTTTTCGGTTCAGGCACGCTGGCAAGCACCGTTGCGTCACAGGCAGACCCGTTTGTGTTCCTGTATGCCGACCTTGAATCCCAGGCGGATTCCAAGGCTAACGGTACTGCCGGAACAGTCACCTTCAAGGTCAAGGATCACGTTCCCGGAGGCTACTACAGCTTTGATCTGACTTACATCCCCCGTGAGTTCTTTAATGTTTACAGGGAGCAGGTAGAGGTCAATCAGGTAACGACCCCGGACGATTCGATCTATATCCCCTGCTCACACAAGCTGAAGCAAAGCGACGCCGTTGAAGCCAACTGCACGACCCCGGGCGTCAAGGAATGTTATTTCTGCGAGTGGTGCGGAAGATACTTCTCCGACAGTGAGGGCAAAAATGAGATAGAATACAGCGATGCGATCACCCCGCCTACTCCCCACACCTTCACAGCAGAGAAGACTTTGCCTGCATATCTGAAGAGCGAGGCCACCTGCGCATCTCCGGCGGTATATTACAAGAGCTGCTCAGTCTGCGGAGCAAGAGGCACCGAGACCTTTGAGTACGGCGAGGCCGATGCTTCAAAGCACAGCTATACTGATACCTATGTTCCCCCGGTAGGCACCGCCAAGGGCTATGTACATCACGAGTGTGAATTCTGCCACAACAGCTATGACTCCGATATCCCGTCGGATATCCGCTTTATGGGAGATGTTGACGGCGACGGTTTCATCAACCGCTCCGACGTTACCTTCCTTGCCAGATATGTCGCTAAGTGGGAAAACGCAGAGGAAAAAGTGGATCTGAAATATGCTGACCTGGACGGCGGCGGCATCGGACGCTCCGATGTTACCGTTCTCTCACGCTACGTTTCACGCTGGGGCGAGATGTACGACGCATACATCGTTCCCGTCAAGTAAGAACAAAACGTCCCCTGATTGAAAGGGAGGTATATATATGAAGCTAAAAAACAGGCTCCTTTCCGGACTGACGGCGCTGGCCGTCTGCGTCGGAGTGTCAGCTGCGGCTTCTGTTACTGCTTCAAGAGAGATGACCGTGGCTGATGCCGAAGCGGTCAGAATGACCGACACTCAGACGTTCCTTACCAAGTCCGCCTCTACCTACGGCTACAATTCCGAGGGCAGCAGATCGAACGGCACCGCGAGGCAGCAGTTCTATAACAACCTGTTTGACTTTGCTACCGGCATCTGGGCAGACAGGAGCGATTTTGCACTGTACACCGAAGGCTACTATCAGCTGGGTATAGTCAATTTCAGCTCGCTGGGACTCAATTCCACCGAGGCCAGAGAGGTTTATTACACTCTTCGCAATGACTGCCCGCTGTTCTACTATCTGGGCGCTATCGCCGTTTCAGACAAGAACATCTACCTGCTGACCTCTGAGGAGTACTCTAAGGGAGCAGACAGAGCAGGCTATCAGAGAAGTATTTTTGATTTCATTTCCAGCTCTGCTGAAAAGGCTGAGGGCCTCAGCGGAGAATTTGCCAAGGCTTTATTCGTAAACGACCTGCTGGAAAACGAGATGGATTATTCCTATGTGGATAACGGCAGCGGCGGACAGAAGCCTAATCCCGCCTCCTGGGCTCACAATGTTCTGGGAGCGGCGGAGCATGGCGAGGGCGTCTGCGAGAGCTACGCCAAGACCTTCCAGGCTCTGGGCAATTACATTGGGCTGGATACCATCTATGTGCTGGGCATCGGCAACGGCGGCGACCACGCCTGGAATATGGTGAAGCTGGACGACGGCAATTATTATTACGTTGATGCCACTTGGAACGACAATCTTAACGGGCATAAATATTTTGCCTGCGAAAAATCGGTAATGGACGAGAACCACACCGCTAATACTACCTCCACCAGCGGCTCGGGCTATCTTTACAATCTGCCCACAGCTCCGACCGGCGGATATGTGAGCGCGGCCTTTAAGGGCGTGTTCAACAGCTACGATTATTACGTCCAGAACGGCTATGCGGCTATAAGCGCCTATAAAGGCAGCGCTACATCGGTTTCCGTTCCCTCGTCCATCGGCAGATGGAAGGTGGGCTCCATAGGCAGAGCTGCCTTCATAAACAATTCAACGATCACCAGCGTGACACTTCCGAACACAGTGGAATACATAGGCATCAATGCCTTTGCTGCCTGCTCCGCCCTGACAAAGATAAATATCCCCGCCAGCGTCAAGGAGATAGACAGGGATGCCTTCATCTATGACACCAAGCTCAATGACATTTCTCTGCCGGAGGGCCTTGAAACCCTTGGCCCCGGTGCGCTGTTCTACGTAAAGATCGGCTCAGGCAGCCGCTCGCTGACTATCCCGGCAAGCGTTACCTCCATAGGGCAGTACGCGGTGGGATATATGCTCGTCAGCTCATCGGCAGGGTATAAAAACGACGGAAATTATCCCTCCAACTGGGCAACCAGAACCGCTAATTTCACTCTCAATGTTTATGAGGGAAGCGCGGGACTTGCCTATGCAAAGGCCAACGGCTTCACCTACAATACATTAAAGCACAGCCACAGCTACACCGCAACGGTAGTTCCCCCGACCTATACCGAGCAGGGCTACACCGAGCATTACTGTGCGGGCTGCCGGGATAAGTACACCGACACCTATACCGACAGGCTCCCCCGTCCCGGCGATTGGAGCGGAGACGGCCTGCTGACCGACGAGGACGCAGAGCTCTTTGCAGCCTGGCTGACCGACGGCACAGGTACTGCTCCCGAGACAGCCGACGTAAATGACGACGGATATACCGACACGCTGGATTACAGTATGTTAAAGGCTTATCTGAGCGGCATACCTGTTTTGCTGAAATGACAATATTATTGAATAAGGGATGATGACATGAAGATTAAAAGGTTCGCGGCAGCGGTCTGCTCTCTGATGATGGCAGTAAATACGGCCCCGATGAATGTTATCGCTGCGGGGATACCTGCGGCTGGGTCAACAGAATCGACGGCGGAGATATACGTTCCCGTTTCACCCAACTCCGGCACCCCCACCCTCTCCGGAGGAGTGACTGAGGTGAATGAGAATCTGTACAAGTTCTCAGTTACCGCACAGGAGCTGAAAGAGTCTCCCAACCTGAGGCTGGAGATTACACTCAGCTCCGAGGAGCAGCAGTGGTACTCTTTCACGGTATATGTAGATGCCGGCGGGTTCTATAGTTCTACCGACGGATGTGGCTGCGGTGCGGATCAGACCGTTACCGAGAGCATTTACCTCAATGAAGTGATAGGGGGCACCATCGATAATGTGGAGCCTGACGAGGTGCTGGATTTCTATGTGAACGTCAATAATTATGATGTCCAGATTGAAAATATTTCAGCCTCAGATACTGACGATTCTTCCGTTGAAGGCGGGCTGCGATACGGAAAGACGCTCTCCTGGAATTATAATTACGATGAGGACACCTTTGAAGAAAGATATACCCTCGACCCCTCTGCTTATATAATTTGCTATGAGGGCAGCGGAGGCTCTGTAACTATCCCGGCGACTTTGGGCGGCTATAGCGTCAGGAACATCAGCAGGGGCGCCTTTTCCGGCAACACAGATATAACCGAGCTGGTGCTGGCTGAGGGCCTTGAGCTGGAGAACAGCTACGACATCTTTTACGGAATGACATCTCTTGAGACTGTCACCGTAGAGGGATACACCTATATCGATAATTCCGGTCTGGGCTATTACAAGGACAGCGTGACCGGAGATGACAACAAGACCGATCTCCTTATAAAATGCAATACCTCCTCCAGTGCGGCAAGCTATGCTGAAAACAACGGTTTCAGGGTAGAGTATCTCGACTGCATCACCGTCGGAGACTACATCATCAGACCTGACAATGAAGATGACAGCGAAAAAACTGCCTATCTCATAAAGTATATCGGCAGTGACAATGAGCTGACTATCCCTGAGGAGCTGGGCGGATATCGGATTAGCGGTCTTAACGGATCCGTATTTACGTCTGCCGGGCAAAAGATAAAGAAGCTCACTATACCAGATACTGTGGAGTATATATCCTACAATGCATTCCAGGGTTGCGACGAGCTGGAGGATATAGTTTTCCCCGAGAATGTAAACATTGACAGATATGCTGTTGAAGGAACTCCTTGGTATCAGAATAAGCTGGCGTCAGGAGAGCTGATTATCGCGGGAGCTACCTTATTGGACGGCAGAAATGTCACCGGCAAGGTGGTTATCCCCGACAATGTTAGGTATATCAGCGACAATGCCTTTGAAAATAACACCAAGATAACTGAGGTCGTGCTCAATGACGGCCTTGAACGGATAGGCTACGGAGCCTTCTGCGGCTGCACCTCACTGCACAGCACTGAAATTCCCGACAGCGTCTACAGCATTGAGGATAATGCCTTTGGCTACAGATATGAGTACGAGGACGTCAGCGGCGAAATGAATTTTATCAAGGACGACAGCTTCCTCATCATCGGAGGCTATGACTCTACGGCAAGAAGTTATGCCAATGAATATGGTTTTGAATTTAAAGCCAATGACCTCATTGAGGAAAACGGCTACGGCTATGTCATCTATCCCTACAGCGGCGGATACTGGGACGAGAACGACGATTGGATAGAAGTCGAAGAGGACCGGGCAAAGCTGGTGTACTATACCGGCAGCGACAGCGCAGTTGAGCTCCCCGGCGAGATCGGCGGCTATACCGTCAGCGCACTGACCAGTGATTTCTTCAAAAACTCCCCGGTGATAACCGATCTCACCGTTCCCGAATCTTTGACTAATATTGAAGAATATTCCTTGAAAAACTCTAATGTTACGACTCTGAGAGTCGGCAGCTCATTTTGGCCATATAGCGCCTGGCCCGGCGTTTCCTATAACTGGGAGGAAGGCGTCTATGAGGTGAACGATGCGATGACCATCTACTGCCCCTATGACAGCAGCGCCGCTAACTTTGCCGCCGAATACGGCGTAAGATGTATATACACCGACTGTGAGACCGAGGGAGATTTCCAGTATAAGCTCTACGATGAAGAAGATGAGGGAGTATACGTTGTAAAATATATGGGCGATTCCAAAAATGTTGTCATTCCCGAGACCCTGGGCGGCAAAAAAGTGACAGTTATCGGATCCAACGCCTTCAGAGGCAATACAGTGATGCAGAGCCTCAAGATTCCCGAAGGGGTTACAAGAATCTACTGGGGAGCCTTTAGAAACTGCTCGGCTCTTACAGACATTGAGTTCCCTGAAAGCCTTGAGGACATTGACCTCGATGCCGTTATGGACTCTCTCTGGTACGATACGCTCATCGAAAACGGCCAGATGGTCATTGCCGGCAACTTTCTTCTTGACGGAAGCGCAGTCTCGGGCGATGTCGTGATACCCGAAGGCGTTAAGAGGATAAAGGACGGAGCCTTTGAGGAAAACAACAACATCACCTCTGTCAAGCTGAACGAAGGGCTTGAGTACATTGAATACAGAGCATTTGCAGGCTGCGAGAACCTAAAGAAGATTGAGATACCCGAAAGCGTTGAAAATATCTCTAACGCAAACTTCGGCTTAAGAATTGTATGGGTTCAGGACGATGAATGGACCAGCCATTCGGAGGAAGAGCTTATCGAAGGCGTTGTCATCTATTGCTATCCCTATTCCGGAGGCTATAATTACGCTGTGAATTACGGCGTTGAGCATGTGCTGCTGGGAGTTGAGACAGAGGGAGATTACCTCTATATCATCAATGAAGATGACGAGGCTCAGATAGTTGAGTACAAGGGCAGCAGCGCAAAGGTGACTGTCCCCGATACTCTGGGCGGCAAGCCTGTCACCAAAATAGGCCAAAATGCTTTCAGAGGTCACACCGAGATAACAGAGATGGTGCTCAGCGATAATATCTCCAGAGTGGAGAGAGATGCCCTGCTGGACTGCACCTCCCTCAAGAGACTTGAAGTTCCCAGAAAAACCTATCTTGCCTATAATTCGGTAGGCTACTATACCGGTATTGTCGATGACGGCGATGGCTGGACCTATGAGGATACGATCAAGCAGGATGATTTCGTTATTGCCTGCTACAGCGGCTCCAGAGCTTATGAATATGCTCTGGACTACGATTTCGAGTACGAGCTGCTGGGCATCATTACCGAGGGCGACTATACCTACACCGCTGATGAATACGATGAGGTAACGATATTAAAGTATTCCGGCAGCGATACTAAGGTCACTGTTCCCGATACTCTGGGCGGTATGCCTGTGACCATCATAAGCTCAAACGCCTTTGCAGACAATGCAAAGATAACTGAGGTAACACTTCCCGCATCGGTGGAAAGCATCCGTACCGATGCCTTCAAGAACTGCCCGGCGCTGACAAAGCTGGTGCTGGAGGGACAGCATGTCAGCATGAGCTACAGCTGCGGCGCTGGAATACTTGACAGTGAGGATTATTCCAAAACCAACAAGAGCTTTAGAATCTATGGCAGATACAACAACTACAGCTCCAAGAATTACGCTGAGGAATACGGCTTTGATTACATCGTCACCGACGTGTTTATGAGCGGAGACTTTGAGGTAGTTTATGATGACAGCTACAACACTCCTTATCTGCACATTATAGGCTACAAGGGCTCTGACAGCGTAGTTACAGTGCCTGCGAAGATCGACGGCATACCCGTTTCAATGGTGGCATATGACACCTTCGGCAGCAATGAGAGCATTACCGAGCTCATCTTTGAGGAGGGAATAAGAGAGATCTATGGCAGCTACAACCTCCTGCCCAACCTGAAAAAGGTTACACTTCCTGGCTCGCAAATGTATCTGAGCTGGAACGCATTCTCAGGCTGTGAGAATTTGGAGGAGGTAATACTCGGCGACGGCATAGAGAATATCTCATATATGGCATTCAGTGGCTGCCCGAAGCTAAAAAAGCTTACAGTCCCCGAGAGCGTTACTTTCATAGCATGGAATGCACTTGAGGGTACACCCTTTATTGAGGAGCTCAGAAAAGCCAACAACGGTCTGGCGATACTTAACGGTATACTCTTCAACGGTGTGGAGGCCAAGGGCGATGTGGTAATACCTAAAACAGTCAAAGTGATTTCGCCTTACGCATTCATCGAAAGCAGCCTTACCTCTGTGGAGATCACCGGCGACTTGGAGATGCTGCCCTATGGCACCTTTATGAACTGCACTCAGATGAAGAAGGCAGTCATCAGAGGCAATGTGGACGGCTTCGAAAATATGTCTATGGGCTTCGTTGAGGTATATGACGAAGAGGAAGGATATTACATGGACGCCAAGACCGATGGCTTCACCATTTACTGCTACCAGTTTACCGAGGCTGAGAAATACGCCCAGAATAACGGTTTCGACATCGTTTATCTTGACGGCAGCTTCAAGGGAGACATAAACGGAGATTCCCGCGTTGACCTTTTGGACTATGCAGTGCTGAAATCCGAGCTGGCTGGAGTTCATCAGGTAGACTACATCAAGGCCAACGCCGATATCGACGGTGACGGCGATGTTGACAAGGCAGACCTTGAAAAGTTTGCAAATTACCTGACCGGAGCTATCGACAAGCTGTGATATTACTGAAAAAAGGCACACCTTACCGGGTGTGCCTTTACTTTTGCAACAGAGAGTTTCTTGACAACAATTGTCGGAAGTAGTATAATAACACAGGAAAATGCATCATCGGAGGGGAAAGCCTTGGAGATACCAAACAGCTATGAGCTGTCGCTTGTCAGCAAGACTTACAGAAAGACCATCTGGTCAAAATTTCTAAAGGGGATAAAGGAATACAGGCTCATAAACGAGGGAGACAAGATAGCCGTCTGCATCTCCGGAGGTAAGGACTCTATGCTGATGGCGATGTGTATGAAGCGGCTGCAAAGATATACCAAGGTCCCCTTTGAGGTGGAGTATCTTGTGATGGACCCGGGCTATAACCCCGAAAACCGCCAGCGCATTGTTGAGAACGCCGAGAGACTGGAAATACCCGTAAAAATATTCGACACCCAGATATTCGACGCCGTTGTGAACATCGAGCAGAACCCCTGCTATCTCTGCGCGAGAATGCGCCGGGGCTGGCTCTACAAGACCGCCAAGGACTTAGGCTGCAATAAGATTGCACTTGGCCACCACTTCGACGACGTCATCGAGACTATAGTTATGGGTATGCTCTACGGCTCACAGGTGCAGACTATGATGCCAAAGCTTCACAGCGAGCACTTCGAGGGCATGGAGCTGATACGTCCGCTTTATATGGTGAGAGAGGACGACATCATCGGCTGGGCGAAGCACAATGGGCTGGAATTTATCCAGTGCGCCTGCCGCTTCACCGAAAGCTACACCCACAGTGAGGACGGCATCGGGGAGTCCAAGCGGCAGGAGGTAAAGCACCTGCTTAAGTCCCTGCGGGAGCGTGAGCCGGCGGTGGACATGAACATCTTCCGAAGCGTGGAGAACGTGAACCTGCAAACCATAATCTCCTACCATTCGGGGGACAAGTACCACCACTTTCTCGACGACTATGAAAATGGTCAGAGCGTCCACGGCACCGTTGCGGACGGCTCAAAGATAGTGGATTTGGAAAAGCGTAACAGAAAGGTATAGAAATGATAAGACCCATAATGCGGGACACCGCATTTTTAAAGAAGAAGAGCACTCCCGCCGGCAGGGCAGACCTGCCCATAGCCGCCGACTTGCGGGACACGCTGGAGGCTCACCGGGAGGGCTGCGTCGGCATGGCGGCCAATATGATAGGCTTTTCAAAGCGCATCATCATATTCTCGACAGAGGACGGCGACAGGGTAATGCTGAACCCTGTGATAGTTTCAAAGTCCGGCAGATACGAGACCGAGGAGGGCTGCCTGTCCCTGACGAGAAAGCGAAAGGCCGTCAGATATGAGAGCATAACGGTGAAATATCAGAGCGAGGAAATGAAGACCTGCCGGGAGAGCTTCTCGGGCTTCACTGCACAAATAATCCAGCATGAGTGCGACCATCTCGAGGGGATAATAATATAGCAAGGAGCAATTAGATGATATACGAAAAGAACGGATACGTTGCGGGGAGTATGTGCGATGCGGCGGTGAAGCTCTCGCCTATCGCTGTCTGCGGGCTCATAGAGGACTGCGTTACCGAGCTGCTGGGCAGCCTTGGCATTGACGGCGTTACCGCTATGAAAAAATACGGCGCTATGTGGGTGTTCTCCAAGAATAGCATTAAGATGCACCGCCGTCCGGGCTGGCTTGAAAAATTCAAGGTGCGCTGCTTCATCTCGGGACATTCCCCGCTGCGGCTTTTCATAGACACCAGAGTTGAGAGCGAGCAGGGCGAGCCGCTGGTGAGCTCCCGGGTTGAGGTCGCAGGGATAGACCTGGAAAGCGGGCGAATTCGCAAGCCCCAGACCGTAGGCTTTGAAGAGAGTATGGAGCATCCGGAGCCCCTTGACGATGTAGCCATCACCCGCTTTCCCAAGCAGGCAGGGGAGCCCATTGAGACAGTAAAGGTGCGCTCCACCAGCATTGACTACTGCTTTCACACCAACAACATTGAATATGTCAGGTTCATACTGAACACTATCCCGGAGAAGGAGCTGACCTCCCGGGGGATAAGCGAGCTGGAGCTGCACTACCGCATCCAGTCCCACGAGGGGGACGAGCTGACCATTGAGCGCCTTGACACCGAGGACGGGCGCTTCTTCATCGTCAGATGCGCAGGCAGCGAGGCAGTATCCTGCCGGCTGGTGTAGGCGGGGCACGCCCCCGGTGCACACGGTGCACCACCGAAGTCGCGTTACGCTCCCGATGGTCGCTTTCAAGAGTGCAGGCGACGTAAGGAAGCGCCCGCGGTTGTGACGTTTGTTAGTGAGGTAAATCGGAATTTGCGGGGCGCGCCCCCGCGGGCGAAGTCGCGTTACGCTCCCGATGGTCGCTTTCAAGAGTGCAGGCGACGTAAGGGAGTGCCCGCGGTTGTGACGTTTGTTAGTGAGGTAAATCGGAATTTAGAGGTGTGATACATGAAACGAAGCAAAGCGATTACGCTTATAGATATATTTGCATATTTGATGAATGATTTGCTTGGATGGTTTATCATTATATGCTTTGATTTAACTGGATATGATTGTAAGTTTCAAAACTTGAAGTTACATTGGGCAATTCTTGTAATAGGTATTATTCATATAGTATTAAGCTTCATTTGTACTGTGTTCTTCTTTAAAAAGGAGAGAACAAAACGTCGCATTCAAATTGGGAATAAGTTGTTTATCTATAATGTAATAATGACAGTATTTCCATATTTGTATTTAGCATTTACATGGGTTATTACATAAATTCTGATTTATCTTAAGAACACATAAAAAGGAGCACCAAAAATGAGAAGAAAAAGCATCGCGGCATTGCTCGCAGCGGTATTGCTGACAGGCTGCGGGAACGCAATCGGGGAGAATACCTCCCTCACCCCGCTGACTACTACCACTACTACCGCAGCAGAAACCACTACCACTGTCACCTCCGCAGAGCCGGAGACTACCACCACGACTACCCCTCCCGCCGAAACCACTACAACTACTACCGCCCTGCCGGAGGGCATTATCCCCTCCTACGGAGAGTGGGCATCCAATAATATCATCATCGCCGACAGGTACGAGGGGGATAAGATAAGAGCCCTCCTGCCTTTCTACTCCACCGACAGCATCGGAGTGATGTATGCCGAGGTCATAAACGACTATAAGGAAATGGTGGGGGAGGACGTCAACGTCTACAATCTCAGCGCACCGCTGGCCTCTGCTTTCTACATGCCGGAGAGCATGAGTGACGCCTATGACGATGAGAACGCCGCCATTGAGAATATCGGCTTGGCACTTGATGAGGAAATTCCCAACATTAATATGGTGCCGGTGCTCTCAAACCATTTGGCGGAGTATATCTACTCCCGAACCGACCACCACTGGCAGCCGCTGGGAGCCTACTATTCCGCGCAGGAGTTCTGCCGCGCCGCCGGCGTCCCCTTTGCAGACCTCTCTGACTATGAGGAATGTAGGATAGAGAATTTCTGCGGGACTATGTATACCTTCAGCGGGTATATCCCCGAGCTTAAGCAATATCCCGACACCTTCATCTACTACAAGCCCACCAACGAATACACCACCAAGTATTATGACGAGGCTTTCACCTCCAGCTGGGAGGGCGACCTTATCTTAGATTGGGTATCCGGCGAAAACTGCTACTCTGCCTTTATGGGCGGAGACCGTAACATCGCAGAGATTACCACCGATGTGGGCAACGGCAGGTGCTGTGTGCTCATCAAGGACAGCTACGGCAATGCGATGGTGCCCTTCCTTGTGGGCAGCTTTGAGAAGATATATGTCGTAGACTTCCGCCATATTGAGATAGGCATGGAGGAGTTCTTCCAAAAAGTCGGCGCCACCGATATCCTCTTCGGAATGTCCGTATCCAGCGGCTACACCCCCGGCCAGATCGAGCTGATAAAGGGAATGATGAGATGAAAAATTAAGATATATCGCCTTGCGGCGATGAATATTTAAAGCGCCCCATTCGGGGCGCTTTTTATATGCGCTGTATGAATTCATCGGAGTAGAAGTGCAGAAACTCCTCAAGGCAGAGGCCGTTCTCCGTTATTATGGCTGCCGCCTCCGCCCCTACATATCGGTAATGCCAGGGCTCATAGGATATACCGGTCAGGTGCTCCTTCATTCGAGGGTAGCGCAGGATAAACCCGAACTTGTGGGCGCTTTTACCGAGCCAGCGGCTCTGAGGCGTGAGAAAGAAGCCGTCCTCGGTGTCATCAGCCTTAGGGGTGCAGAGGTCCACCGCCAACCCGCAGTTGTGCTCGCTGTGCCCGGGACGGGCAAGGGTGCGGGCAGTGACCCGCTCTGCCTCCGCAAGGGAGAGCCCTCCCGAATGGAGCTTTTCCGTCTCCTGCTGCCAGAGCCGCTGCTGATACTCTCGGGAGCGGTAGCCGGAGAGCGCCTTTATGATGACCCCCTCCCGCTTCGCTGTTTCAAGCATTGCCCTGAGGGCTGCCGCCGCCTGACGCTCTAGCATAACCCCGCAGGCGTTCTCTAGTGTGAAGCCGCCCTCCGGCGCTTCGTTTATGGCGTCTACCAGAATAAGATAATCCATATCATCACTCCCTGTATATTATATGCTCCCGCCCGTGATATGCATACTTTCCCGGCTAGGACAATAAGATATATAAGAGGTGATGACGTTGGACAGACGAAGAACAGCGCTGCGCTCGCTGGGAGTGATATTCGCGGCATTTGTGCTGCCGCTGGCAGTGTGGGGCTTCTCGGAGATAGCCCCTGCACTTTCCTATGCTGCTGCCGGCTCGGCGGGACTTGCCCTCGGGGTGATGCATCTTCCTCAGCAGGAGAGCTCACAAGCCGGATTGAAGCTGTATGTCTCCGCTCCGCCCAGCGGGTCCGGCTGGGATATAGAGGCTGCCCCAGAGGAGGTGCAGGAACATCTTCCGGAGGCTGAGCCTGTGGGGATAGAGTCCGCCAAGCCCTCGGCAGAGGTCCTCGCCCAGATACCATACCCGGAGTCTCAGGACAGCCGGGACGGCGTTATCGAGAAGATGAATTTCGGGCACTATGAGGGCTCACAGTATTTTGACCTTGACGGCGGCGGGCAGGTGCGCAACTGCACCTCCCGCTCCAATCAGGAGCTTTACGAGGAGAGCGGGAAGGACATCGACTTCTCCCTTGACTATGAGAAGGGCGAGCCGCTGGTGCTCATCTACCACACCCACGCCACTGAAAGCTTTGAGCCCGGTGACCGCGGCTTTTATGACAATTCTTTTCTGAGTAAGACCACCGACCCCGCCAAGAGCGTCATCGAGGTGGGGAACAGGATATGCGCGGAGCTGGAAAAGGCGGGCATTCCTTACATACACGACACCCTTATCCATGACCTTCCCAGCTACAACGCCGCCTACGATTCCTCCCGGAAAACTGTGAAGGAGCTGCTGGCGGAGTATCCGTCAGTCAGGATAGTGCTGGATATCCACAGAGACGCTATCCAGCGGCAGGACGGCACCCGCCTTATGCCGGTAACGGAGGTAGACGGCAGGGAGGCCGCCCAGATAATGATAATCTCTGGCTGTGACGATGGCACTATGGGTATGCCGGAGCATATAAAGAACTTTCATTTTGCATGTGCGCTGCAATCGCGCTTCGAGAGCAGCTATGAGGGCATCACCAGGCCCATACTTTTCGACTACCGCCACTATAATCAAGACCTGACCACCGGCTCGTTGCTGATAGAAGTGGGAAGTCACGGAAACTCATTGGAGCAGGCCTTTTATTCCGGTGAGCTCATCGGCAGGACGCTGGCAGAGCTTATCAGTGAGGGAAATGCCGGCTGAAAAAATAATGCCCGCCGAAAGGCGGGCATTTGTTTATATACAGAATTTGCGGGGGCGTGCCCCGCCAAATTCCGATTTATCCTATAAGCTCCTTCAAAGCCTCGATCAGCCTATCCATCTGCTCGTCGGTGCCGACGGTAATGCGCAGATAGTTGTCAATTCGGGGCTTTTTGAAATACCGCACGAAGATGCCCTTTTCCCGCAGAAAGAGGAATATCTCCTCAGCGGTGTGGTCGGGGTGAGTGGCAAAGAGAAAGTTTGCGCTGCTGTCCGGCAGGATAAAGCCAAGCTCACGCAGCTGCGCCGTTACTCTGTCCCTGGTGGCTATTATCTTCGCCCGCGTCTCCTGAAAATAGTCCCTGTCGCCGATGGCGGCAACGCCGGCGCTTATGGCCACAGCGTCCATAGGGTAGGAATTGTAGGAGTCCTTCACCGCGTCCAGATAGGAGATAAGGTAGGGGTCGGCAATGGCCGCCGCAACTCTCATTCCCGCCAGTGAGCGGGATTTGGAGAAGGTCTGCGTAATGACAAGGTTGTCATACTTCTTTATCAGCGGAACGCAGTTGACATCGTTGAAATCGGCGTAGGCCTCGTCGATGATGACAACGCTCTCCCGGTTGTGACGGATAAGCTCCTCAATGGCCTCCAGCCCCAGACCTATGGTGGTGGGGGCGTTGGGATTGGGCAGCACCACGCCGCCGTTCTCGATAAAATAATCCTCAATGTGAACGTTGAAGCCCTCGTCAACGGGTATCACCTTGTAGGGTATCTTAAGCAGCTCGCACCACACCGGATAGAAGGAGTAGGTGATGTCCGGGTAGAGGATAGGCTTGTCAGAGTTGAAGAAGGCGCGGAAGGCCGTCGCCAGCACGTCGTCGGAGCCGTTGCCCGCAAACACGCAGCTGCGGTCAAGGCCGTAGAACTCCGCCACCGCCTTGCGAAGTGGAGCGGCGTCCATAGGAGGGTACTTTTTCAGATCCTCCGCATCAAACGAGGATATTGCCGCATACACCGCCGGGGAGGGCGGGTAGGGGTTCTCGTTGGCGTTGAGCTTGATGATGCTGTCGCTCTTGGGCTGCTCTCCGGCAACGTAGGGCTCTATGTTTATAAGGTTCTTTGCAAATGCTTTTTCCATGGTGTGCTCCTTAATCAGGGATATATTCTCTTACTCTCAGTCTGACGCCTATGCTTTCGGCTATCTTCCGGGAGCGCTCGACCTCCTCTTCACCGATGATGTCTACAACGGTGAGCACCACGTCGGGAACATACTGCTTGACGTTCTTGGCGAAAGTCAGCATCGCCTCAAAACAGTCAACGTCCTTGAAGGAGGGGCGGGTAACAGCGTGATAGCCCTCGGAGGTGGAGGAGTTGAGGCTTATTGAGATAACGTCGCAGACGCCCTCGAACTCCGGGGCGGTGTCCCGCTTGTTGATAAGGTCGGAAAGGCCGTTGGTGTTTATCCTGACAGGCCTGTCGGTGACGCTGCGAAGGTATTTTGATACCTCCTTGATGAGCTCCAGCTCGCAGGTCGGCTCGCCGTAGCCGCAGAAAACTATCTGGGAATACTTGCTAAGGTCGCGCTTTTTGAGGTCCTCTATGACCTCCTCTGCCGTAGGCTGATGCATGAGCCACAGCGGGTCGGAGCCGTAAGCCCCGTCGCCGTTCTGCCGAAGACAGAAAGTGCAGTTGCAGGGGCATTTGTTGGTGATGTTGAGGTAAAGCCCGTCGCCTACCTCATAGGTCAGTGTCATACTCTTTTTCATATTTCATTCCTCAGCTTTCCTTGAAAAGAATTTCTTCTGTAAAGCTCCTTGTCTATGTCGTTCATCACGCAGAACTTTTTAAGGCTCCATAGCGGAGCTATAAGCTCGTCCCGGGCTCCGTCGCCGGTGACCCTCTCGATGATGACCTCCCGGGGCAGGCGCTCTATCTGGTCGCAGACAAGGCTCACATATTCCTCCTGCTCCATAGCCCGGAACACCCCGCGTTCATACATCTCCGCCAGCACAGTGCCTTTAAGAACGTGCAGCAGATGTATCTTTATGGCGTGGATGCCGAGTCCTCCCACCGTCTCGGCGGTCTCAAGCATCATCTCCCGGCTCTCACCGGGAAGGCCGTTTATTATGTGCACGCAGACGTTTATCCCCCGCTCCTTAAGCATCCGAAAGCCTGTTAAGAAATCCTCATAGGTGTGGCAGCGGTTGCAGAGCAAGGCAGTCCTGTCGTGTATGCTTTGTAGGCCCAGCTCAACGGTAAGATACGTCCTCTCCGCAAGGGCGGCCAGCATATCCGCCTTTTCTTTATCAATGCAGTCGGCGCGGGTGGCTATTGCCAGCCCCACGACATTATCAAAGCTGAGCGCCCGCTCGAACATATCTTTTAGCAGCGAGACCTCTCCATAGGTGTTGGAGCCCGCCTGAAAGTAGGGGATATAGAGCCCCTGCTCCCATTTCTTGTGGAGCCGCCCCCGCACCTCATCAAACTGCCTGTCTATGCTTTGGCAGGGGTCGCCGGCGAAGTCGCCGCTCAGCTTGGCGGAGCAGAATATGCACCCGCCGCTGCCCTTGGTTCCGTCCCGGTTGGGACAGCCCAGGTCGATATTCAGCGGTACCTTGAATACCTTCTGCCCGAAGCGCCGCTTAAGATAGCAGCTGTAGGTCAGATAGCGCTTGTTGTCAAGAGAGTAGGGGAAGGGGTTAGTATCCCGCTGAGCCATTATGCGTCAGCCTCCGGCTGGGGCTGCTCTTCCTCTACGGAGGACTCTGTCTCAGATGCAGATGATTCCGTCTCAGAGGGGGTAGTTTCGGAGGGAGTAGTCTCCGTCTCTGTCTGGGTAGGCTCCGTCTCAGAGGGTGTGGTCTCCTCGGAGGAAACGGTTTGGGCTGTCGTCTGAGTCGGAACAGCCGTAGTCGTTGACTTCACATCGGGAGCTGTATTTATTGTGGTCGTGGTTTTGCGGGAGTACGGATCCTCAGGGTCAAAGTTTAATGTCGTAACAATGGTGGTCGTCCGGGAGAACATAGTGTCATAGAAGGTCTCCACATAATGGGAGGCTGAGGTCTCTGTGCCTGTTCCCGAGCCGGTTTCGGTGTTTATCTCCTTTTCGTTATGGCTGCCTCCGCCGTTGCCGCTGCTGTTGTCACTGGGCAGAAGCCTTTCGGTATTCTCTCTTACCTGTTCAGCGGTGCTGCGGTCCAGCACACCGTAAAGGGAGGATATGCTGTCCGAAAGCTCTGTCAGCTCCTCCGGGTAGGCTATTGTACTGTAATATCGGCGGGATATCTCGGCAGTGTATTTGCCGTTGGCAAGGCGCTCTAGGGAGAATTTGTTGCCCTCGTCGCCGTAGCGCTTGCTGCTGGTCATTGTCAGAAAATAGGAAGCACAGGCCAGAAGAACTACTGCCAGCACCACTATGTTGATGAAGCTGTATTTATCATCCAGAGAGCGGGCAGTGAGCTCGGCCATAGCCTTTTCGCTTTCCTCAAACTCCTCGGGCGGCTCCGGTATATCCTCGCTGTGAGCGTAGGATTCAAGGTTGAATTCGGTAACTTCTCTATCCAAAGCTATCCCTCCCTTAACGAACTGCCTGTGCGGCAAGAGTAACGACACTGACAAACAGCACCGCTGCGGTGAGCAGGGTCTTTGTCAGTCTGCATACTGCCATAGCCTGAGCGCCTCTGTGCTCGAGCCGGTCAATAGATCCGGTAAGCAGCTTTCTCACTGGCACACATACTACGACAAACGCGACGATGAGCAGGAATATATTTCCTAGCAGAGCATTCTTCATAGAGATGCTAAGAATGTATTCGTTGCCCTGACCTACCAGTGAGAGCAGCCAGTGCTTGTAGTCAGCCAGACGGGCGAAGTACAGCCCTCCCAGCAGCGGCAGTGTCAGAATGAAAACATATATCCCTTTGATGACAGCAGGGATCTTCTGGCAGAGCTTGTTTAAGAACAGCCTCTCCACGAGCAGCACACAGCCAATAGCTATGCCCACAGCCGCGAAGGGCTTGCTGATATGATACCACAGAGCTATCAGCCCACAGCCGACCAGCGCCCCCAGGGACGCCATAAAGGTGCTGCTGCCGCCGAAGCGTGCGAATACGTCATCGAAAAGGCGGATAAGGGTGGTGTTGGCGCTTCTGACAAAGCCTGTCAAAAGCTGCGAGACTGAAAGGTCACGGTAGTTGTCCTCATATTCAAAGCCGGAGAGAAGCCCCAGACCCTTTGCCATATCACAGAGACCGGTAAATGAGAACCAGCACTCCCCTAGGAAGGCCAGCATTCCCAGCCAGCTGCCCGCAAGGGTAGTGTCGGCGTGAGCCAGCCCCGCCAGCTTAATAGTCGTGAAGGCCGGCGCGAGGATAACGTTTTTGCCCAGCCCGATAATAAAGCGGACAAGCCCGTCGTTCAGCATTTTTCCGGTAACGGTTCGCTGCCGGATAAGGGGCTCCGCGTCGCCGTAGCGCACCACAGGCCCTGCCATAAGAGAGTGAAAGCATACCATATAGGTCAGCAGACAGAAGATGTTCTTCTCCGCCTTGCAGTTACCGGCATATACGTCAAAGCAGTAGGAGAAGCCCTTGGCGGTATAATAGCAGGCGCCGATAGGGATAACGGAAGTACTCAGGCTCAGAGCGCTGCCCTCCGGGAAGATGTAGTTGTGCCCTAACAGCACCAGCACACAGATATTTATTGCAAGATCTGCCAGCAGCAGCACTACCCCCAGAGGATTTTTTCTTGTTTTGGATATGGCAAGCCCCAGCAGATATTCACTTATCACTGTCAGGAAGATCAGCAGTACTGCCAGCGGCTTCCCCCAGCTTACGAATATCACCGAGGTCAGTACAAGTATCAGGTTTTTGTATTCGGCGCTTCTGTCAAAAAAAGAACAGAGAACGCTTATGGGCACCAGCCCTAGAAAGAAAATCAGCTCGTTAAAAACCAAAGGACATCCCTCACAAATATATTAAAATGATAAAACATCTAACCAATAAGGCGGTTTTTCTTTGTAAGCACAGAAATATTTTAACACAATTCACAAATTTAAGCAAGTAAAATTATAAAGAAAAGAAAATTTTTCATCTAATGTACACAAAAGGCTTTTCAATGTGACAATTTTATGATATAATGTATATGTATTATCAGCACTTTGCGTCCCGCAGACGAAAAGGTGCGGACGTAAATGGAAGGAGTGAAGGATCATGGCATCAGTTCTCGTGACAGGCGCGAGCGGATTTATCGGCACAGAGTGCGTAAAGGCGCTGCTTTCAAAGAAGCACAGAGTTTTCGGCGTTGATAGCACAGCCAGCAGTCTGATAGATACGGATCCTAATTTTACTTTTGTTCAGTGTGACGTTACGGACAAGGATACTATCTCCAGGATAATCGCCAGCAACAAGGTGGATTCTGTTGTGCATTTGGCAAATTCCGTGGATAACGACCTTGATTCTTATATCACCGATGCAGAGATGAAGAAGAGCAAGATATGCGACAAGTTCATCTATGAGGCTGCCGATAAGAACAGCTGTAAGAATTTTATCCTGCTGTCCACCACACAGGTATACGGCATCGTCAAGGGAAGAGAGCCTATCAGAGAGACCTCTCCCGAAAAGGGCAGCTCCAACTATGTGGATATGAAGCTCACCAGTGAGAAGATTATGTCTAAGGCCTTCAAAAAGTCGGACACTGTTCCGGTCATCGCAAGAGTGGCTCCCATCTACACCTCTGAGTACACCCAGAACCTGAGAGACAAGGTCTATGACGTCAAGGACGATGTGGCCTACATATATAATGACGGACTTTACGGCTTCTCGTTCTGCTGCCTCTACAACCTGCTGGATTTCATCAAGGGCATCGTGGCTATCCCCTCCGGAAGATATGAGGGAATATACAACATCTCCGACTCGGAGATACTTACCGCTAAGGAGATACTCGACTTTGAGAGAGAGCATCACCGCATCGGTGCAGTTATCCAGAGAAGCCCCGGCGTGGGCATCAGCTTCAACAAGGCTAAGTCCAGAACGGACTACCGTTATTTCGACCCCTCCACCACCTTCAATAACTGGAGGATCGACAATACTAAGGCAAAGAGAATAGCTCCGCTGAAGTGGACGCTGTCAAACACAAAGTAAATTGCAAACGGGTACCCTGTCGGGGTACCCGTTTTTTCTGTATATAGCAGTTTAGTTATTCTGAGAACTGTTCCAGTATGGAGCGGATAGTCTTATAAAGCTCCGGCTTTAGTGCAGCCAGGTCGCAGGGTTCGCTGTAAAGGATAGCTGAGTAGCAGGTGGAAGAGACCAGCTCAACTATCATATAGAGCATAAGCTCCGGCTCGCGGATCCTTCGCTCCGACTGGGAAAGCAGCTGATAGTAGGCGTCCCGGAAGTTGAGCTCCTGGTCGGAGGGGGCGGATAGTGCTGCCATAAACACTCCCCAGCTCAAATTCTTGGAGATGAAATTTAAGAGGGATTTGTTCTCCTCCAGCTGATTTAAGATATTATCTACCAGGAAGATGAACTTCCCCTCAAAGTCAAGCTCGCCGGTGTGCTTCATCAGGGCATCGGCGGCGCGGGTCAGCACCTGCTCGCTCTTTCGCGAGATGAGCTTGTTGCGGATATCGTATTTATCCTTGAAATATAGGTAAAAGGTGCCCTTGCCGACGCCTGCCTTACTGGCAATGTCGGTGATAGAGGTCTTGCTGAAGCCCTTGGTGGTGAAGAATTCAAAGGCAGTATTGAGCAGGGAGCTTTCCTTGCTCTTTTTTTTCATATCTACCTTGGTCATTATTATCCCCCGTTTTTGTTCGATTCGGAATACACAACAGGAGCTAGGCTCCTAACATTTTTTATTATATCGAAGTTTCCTATAAATGTCAATCCTGTAAAATGACCAATAGTCAGTTTTGAGACAAAAATCTTTTGTGCACTCCTACAAAATTTCTGACCAACGGTCAAGTTTCTTGAAAACAAGTATTGACTATCGGTCAGTTTTGGAGTATAATGTGAAAGTAATAAAAATGACCGCCGGTCACAAAGACGGTCTTGCTATCGGCTCTGCTGTGATAATCAGTTATACCCTGCGGGAAAAGCTCCCTTCCCGAGCCGCCGCAGGCGGCGAGGGAGACAAAAGAGTTTCAGATTGCTGCACAGCACAGCCATACCATATATATCACAAGGAGATGAGACAATGGTCCGGTTCGGTAATTTTATAGTCAAGCACAGAGTACTGATACTCATTATCGGCATACTGCTGCTGATACCCTGCGCCATAGGCTATATCAATACAAGAACTAACTACGATATCCTTTCCTACCTGCCGGGAGATATCAAAACTATGCAGGGTCAGGATATCCTGATGGACGAATTTGGCAAGGGCGGCTTCTCGATGGTAATGATCGACGGCATGAGCGATAAGAAGGTCGCCGAGACCAAGCAGAAGATAGAAGCAGTCGAGGGAGTTGCCAGCGTGGTCTGGTACGACACCGTCGCTGATATATCCCTCCCCAAGGAGGTCCTTCCGGATAAGATATATGACTTCTTCAACTCGGCAGACGGCAGCTCCACGCTGATGATAGTTTTCTTTGACGACACCACCGCCGCCGACAGAACTCTCGCCGCTGTGGACTCAATAAGAGAGATAGCCGACAAGCAGTGCTTCTTAAGCGGTATGAGCGCCATCAACGACGATATGAAGATAATCGCCGAGAGCGAGACCGTTATGTATGTCATCATAGCGGTGCTGCTGGTGTCGCTGGTGCTGGCGCTTTCGATGGATTCCTTCCTTATCCCGGTGTTCTTTATGCTGAGCGTGGGTATGGCGGTCGTCTACAACCTGGGCACCAATATCATCGCCGGAGAGATATCCTTCCTGACAAAGGCTCTGGCAGCGGTGCTGCAGCTGGGAGTTACGATGGATTACTCCATCTTCCTCTATCACAGCTACCTTGAAAACAAGGAGAAATACCCGGAGGATAATCACAAGGCAATGGCTGAGGCCATAGCCGGCACCATAGTTTCCGTAGTCGGCAGCTCCATAACCACAGTTGCGGGCTTCCTTGCAATGTGCTTTATGAGCTTCACGCTGGGACTTGACATCGGTATCGTAATGGCAAAGGGCGTTGTGTTCGGAGTTATCTGCTGCGTAACGGTCCTGCCCTCTATGATACTCATTTTCGACAAGGCTATCACCAAGACCCGTCATAAGGATCTGCTGCCTAGTATGGACGGCGCGGCAAAATTCATAGTCAAGCACGCGGGGCTGTTCGTGACCATATTCTTCGTGCTGCTTTCACCCGCGATCTACGGCAACTTCCACAACGACGTTTACTACAAGCTGGATTCAACCCTCCCCGCAGACTTAGATAGCGTGGTAGCCAACACCAAGCTCAAGGAGGAGTACGGAATGAACTCCACCCACGTTCTGCTGGTGAGCACAGATGTCTCTGCCAAGGACACAAGGTTTATGTGCGATGAGATAGAAAAGCTGGACGGCGTTTCAATGGTGCTGGGACTTGACTCACTTGTAGGCTCTAAGATACCTGTTGAGATTATCCCCGACAGCGTAACCGAGCTTTTGGAGAGCGACAACTGGAAGCTCATAATGATAGGCTCGGAATATGAGGTAGCCTCCGACGCGGTCAACGACCAGTGTGTGGCTATCGAGAACATTATCGAGAAGTACGACAAGAGCGCTATGCTTATCGGTGAGGCTCCCGCCACCAAGGACCTTATCGAGATAACCAACCGGGACTTCAAGGTGGTAAACTTCCTCTCCATCGGAGCTATCTTCGTTATCATTTTCTTTGTGCTCAAGAGCATCTCGCTGCCAGTTATACTTGTTGCGGTCATCGAGTTCGCCATCTTCATCAATATGGGCATACCGACATACACCCACACGAAGGTTGCATTTATAGCTTCAATAGTTATCGGAACCATTCAGCTGGGCGCAACGGTTGACTACGCAATACTGATGACCACCCGCTACAAGCTGGAGCGCAGCCTCGGCAGAGAAAAGCACGAGGCAGTCACCACAGCGCTGGCGACCTCCATAAAGTCGGTAATGGTATCGGCGTTGGGCTTCTTCGCAGCCACCTTCGGCGTAGGACTTTACTCGGATATAGGACTTATCTCCGAGCTGTGCATACTGCTGGCAAGGGGAGCGATCATCTCAATGTTCACCGTAATACTTGCGCTGCCCTCCTTCCTGCTGGCGCTGGATAAGCTCATCTGTGCCACCACCATAGGGATAAAGCCCAAGAAGGTCTACAATGTAAAGAACAAAGAATACACAAGCAATGAAATGAGATCGGAGGCAAGATCATGAAATACACAAAGATAATCGCCGCAGTGCTGGCAATACTTCTCTCCGCCGGCGCTACCGGGCTCTATGCAAAGGGCCAGGAGACAAACTCCGAGCCCGCATCCCAGACAAGGACAGCAGAGAACACTTCCTACACCCGCGTAGCTGAGGACGGCCCCGCAGTAAAGGACGAGACGGTTTACGTCCTCTACTCCAATGGCAATGAGGTAAAGAACATCATCGTCAGCGACTGGCTGAAAAACACACAGGCGCTTGAAAGCCTTTCGGACGTATCCGAGCTTCGCGATATCGAGAACGTCAAGGGCTACGAGGAATTCACCCAGAACGGCACCGGCATTGACTGGGCCGCTGCTGGCAAGGATATCTACTATCAGGGCACTACCGACAAGGAGCTGCCGGTGAGCGTTAAGATCACCTATCTGCTGGACGGCAAGGAGATGTCCGCCGAGGAGATCGCCGGCAAGAGCGGCAAGGTAACTATCCGCTACACCTACACCAACAATTTAAAGAGCAACCAGACCGTTGACGGCAAGGATTACGAGGTTTGCGTTCCCTTCCTGATGGCAAGCGGCACTATCCTCAACTCAGACAAATTCTCCAATGTTGAGGTCTCCAACGGAAAGATAGTTTCCGACGGCAAGAGGCTCATCGTCATCGGCGTGGCTCTTCCGGGCATCAGCGAGAGTCTTGGCATCGACTGGAGCAAGTACGACTTCTCCATTCCCGAGACCGTTGAGATAACCGCCGACGTTGTGGACTTTGAAAGCTCAACCTCTATGACGGTGGCTACAAACCAGTTCTTCTCGGAGCTTGACCTTGACGACGTTGACAAGGCTGACGAGCTTAAGGAAAAGCTCAAGGAGATGACAGACGCCGCCCAGCAGCTCTGCGACGGCACCTCCGAGCTCTATGAGGGCATCAAGACCCTGAACACAGGAGCATCTCAGCTGGCAGACGGCGCTTCGGATGCAAAGGACGGCGCTTCACAGCTGGCAAGCGGCAGCCGCGACCTCTCCGACGGAGCATATCAGCTGGCAGACGGCACTAAGACTGCATACAACGGCTCAAAGGATATCACCGAAGGCCTGACCTCCGCAAAGGCAGGCTCCGCAGAGATAGTCAACGGCCTTGCCTCCGCTAAGGACGGCTCCTCCCAGCTGGCAGGAGCGGCCCCCGCACTTAAGGACGGCATAGGACAGCTCTCCGACGGCGCTTCGCAGCTGGCAGACGGCTCCAAGCAGGTATCTGACAATATGGCGCTGCTCTCCGGCGGAGCCTCGCAGCTTAACGCCGGCGCAAAGGAGCTGGCCTCCGGCACCGCACAGGCTAAGGAGGGCTCGGCACAGCTGGCAGCGGGCATCTCCTCCGCTAAAGAGGGAACAGCCCAGCTGGCAGGAGCAGCCCCCGCACTTAAGAGCGGCATAGGGGAGCTTTCCACCGGCAGCCAGTCTCTGGCAGACGGTGCAGCACAGCTTTCCGGAGGACTTTCTCAGCTGGACGAGGGCGCAAAGACCCTCAACACCAAGACCGGCGAGCTCTCAGATGGAGCCGCAGCTGCAAAGGCAGGCTCGGCACAGCTTTCAAGCGGTGCTTCTGATCTTGCCGACGGTGCCGCGACACTCTCACAGAATATGGGAGCCCTCACTCAGGGCATTGCTTCCCTTGATGCAGGCTTAGATCAGGCTGCCGCAGCTCTTACACAGACCGCAGGCGCTGACAGTCAGGTGCTTTCTACCTTAAATCAGCTCATCGCCGCCGAGACCGATGCCACTAAGAAAGCCACATTGCAGGCTCTTGCCGGCGCTTTGCAGCAGTCCATAGCAGGGCAGCAGCAGGTAGCCGCCAATATGAGCGGCGAGGGTGCCCTTAAAGCGGGCGTTGCAGGCCTTTCTGCAGGTGCACAGGCTGCAGCGGCGGGTGCTCAGGGCATCTCCGCAGGCGCTCAGAACGTCAAGAACGGTGCGGCTTCACTTGACACCGCTCTGGCAGCTATCTCCGGCGGAGCCGCACAGCTGGCAGAGGCCACAGGGACTCTCTCCGGCTCGGTAACGCAGCTCTCGCAGGGCGCAGCCTCGCTGAATACAGGTGCCTCGGCACTTAACGTCGGCATCGGCTCTCTGGCAGAGAAGAGCGGCGCACTCATCAGCGGCATCACAGCTTTAGATGACGGAATGGCTCAGCTGATACAGGGCTCAGGAGCTCTTGACACCGCTCTGGGACAGATAGATGCGGGGGCTGCAAAGCTCGCAGAGTCCACCGGAACTCTTTCCACCTCCAGCGCACAGCTGGCAGCGGGAGCAAAGAGCGTTTCGGACGGTGCCGCAAGGCTCAATACCGGCATAAGCGAGCTGGCAGGCAAGAGCGGCGCACTCATCAGCGGCATCACAGCCCTTGATGACGGCATCGGCAAGCTGGCAAACGGCGCAGGACAGCTGGACGGCGGTTTAACTCAGCTCAAGGACGGCAGCGGCAGCCTTACAGAGGGCCTGAACACCATAATGACCTCCACTGACACCCTTGCAGACGGCGCCAAGAAGATAGCCGACGGCAACGGCGACCTCTACAACGGTCTGACTCAGCTCAAGGACGGCGCCGACAAGCTCTCTGACGGTGCTTCGCAGCTTGAAGAGGGCGCAAAGACCCTGAACGACGGTATGAATCAGTTCAAGGAGGAGGCCATCGACAAGCTGGCAGACATCATCGAGAACGATGTTGAGGAGGGTCTGGCTCGCTTCAAGGCTATGACACAGGCCTCCCGCTCCTACGCAAGCTTCTCCGGCAAGTCGGAGGAAATGAACGGCAACGTGAAGTTCATCTTCACCACCGACGGAGTTGAGAAAAAAGCCAACTGATCTCTCCCTATATAGATAAAGAAAGACCTCCGCTGCGGCGGGGGCCTTTCTTATTGCGTTGACATTTTGGGACGGCTGTGATAAAATAAGATACAGCATATTACATAGGATCGAGGAAACATAATGGCAAGATTTTATCCGCTGTTTTCGTCCAGCAGCGGCAACTGCTCCTTCGTCGGGGACGAGCAGGGAGGCATACTCATAGATGCGGGAGTGTCCTGCAAGAAGATAGCCGACGCGCTGATGTATAACGGCATCGAGCCTCAGGCGGTAAGGGCAGTGTTCGTTACCCACACCCACTCCGACCACATCAAGGGGCTGCGGGTATTTCTGAAAAAGTACGGCTGTGCTTTGTTCGCGCAGGAGCAGAATATCAGGGAGATGTTTGATAACGGCATCATTGAACCGGACGTTCAGGCCATACCCTTGGAGCAGGGCAGTGCCGACATCGGCGGGCTGCATATCACCCACTTCGAGACCAGCCACGACTGCCCCGCCAGCTGCGGCTTCACTGTGGATTTTGAGGACGGCAAGCGTGCCGCCAGCTGCACAGATTTAGGCGTCGTCACCGACACTGTGCGCTCTGCCCTTAAGGGCTGCGATATGGTGCTGCTGGAGTCCAACTACGACGAGGATATGTTAAAATACGGCAGCTACGCCTATCCCTTAAAGCAGCGGATACTTTCCGACCACGGGCACCTATCCAACAACGATTGCGCCTCTCTCCTGCGGGAGCTTATGGAGGGCGGCACCCGCCGTTTCGTGCTGGGGCACCTCTCCCGAGAGAATAACCGCCCCGAGCTGGCAAAGCGCTGCGCACTGGGCGGGCTCCGGGGCTATCAGGAGCGTCTCGATTTCACTCTTGACATAGCGGCTCCCGAAAACTACACAAGGACGGTGATCTTCTGATACACATAAGGCTCATAACCGTCGGCAAGCTCAAGGAGGCCTACTGGCGGGACGCCTGTGCTGAATACATCAAGCGTCTGGGCGCCGACTGCAAATGCGAGGTCACAGAGCTTCCAGAGAGCCGTCTGGGGGACGCTCCCTCCGATAAGGAGATATGCAGTGCCCTCTCTCAGGAGGCCAAGGCTATGGAGGGATATCTCTCCGCCAAGGGCAGCTACAACATTGCTATGTGCATCGAGGGCAGACAGCTCACCAGCGTTGAGCTGTCCGAAAAGCTGAACGCTGTCGCCGTCGGGGGATATTCCACTGTGAACTTCGTCATCGGTTCATCTTTTGGTATAGCGGAGGAGGTCAAGCAGCGCTGTGACCTGAGGCTTTCAATGTCAAAGCTCACCTTCCCCCATCAGCTCGCCAGAGTGATGCTTTTAGAGCAGATATACCGCGCCTTTATGATATCAAAGAATACAAGATATCACAAATGACCGCCCATGCCGGGCGGCCGTTTTTGATGCCTTGATGCTGTCACATCAGCTTGGTGCAGAGGGCGGTGACAATGGGGAGTGTTACTCCGGAGAGGACTGTGGTGACGGCGAAGAATTCGGAGCAGCGCTCGGGCTTCTTACCGAACAGGACGGCGAACATTGTGCCTGTGGTAGCTACGGGGCAGGCGCAGGCGATAGTGACCACCATAATGACGAGGCTGGGGGCGGGGAGCAGCCTCATTATCCCGAAGCAGAGCAGGGGCATTATCAGCAGCTTCATAGCGCAGACAAGATAGAGGCCGGGGTTTTTCAGTGCCTTGACAAAGCTGGTCTGGGAGGCGGTGGCTCCGGCTATGAGCATAGCCATAGGGGTGTTGAGGGCTGTGATATACTCCAGTGAAGCCGCAGGTATCTCCGGCAGGCGGAGCTTGGTCAGATAGCATATCAGCCCGACAAACACCGCAATTACTGAGGGATTGCGCAGCGCCTTTACAAACGAAGAAAAATCCCGCTGTCCCTTCATTATCATATAGCCGTGGGTCCAGACGAGGAAGTTGAAAAGTGTCACATAGGCGGTCAGATATAGCACACCCACAGCGCCGTAAATTCCGTTGACAAGGGGGATGCCGATAAAGCCGCAGTTTGAATAGACGCAGGCGAAACGCTCAAGGTCAAAATCCTCGCGGGTCTTGCGCACCAGAATGGTGCTGACAGCTATCATCACTGCAAAGGATATGGCCGACAGCAGGAAGGCCCACAGCAGTCCTCCCAGCAGCTCCGGGGAGTACTCCGACTGATAGGACATAAATATCAGCAGCGGGTTGACGATATGCAGCTCAATGGTGGAGAGCTGCTTGGTGCCGTCCTTTGTGATGAGCCCTTTCAGGCCGCAGCCCAGCCCCACCGCGAGAATTATGAACATTATAAGTATCTGTTTGGCGATTATTATCCCGTTTTCCAGAGGGACACATCTCCTTTCGGCAGGATAAAAGGCAGCCTCCGTCTGCAAGCGGAGGCCGCCTTTTTTAGTTGTTTGTCAGTATGAGAGTATGACGGTCAGCGTAAGCGCGCTGTCGTTCTTCGATACCGAGTAGGTGTCGGAGCGGAAGGCTCCGCCGGCAGCATAGGCGGCAGATGCAAGAATATCGAAGATGCGGGTGTTGCCGTCAGCATCGCCCTCAAACTCCCGGGAGTATACGCTGTCGTAGATATCCTTGTCGGAGCACATTACCTGAACGTACTTTTCTCCCAGAAATACCTTCTGTCCGATAGCCGCCAGCAGGATATCGTCCGCCTTGGAGACATCGTCGATATAGAGCCCGGAGTAGCGGAAGAAGTTGTACTTCTCGCCCTCGGCGGCGGGGTACTTCATCAGGTCGTTATCCTCGAAGGTGTGGTCAATGAGTATCTTGCTGTCGGTAACGCAGAGGTAGTCGTGCCTTACAAAGTCGGCGCCTATGTTGGAGACCGGGTCGTCCCAAGTGACGTCTACGTTATACCATTCTCCGTCCAGACGCACCTTGTTCCACATATGGGGCGTTCCGCCGTCCTCATTGGTGATGCCGAACACAGGGATGCAGTCTATGCCCGCCCGCTGGCAGAGCAGCAGGAAGGCCTTTGAATACCCCTCGCAGACGGCTTCGCCCTCTACAAGACAGCCGTAGGCGGTGTAAGGGCTCTCTGCCTTGTCGGTGTAAACACACTTACGCACTAAAGCATCGTGAAAGCTGCACAGCTTGGATAAATCGTCCAGCTCGGCGGCAGCGCCGACGATGATATCGGCGGCGGTGATAAGCTCTGAGGTCATCTGCTCCTGCTGGGTCTTGCCGTAGGTCAGGTCAAGAGTGCAGGTCTTTATCTTTCCGTCGAGCCCGACGGTATAGGAAAACTCGTTGTTTACAGATGCCAGCTCCGGGGTGCAGGAAACAATAAGCGTCACCAGATCCGAGAGAGAGGCCTCTGTCAGACCGAGGCCGTCAAGGTCGGTGGAGCGCTCGCCTGCCTGAGCGCTGTTGATGATAGCCTTGCAGGCGGTGCGGGTATTTTCATCGGCAGAGCGCAGATAGTAGTCTGTGGCAAAGTTCAGGGATATATCCTTAACCCTTTCGGCTATATCGACTTTAGCGGGGGCTTCAGCGCTGCTGCTCTCTGAGGAGCCCTGTGAGAACAGCCCATGAAGCACATCTGCTCCGGAGCTGTCGCTGCTGTCCGCACAGCCGCAAAGGGAGAGCCCCATAACAGCTGCCGTTATAAAAGCCAGTTTCTTCATTGTGTCTCCTTCTCTTCCTTGTCGATGACCGCCCGGAGCTTTTCTATTGCTTTGCCCTCTACGCGGATCACCGTAAACTCTATGTTTCTCCACCTTACCGACGGGCGCTCGTCCTGCTCGGGGATATATCCCAGCAGCTCTACCACAAATCCGCCGATGGTGTCATGTATGCAGTTCTCGGGAGTCTCCTGCCCCAGCTCCTCCATCACCTCGTCCAGAGCGGCCTGTCCCGAGATATCAAAGGTGTTGGGGGTTATCTCCTGAATGTCGGGAGTCTCGTTGTCGTATTCGTCCTGAATGGAGCCGACTATTGCCTCCAGCAGGTCCTCCATAGTAACTATGCCCGCAGTGCCGCCGTATTCATCGACCACCACAGCCATCTGGGTCTTTCCGGCGGTGAAGTCCTTTAACAGGTCGTCGCAGCGGGTGTTCTCGGGAACGTATTTTATCTCGCGGATAAGCTCCTTGATGGGTTCCTCCTGCGAGCCACCACCGATGACCAGCCCCAGCAGATCCTTGGCATATACCGCTCCGCAGATGCTGTCGATGCTGCCGTCATAGACAGGGAGCCTTGAAAAGCCCTCCTCCAGCACGACCCTTGCGGCCTCGCCCACAGTCGCCTCCTGCGAAACAGCGGAAACGTCGGTGCGGTGGGTCATTATCTCGTGTACCTCAAGGTCGTCAAACTCGAAGATGTTGGAGATCATCTCCGCCTGTGCTTCCTCGATGCCGCCGGTCTCATTGACGGCGTCCACCATCATCATTATCTCCTCTTCGGTGACGGTGTCCTCCAGGTCGGAGCGCTTTACTCCGCAAAGCCTGAGCACGATGCCTGAAAGGAAGGTGACAGCCAGCTCCAGCGGCATTATCAGCTTCAGCGCAAGGCTGTAGAATATACAGCTTGAATATGCAAAGCCGGAGCCCAGCTTACCGGAGGTGCAGAGCTTTTTCGGAAAGACTATCCCCAGCCAGCAGAAACACAGCGCGGTGATTATGAGAACTATCAACAGCGCCAGCAGCTTCATGGGTACAGTGCCGCCCATAGCCTTAGCCAGCGGACGGTAAAACCACACCACCGACACCGCCGAGAGCGCCATCGCCACCAGTATGCGCAGTATCAGCCCGGAGGTTACAAGGCGGGAGGGCTCGGAGAGCAGCCGCTCTAAGGTTCTGCCGCGGCGTCCCTTTTTGAAGAGCCGTTCAGCCTCGCTGTCCTTGAGCTCGGTCACCGAGTTCTCGCAAGCGGTGAAATAGCCGGAAATAAGAATTATCAGCAAACAGATAATGACACCCAGCCACGGGACATCGTCCATTTGTCAGTCAGCTCCTTTATTATTTTAATTCCGAATTTGCTTTAAATACACGGGTTCACTATAATTTTACACTAATTAAACATTCGTGTCAATAGTATTAATTAACAGAACAAAATGCCAATCTCCGGAAATTATTATTTACTGTTTTGAAAAATTGTTGATTATAGTCATAATTCGGGCACTCCTATTAGTTAATACTGACAGAAAATCATAGAAAAGTTTGTTAAATCCTACATAGAAAAATCAGCGCCGTTCTGATATAATTATATAGGATATACCCTTGTACAGTTAAGGACCAGTTTTTACTTTTGAGAGGACAGATCGCTATGAAGAATATGCGCGTTAAAATAGTCTCGCTGCTGACAGCCCTGGTAGCGTCATTGTCTGCCTCCGGCTGCTATCTGCTGCCGGACGAGGAGGAGGTGTTGGCTCCCCCTGTGGTAAAGGCCAGCGAGGTTAAATACTCCACGGTGACAGTTTCCCGGAAGGATCTGGTGAAAAAAGTGACCAGCTCCGGCACCGTCACCGCCGAAAAGCAGTATATGCTCACCTATGAGAAGCAGGGCGGCACCATCAGCAAGTTCTATGTCCGCGCCGGCGACGAGGTCAAGGAGGGCGACCCCATCTGCGAACTGGAAACTACAGATGTGGATTACCAGATCACCGAGAAGGAGCTCTACAAGCGCAGAGCCGAGCTGGGCGTTGCTATCGTCAGACAGAACGGCGGCTCTCAGGCGGAGATCGACCGCGCAGGCGTTGAGGTGGAGCTTATCGAGAATGAGCTGGAAAAGCTCTACGAGAGGAAGGAGCAGGCTGTGCTCACCTCTCCCATCGACGGCATCGTTTCGGCGCTGGCTGACGTAAGAGTAGGCGACGGCGTCGGCACCGGTCAGAACATCGCAACCGTTATAGATACATCAGGCTTGTATATCCCCATCAAGCCTAACGATATGAAGCCCTACGATATGGGCACCGAGCTTGTCATCAAGGTGGGCGATACGGAGTATGAGGGCGAGGTCTTTATGACACCCTCGGCTCTGGGAGAGTATACCGCCTCTCTGGACGAGCACGCCAAGGAGGACAACACCGGCATCGACTTTGACGCTGAGACCGTCTACGTCCGCTTCAAGGGTGACGCCCCCACCGATACGGTAGGGCGCATTGCAGACTGCACCCTTATTCAGGAAAAGGTGGAGAATGCCATCGTCATCTCAAACAACCTCATCAAGACCGTTGACGGGCAAAAGGTAGTTTACCTGCTCAAGGACGGAGAAAAGACCGCTGTGCCTGTAGAGATAGGCCTTAAGACCGGCTCCCAGTCGGAGATAATCTCCGGGCTCCAGGAGGGCGACGAGATAGTTATCCGCTGACCCCCTCACCCTAACGCTTACTTGATGGAAGGATAAGGAACAATGCTTACTTTGCTTTTCCGCAAAATGCTCAACACCAAATGGATGGTGCTATGCCTGCTGATAGGCTTCATTATGGCCAGTGCCATGATGAGCACCATACCCATATATATGAACGCCTCCTTGCAGAGAATGCTTGTCAAGGATATGGAGGAATTCCAGCTTGCCAACGACATCTACCCCGGCGTTTACAACACCACCCACGCGCTGAAAATGGATATCTCCGTTAAGGAGCAGCGCAGCGATATCGACGCGACATTAAAGCTCATCGAGGATTCCTATGCCGAGCTGGACTGCCCCGCAGCAAGCAGCAAGACTGTCATCTCCGACGACTATATGTACGTCACCACCAACTCCATTGACGACGGCGAGTCTCCCCCGAGATTTTCCGTTGCTGGTATGACCAACATCTACGACCATATCGAGATAATCAGCGGCAGAATGTATGAGGCCAAGCCCCGCGCCGACGGCGTTTTCGAGGTCATCGCCACTGAAAAGGCGATGAAGGTCGCAAGGCTCACGCCCAATGTGGTCTATGAGGTGGCAAACGTGTTCTACCCCGAAAAGACCACCAAGATCGAGATAGTCGGTCTGTTCGGCGTCAAGTCCGAGACCGATGCCTTCTGGTCGGAGGGGCTGGACACCGAGTATATGAACACAGTCTTTATGGATTACGAGACCCTTTACAATGAGGGGCTTGATTCCGGCGCTATCAACATATCCTCCTTCGCCCAGCGCTATGCTATGGATTATGCCAAGCTGGATATGAACAACGTTTCCGGTATACTGGAGATATGTGACAGGCAGGCACAGACCTATGCAAGGTCGAAGGTCAGCTTCAATCTGCCGGTTGCAGAGATACTGAGAGATTACGGCTCCCGCGCCGGCAGGCTCCGCCTTATCCTCTGGCTGGTGCAGATACCCGTTATAATGATGATCCTCGTTTACCTGTTTATGGTATCTCAGCTAAACGTTGAGCAGGAGAAGAACGAGATAGCGGTATTCAAGAGCCGCGGCGCCAGCAGACTTCAGGTAATGGGCATATATGCTCTGGAATCGCTGATACTGGGCGGCATCACCGCAGTGGTGGGACCCTTTGTGGGAATGTGGCTTTGCAGAGTGCTGGGAGCCTCCAACGGCTTCCTGGAATTCGTAAACAGAAAGTCGCTGCCCATATCCCTGACAATAGACGCTTTCATTTACGCTATCGCCGCAGTAGTGGTATTCTTCATCACTACGATGGTGCCGATAGTCCCCGCTACAAAGACCACGATAGTCGAGCACAAGCAGTCCAAGGCCAAGAAGAGAAAGTTCCCGCTGTGGGAGAAGCTGTGTCTGGACTTCATACTGGTGGGCGGCTCGCTGGGCTGGCTGTATTACTATAACGACCAGCAGAAGAAGCTGATAGATGAGGGCCTCTCCGATACGACAGCTACTATCAATCCGCTGATGTTCGTAGCATCTACGGCGTTCATCTTCGGACTGGGACTGTTCTTCATAAGGGTATATCCCTTCCTAATCAGAGTTATCACAAGACTTGGCAGACGCATCTGGTCGCCGGCAGCTCACGTTTCGCTGAACAATATCGGACGTCTGGCAGGTGGTAGAGAGCGTTTCCTGATGATATTCCTGATAATGACAGTTTCGCTGGGAATATTCTTCGCCAACACCGCAAGAGCCCTCAACCGCAACGCGGAGGAGAGAGTTTCCTACGCCGTAGGCGCGGACGTTACCCTGACTGAAAAGTGGGAGTCCAATAAGGTGGTAGCCTCCACTACCGGCCCCACCTCCGGCCCGCTGGGAATTCAGGTAGGTGGCTCCGATGAGGAGGAAGAGGAGGAAGAAAACTCCGATGAGGTAATCGACTATGTGGAGCCTGCCTTTGAGCGCTTTGAGACGCTCTCGGGAGTAAGGAGCGCCACAAAGGTATTCATCAAGAGCGGCGTTACCATCAAGTCCGACAAGATGAAGGTCACCCCCATTGTTACAAAGAATTCAAATAGGTCGAGAGACGATTACTTCGGTGATTACCAGTCCTCCGGCAGAACGCTTAACTATACTAACAAGGTCAAGCTGATGACCGTTATTCCTCACGATTTCGCAGAGGTGTGCTGGTCCACCGACAGGCTGCTGCCGGTGCATATCAACAGCTATCTCGACGCTTTAAGCAACTACAACGCCGGCGTTATCCTGTCCAGTTCCTTCAAGGACAAGTACGGACTGGAGCTGGGCGACACCGTCAGCTGCACCTGGGGCGGCAACGGCGAGTTTGAGGTAACAGTGCTGGCATTCGTTGACTACTGGCCGGCACTGAACCCTTATGAGCAGGCCACCGACGGCAGCTACATCGACTTTGCGGTAATGGATTACGACTATGTAAGAGTGCAGACCACCGTTGAGCCCTATCAGGTGTGGATAGATATGGAGGAGGGAGCCTCTACCGAGGACCTCTACAACTCCATCTCCGCCGCGGGCATCAAGCCCACCTCGCTGAATGTGGCCAGCCAGAAGATAATCTCCGAAAAGACTGACCCTATGCTTCAGGGTATGAACGGGGCGCTGACGTTGGGCTTTATCATCATTATGATAATGTGCATCATCGGCTTCCTCATCTACTGGATACTTTCCATCAAGTCGAGGACGCTGCAGTTCGGTATCCTCAGGGCTATGGGTATGACCTACGGTGAGATAATCGCAATGATACTTTACGAGCAGCTGCTGGTATCGGGCGCTGCCATCTTCACCGCCATATTCGTGGGCGGCATCGCCAGCGAGCTTTATGTGCCGCTGTTCCAGTCGCTTTACAGCGCCTCCGAGCAGGTGCCGGGCTTCGCGGTCATACCGCTGCGCTCCGACTACATCAAGCTCTACGTTATTATCCTGCTGATGCTGCTGACGGGCTTCATCGTTCTGGGCAGACTGATATCCAGGATAAAGATTTCCCAGGCTCTCAAGCTTGGCGAGGATTAACGGCAAATTCAGGGGCATATCTCCCGCCGGAGATATGCCTCGCTTTACATTTTAGTTTTGGGGGTGAGGCTGTGCTGGGTGAGCTTTTATCGAAGGAGGAATGTGCCAAATGCCGGCTCTGCTGCTCCTTTGACAGCTACGACCTGCTGGACACCCCTGTCATCACCGATGAGGTCAGGGAGCGGATAACCGCCCTTCTGCCCGGGCAGAGGTTCATCACCAAGGGCGGCTGCTCGCTGCTCCGTTTGGATCGGGAGGGGGAGGAGGACGTCTACCCCTGTGCTCTTCTGGATAAGAGCAAGGGCTGTCTGCTGGGAGACGAAAAGCCCTTTGAGTGCCGCATTTGGCCGCTGAGGATAATGCGGCTGGGGGAGGTGCGGGTAATAGCCTTGTCTACAGTCTGCCCGGTGGTGGCGAAAAAGCCCGTTGAGCTCATATCGAAGGTATGTGAGGGAATAGCGCCGGAGCTGTTCCGTCAAGCTGACCTCTGCCCGGAGCTGGTGAAGCCTTATGAGGAGGGGTTCCCGATACTTGCGGTGGAGCCTCGCCCTGAGGGATAACGAAGGCGAAGCGCATCGCCCCGGATATATTTTATTCCTCGACAAGCTCGGAATAAAATCGGGGGGCGGGCTGTGCCCCCCTGTCGGGAGCAAATCTCTCCGGAGAGAAAAGCAAACACAAAAGTCAAAAGAAAGGATAACGCCTATGTCAACAGTCTGCGCAGTCTCGACCCCTCTTGCCGAGGGCGGGATAGCTGTAATAAGAATAAGCGGCGAGGACGCCATCAACGCCGCCGGGAGGGTGTTCACCCCCTTCGGCGATAAGTCAGTCAGTGAGATGCAGGGCTATACCTGTGCTTACGGTAGGGTAATAGACCCCGCCACCGGCGAGACAGTTGACGACGCAGTGCTGACGGTATTCCGCGCTCCCCACTCCTATACCGGGGAGGACACCGCCGAGATTTCCTGTCATGGGGGCGTCTACGTCGCTAAGCGGGTGCTGAGGCTCTGCCTCGAAAATGGCTGCTGGCAGGCTGACAGGGGAGAATTCACCAAGCGTGCCTTCCTCAACGGAAAGCTTTCCCTGACACAGGCAGAGGCTGTGATGGATACCATCTCCGCCAGAGGGGAGGCCTCCCTGCGCTCTGCAAGGCTCATAAGAGAGGGCAGGCTCTTCTCCCGTATCGACGGTATAAAGCAGGAGCTTGTGACCCTGTTGGGTAAGCTGGCCGCCTGGGTGGACTACCCGGAGGAGGAGCTGCCTGAGATAACCTCCGAGGAGCTTAAGGCATCCCTCTATGACGCCTGCGAGAAGCTCTCCAAGGTGCTGCGGGAATACGACTGCGGAATGGTTTTCCGCACTGGCATAGATACCGTCATCGCCGGCAAGCCCAATGTGGGAAAATCCACGCTGATGAACACCCTGCTGGGGTATGAGCGCTCCATAGTCACCGAGGCGGCGGGCACCACCCGGGACGTCATCGAGGAAACGGTGAAGCTGGGAGAGCTGGAGCTTAAGCTCTCCGATACCGCCGGCATCCGCGAGACCGGCGACGCCGTCGAGAAAATAGGCGTGTCGCTAGCAAGAAAGCGCCTTGCGGACTGCGCCCTCGTCATTGCAGTGTTCGATACCTCCTCTCCGCTGGACAGTGAGGACAGAGAGCTGCTGGGCTATCTGCGGGAGCTTAATAAGAAGCTCATTATAGTGCTGAACAAATCAGACCTGGGCTCTAAAGTGGACGCCTCCGAGTTTGAGAAACTGAACGCTCGCATATTGGAGCTCTCCGCTAAAAATGGGGAGGGCGTTTCCGAGCTTACCGAGGCAGTCTCACAGCTGTTCGGAGCTGACGAGTACGACCCCGCCTCCACAGTATTTGCCAACGAGCGCCAGCACCGCTGCGCGCAGGAGGCTTATGACGCCTTGAAGCAGGCCCTTGCCGCCGCCGAGGCGGAGGAGACCTTTGATGCCGTCACCGTAATGACCGACCTTGCCGCATCAAGGCTTATGGAGCTCACCGGCGAAAAGGCAACAGAGGCAGTAGTGGATGAGGTGTTCTCAAAGTTCTGCGTAGGTAAATAAGCTGTATATAGAAGGATATATAGAAGGATATCCCCCGCCCGACGGCAGGGGATATCCTTTTTGTTTATATCAGCGGCGGCTGAAAAAGTGACAAATGTAATATTAGGTTGTGACGCTGTTCACTTCACAAACGATTTCGGGGGTGATATAATTAAGTCAAGATAAAACACAGGGAGGTCACCGATATGGCAGACACAGTAGTAAAAATAGACAGCTTGGTAAAAAGATATAAGGACCTGATAGCTCTCGATCATCTCTCGCTGGAGATCAAGGAGGGCGAGGTTTTCGGACTTCTGGGGCCTAACGGCTCCGGCAAGACCACCACGATAAACTGCCTGCTCTCGCTGTTGCAGTTCGATAAGGGAACAGTCGAGGTGTTCGGCAAGCCCATGACCCCCACCGCTTACGACATCAAGCGGGATATCGGCATCATAATGCAGAACGTTGCCGTATTCGATGAGCTGACCGTTTACGATAACATCGACTATTTCTGTGGCCTCTACATTACCGATAAGGCCACCAGAAAGCAGTACGTCGATGAAGCTGTGAAGTTCGTAGGGCTGGAGGATTTCAAGAACTTCTACCCGAAGAAGCTTTCGGGAGGACTTCTCCGCAGACTGAACATTGCCTGCGGCATCGCCCACAAGCCCAAGCTCATAATCCTCGACGAGCCTACGGTAGCAGTTGACCCCCAGAGCAGAAACAAGATACTTGAAGGCATCGAGCAGCTCAACCGGGACGGCGCCACAGTCATCTACACCTCTCACTATATGGAGGAGGTAGAGCAGATCTGCACCCGTATTGCCATTATGGATAAGGGCAAGAAGGTCGCCGAGGGAACCAAGGAAGAGCTCAAGAGAATGATAAAGAACACCGAGACTATCACAGTCGAGGTAAGAGAGCTCAGCGACGAGGTGCTTTCACAGGTAAGCGGGCTTCCCCACGTTTACAGCGCTGTTTACGAGAACGGCAGCCTGACAGTGGCCTGCTCCGGCGGTAAGCACAATCTCATCAGAGTGCTGGGAGTTCTTCAGGAGCACGACCTGCACATCGGAAGAGTTTACAGCGAGCTCCCCACGCTCAACGACGTATTCCTTGAAATTACAGGAAAGGCATTAAGGGACAAGGAGGGTCAGTAATGTTTCTTCACAACCTCAAATATGAGATCAAGGCGGGGCTGCGCGTCAGAGAAATGATAGTCTGGTTGCTGATCTTCCCTATGGGTCTCGGGTTCTTTTTCAAGATAGCCTTCGACGGCATCTATGAAAGCAATGACACCTTCAACTCCGTTCCCACAGCGGTGGTATTCACCGAGGAAAACGAGAACCTTCGCACAGTTCTTGATGGCATTGAAGCCTCCGATGAGCCCCTTATGAAGCTCACCTACACCGACAGCGAAAAGGCGGAGGATATGCTCAAAAACGAAGAGGTGGAGGGAGTTATCTACGTCGACAGCAAAAAGCTGACGCTGGCAGTGGCCGGAGAAGGTATGTATGAGACTATCCTCAAGGCCTTCTGCGACCAGTACAACTCCACCGCAGCCATAGTTGCGGAGACGGTAAAGAACGACCCCACAGCAGTCCCCGCAGTCATCGAGCAGATGAGCCGCGAGATAAACACAGTTGAGGACGTCAAGCTGGTCAATGGCAACACAAACTACTACACCGAGTATTTCTACAACCTCATCGCAATGGTGGGTCTCTTCGGTTCGCTGATAGGTCTCTCCATTACAATAGACAATCAGGCTAACCTTTCGGCACTTGGCGCCCGCAAGAATTGCTCCCCTACGCCAAAGTCCATTTCAGTGGCGGCAAGCCTTGTGAGCCGCTTCATCACCCAGAGCGTTTGCATGGTGATATGCGTTACCTTCCTGAGATTTGTGCTACAGATAGATTTGGGCGAGCACCTGCTGCTGGTATATCTTGCAGCTATCCTCTCCGGAATGGTGGGAGTGAGCCTGGGCTTTATGGTAGGCTCCATCGGCAGAGGCTCCAAGGATACAAAGCAGAGCATAACCACAGCGGTAGTAATGGCAAGCTGCTTCTGCAGCGGATTGATGGTGGGCAATATGAAGGCCATCATCGGCGCGAAGATACCCTTCTTCAACAGCATCAACCCCGCATCGGTCATCTCCGACAGCTTCCACTCCCTGACCGTTTACGACAGCTACGACAGGTTCATAGTCAAGATTATCACAATGGCGGCAATGGTATTCATCTTCGGTTTCATAGGCTTTATCTTCACGAGGAGGCGTAAATATGCAAGTCTTTAATGTGTTCTTTAAGGTGCTCAAAAAGAGATATGTAAGCGCACTCATATATATCATCGTTTTCCTCGCTATTTCCGTAGCCATTTCAAAGAACTACACCCCCGCACAGGAATTCAAGGAGTCCTCCCTCGATGTAGCTATAATGGACGAGGATAACACCGCAGCCTCCAAGGCTCTCTCGGATTATATCGGCAAGAAGCACGAGATAAAGAGCATCGACAACGACCGCGAGGAGCTCACCGAGATGCTCTACTGGGAGACCGTAGATTACGTTCTCATCATCAGGCAGGGCTACTCCGACGCCCTCACCTCCGGCAAGACCGAGGGGCTCTTTGAGGAGTACAGAGTTCACGACAGCTTCTCCTCGGTGTATATGCGAAACAACCTGAATGAGTACGTCAAGACTGCCCAGGCGTTCATCGCCTCCGGCAAGAGTATTGACGAGGCTCTGACCTCTGCATCAGAGGTGCTGCTGACAGATACAGAGGTGGCCTACCGCACAGAGGAAGCCGCCGGCACCGAGGGCTTTACCAAGGATTTCGCAGGCTTCTTCCAGTATATGCCCTATATCCTTATCTCGGTAATGCTTTCATCACTGGGAGCGGTGCTCAAGAGCGTCAACAGCAAGAAGATACGCTACCGCACCGACTGCTCCTGCCTCTCTCCCAGAAAGGCTACGGTTCAGATCTTTGCAGCCTCGTCCATATTCGTGGTAGCAGTATGGCTGATACTGATGGCAGCGGGCGTTTACATCAACAACGGCTTCTACAGCGGCAACGCCTGGTACGCAGTGCTCAATTCCCTGATATTCACCCTCATCGCGGCGGCGATAGCCATCTTCATCTCCACCTTCGATCTGGAGGAGAATGTTACAGCGGTCCTCACACAGATCGTCGGACTCGGTATGAGCTTCATCTGCGGCATCTTCGTTCCCCAGTCGTTTCTCGGCAGCGGAGTGCTTTCCGCAGCAAGGTTCCTCCCCGCATACTGGTACATCAAGGCCAACGATATGCTGGCAGGCAGAGAGGCCTTCGACGGCAGCAAGCTGGCAGTGTATATGCTAATAGAGCTGGCTTTCGCCGTAGTTCTGTTCATTCTTACACTGGTAGTCAGAAGATCCAAGAGCGTAAACGAGACGGCATAAACAGACTGAATAAAAAAGATATCTCACTCCGCAGGGGGTGAGATATCTTGTCTTGTTTTATTCCTCTTCGCCGGTGGAGCGGTAGCGCTTTAGGAACTGCCTTGTGCGCTCGTTCTGAGTGTCTCCGAACAGTGCCTCCGGCTCGCCTTCCTCTACGATGACGCCTCCGTCCATAAAGATAACGTGGTCGGAGACCTCTCGGGCAAATTCCATCTCGTGAGTTACGATAACCATCGTCATCTTCTCCTTTGCCAGCTCCTTGATGACCTTAAGTATCTCTCCGGTCAGCTCCGGGTCGAGAGCGGAGGTGGGCTCGTCAAAGAAGAGAATATCCGGGTGCAGCGCCAGAGCCCTCGCTATGGAAACTCTCTGCTGCTGACCGCCCGAAAGCTCGCAGGGATAGGCCTTCTCCTTGCCGGTGAGGCCCATCTTTTCCAGCAGTTCGGCGGCGGTATCCCGGGCGTCCTGCTTGGACATTTTAAGCACATGCACAGGCGCCTCTATGATATTTTCCATTACCGACATATGCGGGAAGAGATTGAAGTTCTGGAATACCAGCCCTATTTTCAGCCTTATCTGCCGGAGGGTTTTCTTCGGGGCGTAGACGGCCTTGCCGTTTTCTGTCCTCATCATATTCATTCCGCAGACGTCTATTTCGCCGCCGTTAGCTCTTTCCAGCTGATTTACGCATCTCAGCAGAGTGGATTTTCCCGAGCCCGAGGGTCCGATAACGGACACCACCTGCCCCTCCTCCACACTGAAGGAGATGTCGCGGAGCACCTCTAAGTCTCCGAAATGCTTGGAGAGATTTTTAACTTCAAGTATAGCCATATCATCTCTCCTTATCTGTAATAGTTGTAGTGCTTCTCAATGAGCACGAAGGCGAAAGTCACTATAGCGTTGAGCACGAAGTAGAACAGTCCCGCCACGAACAGCGGCGCTATGGAGCTGTAGGTGTTCATCATCTGCTTGGCCTTGAGCATTATCTCGGCGTAGGCAATGACTGTCGCTAAGGACGTATCCTTTACCAGCACGATGACCTCGTTGCTGGTGGCAGGGATAACGCGCTTTACTACCTGCGGCAGGATAATACGGAAGAAGGTCTGCATTTTTGTAAGACCCAGCATCTCCGCGGCCTCGTACTGTCCCTTGGGTATCGACTCGATGCCCCCGCGGAATATCTCCGCGAAGTAGGCGGCATAGTTGAGAGCAAAGGCCACCACCAGCGCGGTGAACATATAGTTTGAGGAGCGGGTGTCCACCTTGCCCAGCAGGTCGTAGAACCAGCCCTCCGACCCGGATTTTTTCGCCGAGGTCACCAGCATTGGTATAGCGTAGTAGACTGCCACTATCTGTAGCATCAGTGGCGTTCCGCGCATTATAAGTATGTAGAGGTTGGTCAGCCAGGAGATGGGCTTGAAGCGGCACTTCTTCAGCCAGGTCACTATCACTCCCAGAGGGATAGAGAACAGCAGTGTAAAGAAAAACAGCTTAAGCGTCCCGGGGAGATACTCAAGGAGTATCTTGGTGACGTTGAGTATATCGTCAAAGCTCAATCATATCAACTCCGTTTTAGCGTACTGAATTGATTATACACTAAAATGATAAAGAAGTCAACCTTAACAAAAAAGCAAGGGGCGTTGTCCCTTGCTTTAAAGGCTATGCTTCTTTGCGGGCAGGGCAGTCAGCTTATCTATCAGACCGTTCCAGCCCTTGTCCAGCAGCCCTGTGAAGAGCTTAAACAGGAAGGAGAGCAGGATAGTTGCGGCAAAGCAGGCCGCAAAGTAGAGATACAGGTTGTTTATCCGGTGAATAAAAAGCCTCATAGGTATTCTCTGGAGTATATACACCTCAAAGGTGTAGTTGCCGAAGAAGGAAAGCAGGCGGTTGCCTATCTTAAACTTCATAGTGACCAGAACAGTAAATGCCATAAAGCAGATGGCCTTACATTCAAAGGGCACCACCATCCACTTTGAGGCCGGCCAGATGTAGGAGAAGGCTATGAGCATCAGCGCCGCATTGATAAAGGCCTTCCAGTAGGAGGCTCCGCTGTCCATAACGGCGGCTTCGATGTCCCGCTTCTTGTAGGCGTAAAGCATACCGAAGGGATACATAATGGCTGTGTTGTACCAGTGCACCTCCTTGTACCGTGACATTACGACTATATACGCCCCGGTCAGCGCAAACATACAAAGCAGCGCCTGGGAGTGGGACTTTCCAAAGCAGAGAAAGGATACCACCGTCATAACGTACAGCGCCAGTATGCAGAAGATGTACCAGTTGCTGTTGCCGATGGATGACCACCCCGCAAAGGAGAGGACTGTGTCCCTTAAGGGGTACTTGTAGCCCAGTATCACATTTGATACCATGAACAGCAGCAGCGCCAACGCAAAATGCGCCCAGACCGGGAGAAATCTCCGCAGGGGGATATTTCTCACATAGGCATTTCCCTTTTTCATAATTGAGCACATTATCCCGTAGCCGGAATAGAACAGGAAGGTCACCACCACCAGCTGGCTTAACTGTGTCTTGACATCGTAGTAAACGCTGGTCTTGTCAAGGGTGATGTACTGGGCAAAGTGGGACATGAATATCAGCATCACAAAAACGCCGTTGATGCTCTTGGTCTGTTCCTTGCCGATGTAGCCCTCGTTAAAGCCCTCGGCGTTATATTTACAGCCGAAAAAGGTAACTACGGCAACTGCCAGCAGAATATAGCTCATAGCCTAATCCTCCGAATGTGAAACTCTTATCTGTATAATTATAATCCAAAGGCGTCATTCAGTCAATTGGCTTTGTGTCGGAAAGACTTTTGCAGCAGTATGTTAGAGTCTGCCCGTGTGCAGAGCCTTTTAGCTTACGCAAATGCCATAACCTTTATAAGCAGCAGCCAGCTCATACCGTAGTAGGTGATGACTGCCACAAGGTCGTTGACGGTGGTTATCAGCGGGCCGGAGGCTACGGCGGGGTCTACGTTTATCTTCTTGAAGAACAGCGGCACCAGCGTTCCCACAGCGCTGGAAATGAGCATCGCCAGCAGCAGCGAGAAGCCTATGCAGCCGGACACCGCAAAGGAAAAGCCCAGCGCTCGGTGCTTGAAGAAGTGGATGTAAAGCCCCACGAACAGGAAGGATATCACGCCCAGCAGTATGCCGTTGCACATTCCCACACGCATCTCCTTGGTGACAAGGTGCAGCTTCTGCCGGAAGGTCAGGTTTTCGTCCATCAGCACCCGGATAGTAACCGCCAGCGACTGGGTGCCTACATTTCCTGCCATGTCCAGTATCAGCGACTGGAACGCCATTATTATGGTCAGCTGAGCGATGACCTTTTCAAACACGCCCACAACGCTGGAGACCAACATTCCAAGTCCTAAAAGTATCAGCAGCCAGGGCAGGCGCTTTTTCATACTGGCTTTCAGAGGCTCGTTTAAGTCCTCCTCCGCGGTCAGACCTGCCAGACGGGCGTAGTCCTCGCCCATCTCGTCGTCAACGACCTCGATGATGCTCTTGGCAGTGATGACGCCCAGCAGCCTGTTGCTGTTGTCCAGTACGGGTATGGAATCCTCCGAATAGTCCTTGAGCTTTTCGATACACTCATCAATGCTCTCGTGAGCGTAAACATATGGGAAGCTGGTGACGATGAGCTCCTCAAGGGAGGTGTGGCTCCGGGCTGTGATGAGCTCTTTTAAGTCTATGGCTCCGTAAAATTCCTCATTCTCGTCGGTGACGAAAATGGTGGAGATGTTGTCGTTTTCCTCCGCCTGTCTTATAAGCTCGCTCATAGCCTGCTTGACGGAGACGCCCTCCTTGATGACGATGCAGTTGGTGGTCATCTTGCTGCCTATCTCGTCCTCGTCAAAGGAGGCGATGAGCTTTATCTCGCTCTGGATATCGGGCTTAAGCTCGTCGATGACCAGCAGCCGTCTGTCCTTTCCCAGCGCGTGGAGCACGTTCACCGCAGTGTCCGTCTCCAGCCGGGAGACCACGTCCGCCGCCTTGCGGATATCCATTTCCGCCAGATATTGCCCGGCGGTCTCCTCCTCTAGATGCTCGAAGGCCTCTGATATCAGCTCGTTGGAACAGACCCGCATAAGTTTTTTGCGCTCGGCGTCGGTCAGCTCCTCCATAGCCTGAGCAAGGTCGCTGCCGTGGTAGTCCTCCAGCTTCTGAGAGAGTGCCTTGGGGGAGTTGTTGCCCTTTATAAGCGCCACTATCTCGCTGACATATTCGGGTCTTAAATTTGTGTTTTCTGACATAGTATCACTCCGTTTCCGATAAAATCAAAAACGGGCATAAAAAAGCCTCTGTCAAAAAGGCGGCAGAGGCGTGATGTTATAAAGGCAAAGCAATACAAATCAAGAGGATGCGGACATAGCTGCCGCTCCACGGGGATAGTATTTGCTTGCCGAACATCGTCGCCCGTTACTGCCGCAACTGTCGCTGCCTGTCACTTGTAATCACCTCACAGTGTAACTGATTTGTACTCATTAATTATACCACGCGTCTCCTCAAAAGTCAAGGCGGGCAGGATAATTTTGTCCCCTCCAAAATGCAGGCGGGAGAATAATTATTTTATCCTATTCACTGGGAGAAAGCATTGCTACAAAAAAATCCCCCGCAGCAGCGGGGGAGGGAAGGCCTATTCAAATATGAGATGATACTCGTTAAAATCAATGAAGCCGTAGCCGGTCATAGTCAGCCTCAGGGATTCCAGCAGCTTATCCTCCGGCAGAGAAGAGTAATAGCTTTTCAGGCTTTCGGAGACCGTCACGTTGAGAATGAAGTAGTCCCCGACAGTATGTGTTGCTGTCTTGTCATCGACGCTGTCAGTGCCGTTGTCCTCTATCCTTACCTTGATGAGCTCCACCTCATCGCCTATACCGTTGTGAGCCTTCCACGAGGTAAAAATATCCTTAGGGTCGCAGGCCAGATATTCTGTGGTGCTGACTATTTTATCCTCGTCAAGGTAGAATATCTTGACGTCATCGGATTCAATTGCGATATCGGCGTTGGAGTAGTCGCAGCCCTCCTGCTGAGGGGTGTCCTTGGGTATTTCCGTACTGTCCTTTCCCGCAAACATGAACACTGCTCCCACTGCGACAGCAAGGCAAGCTGCCGCCGCGATCGCCGGCCATATCCGCCATCTTGCGCTCTTGGCGGGCGGCGTTTCCGCTGCACTGATGGCTGTCTCATCTATGTCGCCTATCAGCTCAAAAAACTCTTCTTTTTTCATATGTCATATCCCCTTTCTGTAAGATTCTCCCGCAGCGACTTCCTTATCCGGCTCAGCTCAACTGAGACCGAATTCTCCGAGCAGCCGCAGCGCTTTGCTATCAGCGAAATTCTGTCTGAATACCAGTAGCGGCGAATAAACATATACCGCTTTCTCTCCGGCAGGGCTTTTAAGAAGGCGTTGATATTTTCAATAAGCTCGTCCCTGTCGGCGTCGTCCTCAACGGAGGCCTTGTCCGATACTATCTCCCCCAGCTCATCAAGGATAAGAGGCAGCTCATAGCCGCCCCGCTTGTCCGAATGGGCAGCCTTGAACCTGTTAAAGGAGAGGTTGCGGACCAGCTTCCCCAGAAATGTTGAGAGCATTTTCGGCCTGCGGGGAGGAATGCAGTTCCAGGCGTTTAGATAAGTGTCGTTGACACATTCCTCCGCGTCCTCCCGGCTGTTCAGGATATTGACCGCGATAGCTGTGCAGTAGCGGCCGTATTTTTCTGAGGTCTCAGCTATAGCTTGCCTGTTTCTGTCAAAGTAGAGCTGAACTATTTCCTTGTCTTCCATAGAGGGGCTCACCTCGCTTTCATTTTGCCTTCTTACCCATATACACAACTTTCAGCACAAAATCTTACAGGGTGTGAAAATAAAAATTCCAATAGGAGAGAGGTAAAGTTAATTAGTTTTGTAAAGCAGCTTTTTTGAATGGCGGGCAGTGAATAGCGGAAATGAAGAATGAATAACGAATAATGAAGAATGAATAATACAAAAATTTCCCAAGCGGAGCTTGGGAAATTTTTG
>JAFUTK010000016.1 GCA_017471405.1 Ruminococcus sp.
AGCTCCTCCACCTGCCTGATGTAGCGGTAGGCGTACTCGGGGCCGGTGAGCTCTTCCTTGAAGGTCTTGAGGCCGAAGCCGTTGTGTATGCACTGGTTGAGTATTCCTCCCAGCCTGTTGTCACGCTCAATGATGAGAATGCTCTCTATCCCCTTGTTGCGGGCAGCAACGGCAGCCGCCATACCTGCGGGGCCTCCGCCGATGACTATCAAATCATATTCACGCATTGCCGTCCACCTCGCTTTCATAGCGTCCGTTCTTTCTTACTTCCTCGAGCTCTAATCCCAGCTTGTCAGCAAGCAGCTGCATGGTCTTAGGGGAGCAGAAACCCGCCTGACATCTTCCCATACCGGCGCGGGTGCGGCGCTTTACGCCGTCCAGAGTGGTGGCTCCCAGCGGGCGTTCGATGGCGTTTCTTATCTCGCCCTCGGTGACGGTGGCGCATCTGCACACGATGTTAGCATAGGTGGGGTCTTTCTTAATGAGCTCGTTGCGCTGCTCCGGTGTCATCTGCGCTATGCGGGGGATTCCGGTGCGCTTGCCGATAAAGTCCGGCTTTTCCTCCAACGGGATAATACCCGCCACAATGTCCCTTACATACTCCGCGATAGCGGGAGCCGAGGTCAGTCCCGGAGACTCAATAGCTGCCACGTCAATAAAGCCCTTGGCGTCCCCGCACTCCCTGATGATGAAGTCGTCGGTATCACCCACAGCTCTCAGTCCGCAGAACTGGGTTATCATAGTCCTGAATGGGATATTCTTCACCGAAAGCGCTGCCTTTGCCTTGACCTCGTCGAGACCGCCCCGGGTGGTAGCGGTGTTCTCTTTGTCGTCAATGTTTTCGGCTGTGGGGCCCAGCAGCAGGTTGCCGTGAACGGTGGGGGTCACGAGTATGCCCTTGCCCATCTTTGTGGGCTGTTGGAATATAGTCCGGGATACCAGCCCGCCGGCGCTTGTATCCAGCAGGATATACTCGCCTCTGCGGGGGATTATTGTCAGAGGCTCCGCGCTTACAAAGGCGTGCACCTTGTCGGCGTAAACTCCCGCCGCATTGATAACGAGCCGGGTGTCGATATCCCCCCTGTCGGTGACAACAGTGTAGCTCTCGGCGGACTTTTTGATGTCCCTCACCTCTGTGGAGAGCTTAAACTCCACGCCGTTGACGCAGGCATTCTCCGCAAAGGCGATAGTCATACCGAAGGGACAGACAATGCCGGAGGTGGGGGCATACAGCGCTCCCACTACCTCGTCGGTGAGGGCGGGCTCCATGGCTCTGGCCTCATCGCCCGAGAGTATCACGAGGCCCTCAACGCCGTTTTCCTCGCCCCGGCGCTTGAGCTCCTCCAGGCCTCCCAGCTGCTCCCTGTCAAAGCACAGCACAAAGGCGCCGTTCTGGATAAACTCAAAGTCCAGCTCCTTCGAGAGAGCGGGCATCAGCCTGTTGCCTCTCACGTTAAGCTTGGCCTTGAGTGTTCCGGGCTTTGCGTCGAAGCCCGCGTGAGCAATGGCGGAATTGGCCTTGCTTGTCCCCTCGCAGACGTCGCTTTCCCTGTCCACGACGCAGACCGAGAGCTTAAACCGGGAGAGCTCCCTGGCAATGGCGCTTCCCACAGCCCCCGCTCCGATGATAGTTATGTCGTACATCTCATCAACTCCTTATGGAAATCGTGATTTAAACTTCTGTTAATGATTATATCACATTTGCGCAGGATAGTCAATACAGGCAGGGCGGTGCACATTTGTAGCCGCGATTACTGCATTGCGCGGGCACGTCGTCCCTCACTTAACGCAAAAAAAGAGCAGTCCGTTTTATTGGACTGCTCTTGTTTTTATGCCTTAATTATCCCATCACAACAGTGATATTTGTCTGCTCGGTCAGCTTGGCAGCGCTGACGAAATCGCCCTCAACTGCCTCGCCGTTTACGGTGATGGACTTGATGCCCGACTGAACGTGGTCGGGATTCTGAATGTCGATGGAGAGGTGCTTGCCGCGGAAGTTCTTCTCGATCTTGAAGCCGTCCCATTCAGCAGGAATGGAGGGGCTGATGGTCAGTCCGTCGGCGGTGGGTCTCATGCCGCAGATACCCTCAACGCAGCCTACCATTACGGTGGAGCCTGTACCGGTCAGCCAGTGAACGTGGCTGCGGCCGGCATAAGGCGAGCGGGTGGACTCGGTGAACTGTCCGTGAACGTACGGCTCGAGGATACGAACCTCTGCCTTGTCGTTCATGGAAGCCGGCGAGCTTTCGAGGAAGTACTCAAAAGCTCTGTTGCCGTGACCCAGCAGGGACTCAGCAAGTATCGCCCAGCCCTGTGTCTGGGAGAAGATACCGCCGTTCTCCTTGGTGTCGGGGTTGAAGATGTGCATAAGAGCGCCGTCGAAGTAGTGGTCTACATAGGGCGGCTCCATTATCTTTACTCCATAGGGGGTGTTGAGTATGCTGTGAACGCTCTCCATAGCGGTCTCGGCCTGCTCCTTGGAAGCAAAGCCGGAGATGACCGACCAGCTCTGGGGATTGAGCCACATGGAAGCCTCAGGGTCCTTCTTGGCGCCGACGATCTCGCCGTTCTCGCGGTAGCCGCGGATAAATCTGTCCTCGTCCCAGCACTCTGCAAGGCTCTTTCCAAGCTGGGGCTGTACCTTGTCGATGTAGGCTACATACTCCTTATCGCCGCGTTCCTCTGCGTAAGCCTTGAGGACGCTCATAGCGTAGTAGAGCTGGAATGCCACGAAGGAGCTCTCACCCTTCTTGCCCAGACGCAGACAGTCGTTCCAGTCGGCATAGAGGCCGGCGGGCATAGCGTGTGCGCCAAGACGGTTCATGGAGAAGTCGATAGCCTTCTTCAGATGGTCGTAAACGGTGTCCTCGCCGCCGTTGGCATAGACGATGACCTCATCGAGGAACGCCTTGTTGCCGCTCTCAGCGATGTACTTGTAAACGGTGGGGAAGAGCCACAGAGCGTCGTCTGCGCGGTAGCAGGGGTGGCCTGTCTCCTTGGCGTAAACGCTGTTCTCGTCGTTCTCGTCGGGGCAGGTCTCGTGGCCGGCATTGTGGTCGAACTTAACCAGGGGCAGTCCGCCGCCGTTGTCAACCTGTGCGGAGATCATAAACCTGATCTTGTCCGCCGCCAGCTCGGGATTGATGTGGATAATTCCCTGAATGTCCTGAACGGTGTCGCGGTAGCCGTAGCCGTTGCGCAGTCCGCAGTAGATGAAGGAAGCCGCTCTCGACCAGATGAAGGTGATGAAGCACTGGTAAGCGTTCCAAACGTTCACCATATTGTTGAACTCTGCCGAGGGGGTCTGCACCTGGAAATTGTTGAGCTGGCCGTGCCAGTAGTCAATAAGCTCCTTTACCTCAGCATCAACCTTGCCGGGAGCCTTGTAAGAGTCGATTATCTCCTTGGCGGTAACGGGGTCCTTCTGACCGAGAATGTAGATGAGCTCAGCAGTCTCACCGGGAGCCAGCATAATCTCACTCTGGAGCGCTCCGCAGGCGTTTGAGTTATAGTTCATCTTGTTGTCGCAGAAGCCTCTCTCAACTGCGATGGGGTTGGAGTAGGTCCTGTAAGAGCCGATGAAGCTATCCAGGTTGCCGTTGCAGGCGGAAACGGGAGCGCCCACCACGCCGAAAAATCTCTCTCTGTGGTTGGAACCGTTAGCGTCCTTACCGGAGTTTTCGTTGATGTGCTGGAGAATCATATTGCCGTTCTCGAAGCTGGTGCGGGTGATGAACAGGGTGTATTGCAGGTTTACCTGGTCCTGCTCGTAGTTGTTCTCATTTGTGAACTCCACAAATCCGAACAGCGAGAGGTTTCTGTAATTCTCGGTGGTGTTGGTGACCTTAGCCCTCCAAACCTCATAGGTCTTGTTCAGGGGGACATAGTAGGTGACCTCGGAATGAACGCCGGCATAGTCAGCCTTAAGGGTGGTGTAGGCTGTGCCGTGGTGACACTCGCTCTTGTACTTCGAGAGGGGCTTGCCCACCGGCTGCCAGGAGGCAGACCAGTAATCCTTGGTGTCGTTATCGCGGATATAGACATATCTGCCGGGGAGCGCCATCATGCTGTTGAAGCGGTAGCGGGCGATACGTCCGTTGGCGCCGCTCTTCACAAAGCTGTAGCCTCCCGCATTGTTGGAAACGATAGCACCGTACTCAGGTGAGCCCAGATAGTTAGCCCAGGCTGCCGGCGTGTCGGGACGGGTGATGACATACTCTTTGTTTTTGAGGTCAAAATAGCCGTACTGCATAAACTTCTTCTCCTTTATCATTTATTATGAACGGCGTTACGCCGCAAGGGTCTGTGCATATATTTATCATACCATATCCCGCCTATATTTTCAAGGGGGGGAGGCGGTATTATTTTTACTAATTTTCTGTGAACTTCCCCGCTTGACATTTCCCCCTCCCTGTGTTATAATAACAGAAGTGTGCCGCTGTGGCGGAACAGGCAGACGCAAGGGACTTAAAATCCCTCGAGGTAAAACTCGTACCGGTTCGATCCCGGTCAGCGGCACCAACACCGGGAGGGACGGTCGGTTTGTTCGACCGTCCTTTTTTGGAATAATTTACTGCCGCATTGTGCACTGAAAAAAAGGAGAGAACATATGGAAAAGATAAGGATACAAAAGCTCATAGCCGACAGCGGCTATTGCTCCCGCCGTAAGGCTGAGGAGCTTATCGCCGCCGGCAGAGTAAAGGTCGGGGGACGCCCCTGCACCTTGGGAGACAAAGCCCTCCCCACCGACACTATAACCGTTGACGATAAGCAGATTAAGCAGGTGAAAAAGCGCAGGCTCTATTACATAATGCTCCACAAGCCCCGGGGCTACGTCACCACTATGAAGGACGAGCTTGATAGGAAGAACGTCTCCGAGCTGCTCTCGGACCTTCCGGAGCGGGTCTATCCCGTAGGTAGGCTTGACCGCAACTCCGAGGGGCTGCTGCTGTTCACCAACGACGGCGCCTTCGCCAACGATATTATGCACCCCTCCCGCAAGATAAATAAAGTTTACCGGGTAACGGTGCGCCCCTCTGTCACTGAGGACCAGCTGGTGAAGCTTGCCCAGGGCGTGATAATAGACGGCCGCATGACCGAGCCCGCCAATGTGGTAGTCCTCGACAGTCAGCCGGGGAGGGTAGTCCTGCAAATCACCATTCACGAGGGACGCAACCGCCAGATAAGGCGTATGTGCGAGGAGGTGGGCCTCGAGGTCGCCCGCTTAAAGCGCACAATGATAGGCCCCCTCAAGCTGGGTATGCTCCCCCCGGGAGAGTACCGGGAGCTTACGGCTGATGAGCTGCGGGCGATACGCAATGCTATAACTAAGTGAAGTCTTTTACCTTAGAGCGCTTTCCTGCAGGGAAGCGCTCTTTTTTAATTCGGAATTCGGAATTAAGGTATCGCCTTGCGGCGATGATTTTTTTGCGCCCTTTCGGGGCGCTTTTTTTGCCCGGCACCGCCTGACACAGTCAGACTTTTCCCGACATTTTACGACAGCCTCCGGCGAAATATTAAAATTGTTAATTTTGGTTCTGTTCTATTGACAATTATGCCAGAATGTGGTATTTTAATTGTATACAGATGTCCGTCGGGAAACGGATAATAATATGAAAAAATTGGAGGAAGAAACATGAAAAGAAGTAAAAGAGTGGCAGCTTCTCTGCTGGCTCTGGCTGTGACGGTCGGGGCTTTCGGGCTGGCTGCTCCCGCTAAGGACACTGCCGTTATCGGCGTTTTCGCTTCGGAGACCGAGCCGGAGCCCGCGTCCACCGTTTCCTATGACGAGGAAACAGGCACCCTTACCCTGCTTGCAGGAGAACTGAATGCTTCAGATGTCTTTAGTAACAAGTACAAGGAAGGCATAAAGAAGGTAGTTGTTCAGGAGGGCTGTGTTTTTCCGGAGAACTGTGCAAGTCTGTTCGCCGGCTGCCCCGCTGAGGAGTTCGATATGTCCGGCGCCGACACCTCAAAGGTAACTGATATGTACCAGATGTTCGCCGAGTGCGAGAATGTCAAGAACCTTGACCTGACGTCCTTTGACACCTCCAACGTTACCAATATGTCGGAGATGATCGACTGGTGCGAGAGTCTTGAGTCCGTTGACGTTTCCAGCTTCGACACCTCGAAGAACACAAACTTCCGCTATATGTTCGGCGGCAACGAGACCCTGAAGAAGCTGGATATCTCCAACTTCGATTTCTCCTCTGCCGAAAATCTTATCGGCGTGTGCGGCGATATCAACGGGCTGGAGGAGGTAAAGCTCCCCACCACCACTGTTCCCGCGACAGCAGCCGCAAAATGCTACTATATGTTTGACAGCGACTGGGCATTAAAGGAGCTGGATCTTTCCACCCTTACCTTTGCAGAGGGTGTGGATGTTGAGGATAATCTTGAGGATATGTTTTATGGAACCTACTCCCTCCGCAAGCTCACTATCAACGATTCTCTGAAGATCACACCTGAAAAGTACCTGCGCAACATCATTGAGGATGAGCCCTATCTCGGCTGGATAGTTGAGGGCGACGAGGAGCACACCATCGTCAGCGGCATAATGGGCTACGCCGAGTTCAGCGGTGCCAACACCTATATCCGCTACAAGCCTATGGACAAGCACGAGGGCACTCCCGCCACCTGCGAGAACAAAGGTACTAAAGATTACTGGACCGACCCTGCGGAGAAAGCTCCCGTAGAGCGTCCCGCGGAGCCGTTAGCTGACACGGATACCGCTTCGGAGACCGGCGAGACCTCCGAGACCGGTGAGGCCACAGAGTTCAAGCCCACAATGTACTCCGACGAGTACGGCATCTATGAGGTAGAGGACGCGAACGGCGACGGCGTTGTTGACGAGAACGACCTTGTTATCGAGGCTCTCGGCCACAGCTGGGGCGACTGGACAGTCACCAAGGAGGCTACTCTTGACGCTGAGGGCGAGGAGCAGAGAGTCTGCGCTAACGACCCGACCCACATTGAGACCCGCGCTATCCCCAAGCTTGAGCCCGTACCCGATCCTGCACCCGAGCCTTCACCCGAGCCCCAGCCCGACAACAACCCCAAGACCGGTGCCTATGCCGGAACATTCGCCGCCGCAGCAGTCGCAGCCGGCGCAGTTATCCTCTCCAAGAAGAGAAGAAAATAATTTAAAGGCATAAGAAAAAGCGTCCCTTTCGGGGCGCTTTTTTAATTCGTCATTTCCTCATAAATCTTCGCTACCTCGTCAATGGAGCCCTGCGCTATGAGCTGGCCGTGGTCAAGGAGGATAGCCTTGTTGCACAGGCGCTGTACCTGCTCCAGCGAGTGGGAGACGAACAGCACCGTCACGCCGGAGCCGAACATACTCATCACCTTGGCCTCGCTCTTCTTGCGGAATTTGGCATCACCCACCGAGAGCACCTCGTCCAGAATGAGGATATCCGGCTCAACGAGTGTGGCGATGGAGAAGCCCAAGCGGGCCTTCATTCCTGAGGAGTAGTTTTTGATAGGCACGTCGATGAACTCTCCCAGCTCGGAGAACTCAACTATCTCATTGAACTTTTCGTCCACGAACTGCTTGGAGTAGCCTAGCACCGAGCCGTAGAGGTAGATGTTCTCCTTGCCGGTATACTGGGAGTCGAAGCCTGCGCCCAGCTCCAGCAGGGGGACGATGCGCCCGTGGCGTATGACCTGTCCCTCGGTGGGCTTGAACACTCCGGCGATGACCTTTAAGAGGGTACTTTTCCCGGCGCCGTTAAGTCCGAGGACTCCGACGCGGTCGCCCTTTTCGACGGAGAAATCAACGTGCTTAAGGGCCCAGAACTCGTTATATTTAAGCTGACGTTTTAGTAGCTTGATGACATATTCCTTGAGGCTGTCGAGCTTCTCTTGGCTCAGGTTGAACTTCATAGAGACATCTCGCACTTCGATGGCGTAGTTTGGCATTAGTTAGCCTCCTTTGTTTGCAGTGGATTAGATGTGAAGTATAAACTTATCCTGGTTCTTCTTGAATATCCAGAAGCCGAACACAAAGGTCACGACGCTCACTCCCGCAGGCATCAGCAGCCAGTTAGGGGAGGCGAACATCGAGCCGCCGTAAACGGCCTCCCGGAAGCACTTTATCAGGGCGTAGAGGGGGTTGATTTTCAGTATCCAGCCGTTGCCCTTATTAAGCAGCATATCCGCATCGTAGAAGATGGCGCAGGTGTACATAATCAGCATTAGCGCTACCTCCCAGAGGTACTCCATATCCCGGAAGAACACCGACACCGTCGCAAGTATCATTCCCACTCCGACGGTGAAGATGAAGAGTATCAGCAGGGGTATCACCGCAGTTATAGTCCACCAGTTGGGGTAGATGCCGTAGAGTATCATCGCTCCCAGCAGCACCACCAGGGATATCAGGAAGATGATGAAGTTGAATATCACTCCCGAGAGTGGATAGATATATTTCGGGACGTAGACCTTTTTTATCATTCCCGAGTGGGCTCGAATGGACTTCATCGCCGTTCGTGTTCCGGCGGCAAAGAAGCTGTAAAGCAGCCGTCCCGTCAGGATATAGACAGGGAAGGCCTTGTTCTTGTTGCTGTAAAAGGTGGAGAACACCAGTGCCAGCACTGCGGTGGTGAGAATAGGCTCCAGCAGCGTCCAGATAATTCCTAAGTAGGAGCGCCGGTATTTGAGCTTAATGCCCTTCTTCACCAGTTCCCGCAGCAGAAAGCGGTATTTTTTAAAGCCGTCGATGTATTTCTTCATATGATTTCCTCTTTTTATATTGCATGGTCATAAATGTACAATGCGCAATGCACAATTAAAGGTGCGCCTGCGGCGCATGATGCCCATTCGGGCACCGCGGACAGTAATGACAATGCACATTAGCTTTTTATCACATCTCACTACAACGCCCGAATGGGCATCCGTCCGCGCAGCGGACACATTCATTGTGCATTGTGAATTGTGCATTGTGCATTGAAATGGTTATCCGAACAGCCCCTCAAACTGCTCCAGCGCCCTACGGTTGTATTCCTCCGGGTCGATATCCAGTGTGGGGGTCTCTCCGCGAAGGTGTTTCTCCATTCCCTCAAGCAGTCCGTCTGATGTGGTCGGCACTGTCACTCCGCCGTATTTGTTCATCACGTCTCGCACCCCGGGTATGTCGGTGGCCACCACCGGGATATGCAGCGTGTCTGCCTCGAAAATGGTCACCGGCAGCGCCTCGTGACGCGATGACAGCACAAACAGCCCGCATCGCTTAAGCACCGGCATAGGGTTGCTCATGGACTTGATGATGACTATCCGCTCCGCAGCTGCGGAGCTTTTAGCCAGCTTAAGCGTCTGCTCATACAGCTCGCCGTAGCCGCCGATGATGATGAGCAGGCTGTCCGGGTGGGAGGCGTGAAAGCGGGTGAAGGCGTCTATCAGCAGGTCGTGGCCCTTCTCTTTGGAGAAGCGCCCGATAGTGATGAGCCTTATTGGGACAGTGTCCAGAAGCCGTTCCAGCTCTTGCTGTGAGACTGTTGCCTCGGTATCTCCGTCAAAGGAGAGGGGAGCCTCTGCACGCTTCGCAACTGAGCTGTATGGGTGGATGTTGTTGACTACTGTGATGTTATCCTCCCGCCCGCTTATGGCCTTCACTGGGGGTATCATTCCCTCGGTCACGCAGGCGACTGAATCATATTCGGTGTAGCATTTTTTAAGGGTGAGCCGGTGCTGGATATTTTTCTCTTTCAGCTCCTTTAGCATATCGTTGTGAACGAACACCGCCCGCCGGCAGTCGAAGAGCCGGAACAGGTGCATCATATCCTTGCCGTAGCCCTCAAACTGTACTACCTGCGAGAACTCAACGCTGCCGAAGAAGCGCTCTCTGTCCCGCTTAAGCATTCGCTCGATGAGCGCAAGCGCCGGACGGAAATTCAGCTTATAGTAGAGCACCTGTGCTGCCAGCTCTGCCAGCGTGGGCTGGGGCTTTGTGCACATTGGCATGGGGTAGGCCTTTTCCGGCAGGAGTGCTGCCTGCATTGGATATTTGCGGAGCACCGGCTGCTGGTAGGTGATAAAGTACCGTCTGCGGTCAAGGTCCAGGTGCTCTGTCAGGCTCACCAGCGAGGCGGTTATGCCGTTGCGTTTCATATATCCCCCGAAGATGAGGACGTTTTCCTTGCCGTCATCATTGAGGGATATCTCCCGCTCCATAGGCTTGTTATCGAACACCCGGCCGATGAGCCGCTCGGCGGCGTCCTCGCTCTCATATTTGCAAAAGCGCTCTATAAAGGCGCTGTCGTCATAGCTTTTCGGTGAGCTAAGCTGGGAAATCAGCGCATCTGTATTCTTCACCTTCGGGAAGGGGAGCTCGTCCAGACTTAAATACATACCCCGCCCGTTAGCATACTCCTCCTCGTCGTAGGTGAAGAGGACAATCTTGCGCCCTGTAACGGCGAAGTCAAAAAACACGCTGGAATAATCTGTCACGAGGCAGTCGGCAAAGGCGAGGGCGGAATAGACGTCCCCCTCCAATGGCTTGATGTGCCTAAAGCCTGTGAGGTCAAGGGAGGCCTTTGTCATCGGGTGGAGCCGGGCGAGCATTACCTCATCATCGGTGAGCTTTTGGTCCAGCTCCTTGAGGTATCTTTCGAGGTCTGCGGTCTGGTCGTTGTTGACCCTGTTGCCGCCGTCCCCACGCCAGGTGGGCATAAAGACATAGACCCGCTTATCCGCAAGGCCCAGCCTTTGCTTATTGGCTTTAGCGCGTTTCTCATCGAAAAACACGCTGTTGCGGGGGTAGCCCCCCAGCAGTATCTTTCCTTTATATATCCCGTCAAGGCAGTAGGAGGAGACTATCTTCTCCGCCATATACTCGCTCTGGCAGAGTATGAAGTCTGAGAACAGCAGGTTGCGCTGGACGTTGCCGATAGCGTATATGCCGTCCCTGACGTCCCGCCCCAGGCATTTGAGGGGGGTGCCATGCCAGGTGTTGACGATGACCTGCCCCGGGCGCTTGATAAACCGCATAGGCAGGGAGACGTCGGTGAAGATATATTTTGCCCTGCTCAGCTGCTTATAGCAGCCGAGACTTTTGATATCCACAAGTTTGACATTTGTGATGCCCCGCTCTTTGAGAGCGGCTTCGGTGGCGGGGCGGGAGCGCTTGTTTGTGGTAAGGACAATGCGTATGTTTGCGCGATTACTAATCGCGCAGACAAGCTCCAGAATATTCCCCGCCAGCGCCTCCCCATGTCGGGAGTCCAACAGCACCAGCCCCTCGTCCAGCTTGGAGCGGCGGTACTTGCGAACGTAATAAGAGCTTTTGAAAGCGTCGGATAACGCATATTTGAGGCTAATGCTTATCCCCCCTTAAGGTCACTCTATCCCCGCCAGCTGTGCGATCCTCTCGCAGGCATGACCGTCCTGAGAGGCGTTTACTCTCATATTCACCCGCCGGCGTTCCTCGCGGTAAACGTCCCGGCTGTGAGAAACATCACTGATAAACCGGCAAAGGCCGTCCATATCCCGTATCTTCTCGCCGGGCATAAGCTTTAGCGGGTCGTCTACGGTGAAGCCCCGCTGCTGCGAGTAGCTGTCCATATCGTCTAAGGTGAAGCCAATGGGTCTGTCCAGCAGGAGATAGTCAAAGCTCACCGAGGAGTAATCGGTGATGAGGGCACAGCTCGCCTTCATCAGGTCGTATATGTCCGCCTCCCGGTGAAGGAGCATTTGCTCGTCTATGAAAACAATATTGCGGAAGGTGTTTTCGACAGAGGAAGCGTCCTCCATCGGGTGTAGCTTTACAAACAGCTTCATGTTCTCCTTCTCCAAAAACCCGTCAAGGCGGGAAAGGTCTTCGGAGGTGTAGGCTATCGGCAGACCTGTATCCCCGCTGACCGAGCCGCTCTCGCTTGCGAGCCTCGCAGACCGCCGGAAGGTGGGCAGCCAGAGTATCAGCCGCTTTTTGCCCTTGCCGCAGGCTATCAGCTTGTCATCCCGGGGCTGACCGGTGAGCACTACCTGCTCCGGCTTGCACTCAAAGCATTTGCGCATTATCTCCCCGAAAAACGGCGAGGTGGCAATGACGTAGCTGAAGTAGCACCGCCCGTCAAACTGCGCCCCTTTCTCAAGTGAGGCCACCGTCTTTAAGGGCATACCATGCCACAGGTTTATCACTACCTGCCGGGGCGAGGGCTTTATCGGGAACTTCCCGAAGGAGTAAAGCATTACCCGGCACCTGAGGAATGTAAACAGCGCCCGCCGGCAGCTGACAAACTTCACCCCCAGCGGCGCATACCTGCGGTAGGTGCGGTGCCCCTCGCAGGCCACAACTATCTCGTAACGCTTGGTGTACCCCTGCTCAATGAGCCAGTCCAGCATGGCCTTGGTGTTGTCCCGAAGTCCTAGATTTGAGTATATCAGTATCAGCCGCTTGTTTTTGGGTATCACCCGGTCAAGCGGCGTCAGCGGCGCCATAAGCGCCGTCATAAGCTTTTTTGTCCCCATTTAATATCTCTCTTTCTCTTAGTGGCGCAGCAGCCCCTTGTAAAGCCTCTCCCGCAGAAATGCAGGGGAGAGCCCGAAGAGGGTTATAGCTGTCATTCTCTTTCTGTATTCCTTTTTTGTGCAGAAACCGATGGAAAGCTTGTATTGCTCCATTCTTTTGGCACAGCGGACATAGCCCACTCCGCCCCGGCGCTTGAACATTCCGCTGCCGGTGCGCATCCACAGCAGAGGACGGTGCAGATTGAAGCCCCTGTAACCGGCGTCAAGCATCTTCACCCACAGCTGGTAATCCTCAAAGAAACGGTAATCCTCATATCCGCCCACCGCCAAAACCGCGCTCTTGCGGAACATCACCGCCGGGTGATTGAAGGGATTGCGGGTGCGGGCGTAGTAGATTATATCCTCGTACTCCTTCGGGAGGGTCTTGTAGGAGGTGACCTTTTCCGGCGTATCCTCAAACTCCGCAACTGTGCAGCTTACCACCTCAGCATAGGTGCGCTGAATCCAGAAAAGCTCGTAGGAGCAGCGCCTTGGCATAGCGATGTCGTCGCTGTCCATTCGGGCGACGAACTCATACCGGCAGTGCTTAAGCCCCTCATTGAGGGCGTGAGCCAGCCCGCCGTTCTCCGGCAGCTGCACTACCTCCATAATATCGGGATATTCAGAGCAGATGTCAGCTATCACCTCATCAAGGGCAGGGGTCAGCTTGCCGTCTGCCACCAGCACCAGCTGGCGGGGCGGGATAGTCTGTGTGAGCATACTCTTAAGCGACAGCCGCAGATGCTCCGGCTCTTCTCTGAAATACACTGACATCAGCACGCAGTAGTCCTTTGTCTTAGCCATAGCCTTCACCCCTTCTTTGCACATAGCAATACACAGTATATTATACCACAAAGCTCGGCGGGTGTCAACATTTCAATTCACAATGCACAATCAATGCACAATGCACAATTAAAGGTGCGCCTGCGGCGCATGATGCCCATTTGGACACCGCAGACAGTAATGATAATACAAATTGGCTTTCTATCACATCTCACTAAAGCGCCCGAATGGGCATATCATCGCCCGATAGGGCGATACCATAATTGTGCATTGTGCATTGTGAATTGTGCATTGTAAAAGATATTGACTACCCCTCCCCCAGTATGCTATAATGTATCTGAAAATATACTTGCCCCGTAGGAGGATATTATGAAAAGGATAAGAAAAGCTTTCGCCGCTGCTGTGTGCGCTGCCGCGGCGGCAATAGTCTGCACGCTCTCCGCTTCCGCCGAGGGCGGCAGCAGAACAGTTAATATCAGCGTTGACCTTGATAAGGACAGAAAGGCCATCTCCCCCTACATCTACGGCATCAATTACTGGGCTATGGATAATGAGGTCAAGGCCACCGTTATCCGCGCCGACGACAACCGCTTCACCGGCTATAACTGGGAGACCGGCTTCTCCAATGCCGGAGCCGATATGAACCATATCAGCGATCAGATGTTCACCCGTATGTGCCCCGAGGATTTGGCCGATAAGCCTGGAAATATTATGCTCTATACCGCTCGCCGCTGTCAGGAAAAGGGCGGGGCTTATCCTCTTGCAGGCTTACAGCTGGCGGGCTATGTCGCCGCCGATGCCGACGGCGAGGTGACTAAGGAGGAAAAATCCCCCTCCTCCAGATGGAATAAGGTGGAATTCAGCAAGGGCAGCGAGCTCTCCCTCACCCCCGACCTAAACGACGGCGTGGTGTATATGGACGAGTTCGTCAACTATCTGGTGAACACCTTGGGAGATTCCACCACAGATACCGGCTTCAAGGGCTATTCTATGGATAACGAGCCCTCGCTGTGGAACTCCACCCACCCCCGCATACACCCCCAAAAGACCACCTGCGCCGAGATATTCGAGAAGAATATAGCCTGCGCCAAAACCGTCAAGTCAATCGACCCGAATGCCGACGTGCTGGGGGGAGTACTATTCGGCTACAGTGCCTACGAGCATTTCCTAAACCCCTCCGACTGGGCGGATTTAAAGCTTGAGGGCGGCTATACCTGGTTCATCGACGCCTACCTTGACGCTATGAAAAAGGCGGAGGACGAGGCCGGCCAGCGCCTTGTGGACGTGCTGGATATCCACTACTATTCCGAGGCCAAGGGCGAATGTGGCGAAAGGCTCAATTCCACCTGCACCCACTACGACAGCGAGGGCGATGTGGTAGCACGAATGAACGCCCCCCGCTCCCTCTGGGACGAGACCTACGAGGAGGACAGCTGGATAGCCGACAACGGCTCCAAGTTCTTCCCGCTGCTGCCCACAATTCAGGCATCAATAGATAAGTATTACCCCGGCACCAAGCTCTCCATCACCGAGTATGACTTCGGAGCCGCCTATGATATCTCCGGCGCCATAGCCGAGGCGGACGCTCTGGGAATCTTCGCCAAGAACGGCGTTTACCTCGCCTGCCACTTCGGAATGGACCCTATGTCCCAGATGAAAGCTATTGACCTTTACACCAATTACGACGGCCTCGGCAGCCATTTCGGGGACACCCTCGTTTACTGCGAGCCGGACGACATCGACACCACCACCGCCTACGCCTCAGTTGACGGGGATAACAGCGACGTGCTGAAAATGGTCATCACCAACAAGACCTTCACCGACAAGACCACCGCCAACATCAGTATTGACAACGGCGGGGAGTATAAGTACGTCCAGCTTTATCAGATGGCGGGCTTCCCCAGCATTAAAGACCTGACCGATACACAGACCTCCGTTAAGATAGAGGGCAGCAATGTGACCTTTGAAATGGAGCCGGAGAGCGTGTCAATGCTGGTGCTCTCCAAGGAGAAGATAGAGCCCCCCGCACCGGCCCAGCCGGAGAGCAGTGCAGCTCCTGCGGCTGAGAGCTCAATAACCGACAGCAGCACAGCCGAAAAGCGTGGTATGAGCGGTACACTTATTGCCGCCATAGCCGCCGGCGCAGCCGCAGTGATAGCGTCAGCGGTGCTGGTCATAGCGAGAAAGAGATAACGAACGCGAAGCGCATCGCCCAGGGTCCAGGGGGGCGGGCTGTGCCCCCCTGGTGGGGTCTGGGGCAAAGCCCCAGCGGAGCTCGAGGCAGAGCCTCGTTCGCGGCGCCAGCCGCGACCCGGCGCTGCGCCAAGCAACGAAAAGGCACGACCTTTTCCTACTACACCGAAGCATCAAGAACACACAAATTCGCAGCGCCGAAAAGTTACCCTTCTGCACTCGCAGGAAACAGTGAGCGATAGCGAACGTTTTTCCGTCCCACGACGAGCAAAGTGAAGGGCGCCCGTCTGATCCCCCTCCGCCCCTATCAGCGCCGCCTCCCCTAAAAGGGGAGGCTTTTTTACCCGGCACAAAAGCCAGCATAGATATCCAAAAAAATGTTACCTTCCGTCCCTCAACCCCGATTATTATATAGGAGGTGAGAGAAATGCCGAACAATAACCCCGCCGCGTCAGACCTTGCAAGAGTTATGAAGGACTATAAGCAGACCGTCTACGGCCTCGCATTGTCCCAGCTCAAAAACAAACAGGACGCCGAGGATATCTTTCAGGAGGTCTTTCTGACCTACTTCAGAAAAGCTCCGCAGTGCGATGATGAGCCCGCCCTGCGCTGCTGGCTCATCCGCACTACTCTCAACCTCTGCAAGCGTTCCAATGCAAGCATCTGGAACACAAGAGTAGAAAAGCGTGAGGACGCCGGCGAGGATACCGCTGTGCAGTTCTCCTCTCAGACAGAGAACGACATCTGGGAGGCTGTCATGTCCTTGAAGGAGAAGTACCGGGTGCCGGTGTATCTCTTCTACTTTGAGGATATGCCCGTAGCGGAGATCGCCCGCACTCTCTGCATTGACGAGGGTGCCGCGAAAATGCGCCTCTCCCGCGCCCGCAAAACGCTTAAGAAAAGATTGGAGGGCGAGTATTTTGAATAAAGAGATATTTAAGAACATGAGAGCCGCCCTGACCCCGGACGATGAGCTGGTAAACAGGGTGCTTACAAATACAAGCTCTCCGGAAACGGAGATACAAATGGAAAAGTCAGAGAATAAAAACCCCGCATATGTAAAAAAGCGCTGGGGCGTCTATGTCGCCGCGGCGGCGGCCGGAGCATTGCTCTGCGGCGGAGGACTGTGGTTCACCCTGCGCTCTGGCGGAGCTGAGACCGCCGATTCACAGCCAAATGCCATGACCTCGCTGCCCGCTTCCGACAGCTCCTTCACCGACCCCGACCAGATGGAAAAGGAATATCAGGAATATGATATGCTGAAAAATCTGTTGATGAAAGCCTCCGTGCTTTACTACGGTATGCCATATTCAAATTCCGGCGTCAGCGGCTTAGAGGTATCAACTGTTGAGGACTTCGTTTCGGGTATGACCAGAAATGAAACTGTTGACCCCGACGGCGTCACCCACCGTATCACAATTGAAGAGAACGGCTATACACTGGAGCTTGTCCACGACAGCAACCTCCGCAGAGTCACACTGAAAACCTTCGGCGGGGAGTTTGACTTGCTACCCCTTGTAAACGCCGACTCCTCGCAGATAGCCCTCTACGATAACCGGGCGGCTATGATAAATGCCTGCGTGAACATCAGCAAAATGACGGACAGAGCCGAGGCGGACAGCAAATATACGCCGATGAACGAATTCAAGCTTGGCGGCCTCACCTACGTCACCTACTCCCCGGCAAAGGACTGCTATGTAAAGGTGGAGTATACCGAGGACGGCACCCCCTGCAATATCTCATACAACGACCAGAGGCTCAACTGCTGGATAGATTTCAGTATGGCAAACGTCGCCACTGCCTATAACGGCAGGCTCTTTGAGCGGGACGGCTTCGTTTGGGCTGACTGGTGGCGCGAGCGGGAGGCCCTTAACAGTCTGAACAAATATTCATATTTCAATTCCGGCGATGGGAACTTCCTTGAAAAGTTGGAGCCCCTGTGCGACAGCTGGGAGCCCGTCACCGATACCGCGGCACTCTACGGCGAGGACTGCTTCCACTTCGGGGCATTTGATGCCTATGTCAAGTACAACGGCAGAGGACGTATAGCGGAGTTCCGCGGCGACGCCTTCACAAGCATATTTGACGAGCTTTATCAGCTCTATGAGGCGGCTGACCGTCTGGAGCTTGGAATGAGCTTTGTTGACGCGATGAACCTTATCCCCGACAATTACAACGTCGAAACGGAGGTCGGGGATGATGAAGCCCGGTTCTATTTCTACAGCTACGGAACCGGAGACTACGACAAATGCCTCACCCTCACAAGTGAGGACGGCAAGCTGGCGGGAGCCTACATCTCCGACCGGGACGGCTCCAACCAAAGCTGGCTCTTCCCGCTGACATTCTGGGCCCCCGAAAGTGCGGAGAACGCTTCCGACAAGGCGCTTCAGGACATTCTCTACGTCCGGTACAGGTGGCTGGGGACACTCAGCGGCGAATTTGACAACGTAATCCTGCCGGAGGGCGTGCGCTTTATCGAGGAGGAATCCGACGAGTACGACTACGTCTACGAGAACGACGCTTACCGCATCCGCGTGCGCTTCGCCGCCGACGGCGAGGAAATAGCGGGCTTTGACATCGCAGAAACCGACCGCGGTGAGTGGAGACCGCTCCGCGATGAGGATATTGTGGAATGTATTGAATGAGTTGATATTAGGAATTTGTGCAGGATATTGTATTTAGTCGGAAAAGGGTATTTCTCCGCCGCAGGCGGAGATAATATCCTTTTCCGTTTTTCTCCGAGCCGCGTCAGCGGCGAGGAGCCGGGCGCCCGCAGTTTGCTGTCCTAGGTACGGAAAAACGTTCGCTGACGCTCACTGTTTCCTGTGTAGCGAGAACTATGACATTTCGGCGCTGCGAATTGGTTTGTTCTTGAAAACTTAATTTGGTTGGAAAATGTGGCGCCTTTTCCTACACTTGCGCAGCGCCGAGTTGCGGCTGGCGCCGCAAACGAGGCTCTGCCTCGAGCTCCGCAAGGGCTCTGCCCTTGACCCGCAAGCCTTTGGAGAAAGGCAGGCTCAAGTTCCTTGAGCCGACCGAAACTTTTAACGCGCTCCGCGTTCGTTGCCCCGCAAATTCTGATTTACCGTATGCTCACTTTAGCAAAAAGAAAGTTATTTGTTGACAATCCCGCCCAAAAGTTATATAATGGTAGCGGTGATAAAAATGGATTACAAATTCTTCGCAATGATATCCCGAATGAAATATATCGACCGCTGGGCGCTCATGCGCAATACTATCAATGAAAACATCTCCGAGCACTCTCTGGAGACTGCCTTCATTGCCCACGCCCTCGCTCTGCTGGGCAATAAGCGGCTGAGGAAGGACTATAACGCCGAGCGCTGCGCTCTGCTGGCTATGTACCACGACGCCACCGAGATAATAACCGGCGACCTGCCTACCCCCATAAAATACTACAACCGGCAGATAAAGTCCGTCTACAACGAGATAGAGGAAAACGCTGAGCGTCAGATGCTCTCCTACCTCCCCGACGACTTAAAGGACGATTACGCCCCTCTCTTCTCCCGCACAGAGCAGGAGGCAGACCTCTGGCGGCTGGTAAAGGCCGCGGACAAGCTCTCGGCGCTGATAAAGTGCATCGAGGAAAGGCGTATGGGCAACGTGGATTTCGCCTCGGCAGAGAAGAGCACGCTGGAAGCTATCCACGCCCTCAACTGCGATGAAGCCGAGATATTCCTCCGGGAATTCATACCGCCCTATGACCTCACTTTAGATGAGCAGGCTTAAGCGGGGCACGCCCCCGCGGGCGAATTCGCGTTACGTTCCTTCGTCGCTTTCACGAGTGCAGGCGCCCTCACTTTGTGCCCGCGTTTACGGCTGGGGCGTGAGCTTTACAGATTTTAAATTGCACATTATAGATTGGGTGATAACTTGAACAACACAAAAACTATCGTCGCTGCCTCGCTGCTCTCTGCGGATTTCGCAGAGCTGGGGCGGGACTGCAAGCGCGCCGCCGAGGCCGGCTGCGACTGGCTGCATTTCGATATTATGGATGGCCTGTTCGTCCCAAGCATCAGCTTCGGAGGACCAGTCCTCAAAACCGTCGGCAGGATAGCCGAGTTACCCATTGACGTGCATATGATGGTGACCGAGCCTGTCCGCTACTTGGAGCGCTACGCCGCTCTGGGAGCTGCCGGCATCACCGTCCACGTTGAGGCCTGCGAGGACGTGTCTGCCACCCTGAAAGCGATACACGCGCAGGGGATAAGGGCGGGTATTTCTCTTAAGCCCGCCACCCCCGCCGAGGCAATTTTTCCCAACCTTGACGACGTGGATATGGTGCTTGTGATGACTGTTGAGCCCGGCTTCGGAGGTCAGGCCTTTATGCCTGATATGCTCCCGAAGATACGCGCTATCCGCGCCGCCCTCGATGAGAGGGGACTTGATACCGACATCGAGGTGGACGGCGGCATCAACGGTGAGACCGCGCATCTCGTCAGGGAAGCCGGAGCCAATGTCCTGGTCTCCGGGTCGTACCTCTTCGCCGCGGAGGATATGTCTGCCGCAGTGGCGTCACTCAAATAAGCTCAAAAGGGGAGCCCGACAGCCTGCTGCCGTGCTCCTTTATCATTGCCGCCAAAAGGCGCATTTCCTCTGAGTAGGGGAATTCCTCCGAGCGGGAGATGAGGGCGTACCGTCCCCCGAACTTCCAAAGCTCGCAGGGGATATCCCCCTCCGGGCAGAGGGAGCGCAGCGCGTCCTCCAGCATAAGTGGGGAGTCAAAGACCTCCACCGCGATATTGCCGCTGCGCTGGCTTATTTCAAGGGTCAGCCCTTCATCACCGCCGGACACCGCTACGTCCAGCATCTCGGCACCGTAGGGCAGGAGCCCCCGCTCCCGCAGCAGCTTTAAAAGCCCCGCCAAAAACCGCTCCGCCGCGGCGTTCCCACGCCCGAAGCGCTCGTAGCAAAGCCCCGCTGCCTTCATCTCCTCCTCCGATAATTCAACCCGCACAGCCCGCCCGCTTTGTGATATCTCCATATCATTGCCCCCTTTTTTCTATACTATTCAAATGAAGGGGAAAAGGACAGTTATTCAATTCGGAATTCCGAACTCCGAATTCCGAATTAAAAGTGTAAACATTTCGTGAACAGTCGAAAATCCCTTGACAGTCTCAAATCAAAATGCTATAATGAACTACTGCACAAAAGGAGGGGAGCATATGGCGATAGATAAGAGCGGCACCAAACAGATAGCCGACAACAGAAAAGCCAGACACGATTATTTCGTGCTGGAGCAAATAGAGTGCGGCATCGAGCTGGTGGGTACCGAGGTCAAGTCTATCCGTCAGGGAGGGGTAAACCTCAAGGACAGCTGGTGCTCCATAGATAATGGCGAGATGTGGGTCAAGGGAATGCATATCAGTCCCTACGAGCAGGGGAATATCTTCAACCGCGACCCTATGAGAGTGAGAAAGCTGCTGCTGCATAAGCGGGAGATAAACCGCCTCTTCGGCAAGGTCAAGCAGGAGGGGCTCACACTTATCCCGCTGTCACTTTATTTCAAGGGAAGCCGGGTAAAGGTAGCCCTGGGGCTCTGCAAGGGCAAGAAGCTCTACGATAAGCGGGAGGATATGGCCAATAAAGCCGCCGCCAGAGATATCGAAAGAGCTATGAAGGACAAGTCGAGGCAGTGATAAGTCCAAATAATCGGACACTAGCCTTACAAACAGTCCAATATTCTGTACATTTAACAAATACGTCGCAAATCTCATCTTATGGAATGCGAGCACCAAAGGACACAGTGCGAACGAGTTTCGGTCGCGGCGCAAAGGACACCCGCCCGTACAAGGTGAGGCGTGACGCCAAAAAAGGGGATGTAAAGGTTTCGACGGGGAGTTTGAAGTGTGATAAGCGAGTAGAGGCGTGCAGAACTCTTAAAAAGGCACACGTTTTAAAATTAGACGACAACAATAATTTTGAACTGGCTGCTGCATAGTCAGCGCCCGCTTTGCCCGGGAAGACCGTGACCCGGGATAAAGCGTCGACTTAACGGTGAACGTCACAGAGGGACGGCTGTAGCTCTGTGATGTACCACAGCCTACCGAACCGCAGCGCGTGCTTGCTTGCGCAGCGGCAAGGGAAGGGGCGCAAGCCGAAATAACAAGCTACACTCGTAGAAATTCGCAGGGATAGCTTTTCGGACAGGAGTTCGATTCTCCTCATCTCCACCATTTACGGATAAGACGAACACAAAAAAAGACAACCCTATCTTAAATTTAGATGGCAGCATTGTGGTCTTTTTTGTGAGAGGTCTATTCGGTATTTCAGCGCCGTTTGAGCGCAAATAAAAGACAGCCGGGTCATCACTCGGCTGTCTTTTTGTTTTCTTGAATTTTTGCTTTTTATATTCCTCGTACCATTCAAGGAAATCCGTAAATAGCGCGTTTTCAGCTTTTCTTTCGCCGAGGATCGCCCTGGAAAGGTGGTTGATATGCTCAGAAAGGCCGTCAGCGGCGTCGTGGAGCTCCGAGGAGCTGTCCACCGCGATGGTGCACCAGGAAACGGTGCGGCCCTGCGAGTTGAGCTTTATCAGCTTTCTTTCAGTATCTGCATAGTGATGTCCTCCTTTTATACTTTCTCTGTGTAGTACAGGCATATCCAGCCGGCGCCGCTCAGAAGCTTGCCCCACTTCTGGCCGTTGACCGTTTTCTCCTGCACGATGGTGTAGGCCCCGGCGTAGGGCACAGTTCCGA
>JAFUTK010000017.1 GCA_017471405.1 Ruminococcus sp.
AACACAAAAGTAAAAAAGGACTTTGCTTTTAATATTATAACGCTTTAACTTGCTGATGTCAATATTTGGTGTGCAAAACTCCGGAGAACACCGCTTTTTCCGCCGAGTACTTAAAATGCTCCCTATGTGCAAAAGACATAATTATGCAATTTGTATGTAAAAAACGGTGTAATTTTGTCAGATTTGCAGTTGTAATTTCACGCCAATTGGTATATAATATAGAAGTGTACTGCGCTTTTGCGCTTATTCCCGGCAGAAATAAATACGACCCGGGAACTTTTTTAAAGAGAGGAATAATATGGCATATAACAAAAACAACGAATCCGAGCTTGACAGAATAATCTCGGAGGCTATGTCCGCAAAGAAGAAGCGGCAGGCTGAGCTCAACGCCACTGCCAAAAGTGAGCGGACGGAAAAAGCACCTGAGCTGCCGGCGGCTGAAAAGGCTGAAAGGAAAGCCGTCCCCGCTTCGGCAGAGATACCCGATATAAAGCTGGGCGGTGACAAAAAGTCCGAGCCTAAGCCTGAGGTAAAGCCAGAGCCAAAGCCCGAGACCAAATCGGAGCCTACGCCTGAGGTAAAGCCTAAGCCCGCCTCAGAAACAGCCTCACCCCGCCGCAGGCCTGACAGTCAGAGCGGTGAGAGGGTCAGAAAAGACGGCACCTCTGAGACACGCCGCAGCCGTCCGGAGGACGGTACGCGGAGGAACGGCTCCGGCTCCTCAAAGAACGGGAAGAAGTCCCAGACTGCAAAGAACGGCCAGTCCGGGAAGTCCAAGGGCAAGAAAAAGAAGAAGTGGACAAAGAAGCAGATAACCATAATGGCGGTGCTCATCGTCATTATAGTGGTGTGTCTGCTGGGCTTTGCAGTATATCTCATTTTCAGCCATTACTACAATATGCTCCACGGCAAGTGGGACGAAAGCGTTACATCCAGCCGTATGGAGATGAGCATTGACGACCCCACCCAGTCGGATACCTTCGATTCCGAGACCGCCGAGGAAAAGCTTAAGCGTCAGCTTGAGGAGATGTCGGTGGACGTGATGAAGGACAAGGACGTGTTCAATGTCTTGCTGGTGGGTCAGGACCTGCGCTCCACCTCTGAGGAGACCAGAGGCAACACCGACGTTATGATGCTCATATCCCTAAACAGCAAGACCCGCAAGATAACTATGACCTCCTTTATGAGAGATATGTGGCTGTATATCCCGCCCTGCAATTACTCCGACAGGATAAACGCCGCCTACTATGCCGGCGGCCCAGAGTATCTTAAGGAGACCATAGAGAGCTACTTCGGCGTGGGCATCGACAGGTATGTGATAGTCACCTTCAACCAGTTCATAGATATCGTGGATACGCTGGGAGGATTGGACCTCTACGTAACTCCCGATGAGGCCAACGGCTATCAGGGAGCCAACCCCTACGGCGACAACACCCGCGGAATGCAGAACCCGCTTGACGAGCAGAACTACATCCTAGGCAATCCCAAGGGCACCGACTACATCGAGATGGGCTATGATACCGACGGCGAGACCCTGCACCTGAACGGCAATCAGGCGCTGGCATATTCGAGAATAAGGCACGTTTCCTACATCGACAGCGACGGCTCTGAGTGGTCAGTGGACTTCGGACGCACCAAGCGCCAGAGGCTGGTAATCGGCAAGATAATCCAGAAGGCGAAGGATGCCTCCCTCTCCACCCTTGACGACCTGGCGGAGAAGATACTTCCCCAGACCTATACCGATATCGAAAAGGGCGAGGCGGCGTCACTGCTGCTCAATATCTTCGACTATGTGAGCTATGATGTTCAGGAGATGCGCATACCCGCCGAGGGCACCTACTTCGGCCATTGGATAGACGGCAAGAGCGTTATCCTCTGCGACACCATCACCAACGCCAAGAAGCTTCAGGAGCTGGTCTACGGTGAGACCAATATCGACGAGGAGAAGCTCCGCAAGTACGCCGAGCAGAACAAATACCTCGACGACGACGGCAACTGGATAGATTGGTACGACGGCAACGGCGTAACCTGGAGAAACAATTATTGGTAAAATAACAAGGCTCCCGTACTTTTAGGTACGGGAGCCTTTTGTATGTCAGTTTCTCATATCGTTTATAACAGCCTGCAAATGGAGTATCTGTTCAGAAGTCAGTCCGGTGACGTCGAGAGTGCGCTGGTTGTCAAGCCCAAGAAGATAGTCCGTACTGACAGAAAAAGTTTTGGCTATCCGGATAAGCATATCTATCGAGGGCTGAATATTGCTGTTTTCCCAGTTGCTAATACATTGCTTTGAAACGTGGAGCCTGCGCCCGAATTCAACCTGATTAATTCCAAGTGATTTCCTCAATTCGTGTATTCGCTCACTGAACATAAAAACGCCTCCAAAAACAAATAATACAATACTATTGTACAGCCGCACTTGACGCAGTCAAAATACTATGGTACAATAATATTTGACGAAGTGGTCTTGGTGTAGTATTCTCGCGGTGGAGGTGTTATATGAAGACAATTATAAAATGGCTGATCCTAATCAGCTTTTTTCCGATAACTCTAACGGTTGTATACTGGAAAAAATCAAAAAAGGAAACTGTAACAAAGCTGGCAGTTGTGGCGTTTGCGTGGGGACTTCTGCTGCTTTTTGCGGAGATTGGCGGACACTCCAAGCCCGATACCGACAGCATCATAACCGCGGATAAAGCAAGCGTTGTATCAGAGGCAGAGACTTCCTCGGTACCTTCAAGAGAAATAGTCACAGACGATACAGGTGAAACGGAAATAACTGTTCCGTCAGAATCATTACAGGAGAACGAAAGCAGCTCCGCAGAGACAGCCTCATCTTCAGTCACAGTACAAACTGCACATTCAGAATCAAAGCCAAGTGAGACAGCTATTTCAAGCACGACTTCAAAGCAGGAAGCTACAACCTCAAAGTCTGCGGCAGCGTCTGCGGTGACCACAATTACATCAGTCGCGACTACTACAAAAACAGCTGCAGTGACGACTACCTTAAAAACAACGACCACAGCTGCTGCTAAAACCACTACTACTTCAAAGGCGACAACAACTACCACAACGACCACTACAACAAAGGCTGCGACCACAACGACACAGAATACGGCGCCAAAGGCAAATTATGTTCTGAACACAAATACTATGAAATTCCATTTTCCCTCGTGCAACAGTGCTAAAAGGATAAGCTCTGAAAACAGATGGGATTATAACGGAACAAGAGCAGAGGTCATCGCTATGGGATACGTTCCCTGCCAAAACTGCAAGCCGTAAAAATAAAACAGAGGCTGTTGCACAAAAGCAGCAGCCTCTGTTTTTAATTGTTTCAGACCTTAATCTCCCCCAGCACCTTGCCCACGCTGTCGTGGATTACAAGGTCACATTCGCTGTCCATGGGGGTGGGGTCGCGGTTGATGAGAACCAGGTCGTTGCCTCTGAAATACCGGACAAAGCCGGCGGCAGGGTAGACGGTTAAAGATGTTCCTGCGATGATAAGCGTGTCACAGGCGGCAATGGCGGCGATGGACTTGTCGATGCAGTCGGCGTCCAGCTGCTCCTCGTAGAGCACTACGTCCGGCTTGATGAGGCCGCCGCACTCGCACTTGGGAACTCCACCAGCTGCCTTGACCTGCTCGGCGGTATAGGCCTTTCCGCACTTCATACAGTAGTTGCGGTGAACGGAGCCGTGGAGCTCATAGACCTTCTTGCTGCCCGCCTTCTGGTGCAGACCGTCGATATTCTGGGTGATGACGCAGTCGAGCTTACCCTTTTCCTCCATCTCCGCCAGCTTAAGGTGAGCGGCGTTGGGCTTGGCGTCCAGAGCCAGCATTTTATCGCAGTAGAAACGGTAGAACTCCTCGGTGTGCTTCATAAAAAAGCTATGGGAAATGATAGTCTCCGGCGGGTAGTCATACTTCTGATTGTAGAGCCCGTCCTGGGAGCGGAAGTCGGGAATTCCGCTCTCGGTGGAAACGCCCGCACCTCCGAAGAACACTATCCTGTCCGACGAGTCGATTATCTGCTGTAGGGTCTTCATTTGTCAACACTCCTTTGAATTAAATTCCGAATTATTATTTCCTCCTGCTGATGAAAAAGCTCACGACCGCCCACAGGCACAGCAGTGCAAAAATCATCACCGAAGCCGCCCCTATGGGCAGCTCACTGCCCAATTGTATCTCCCAATAAGCGGAAAAGACCGCAAGGATCAGCTTGAAGCGGTCGCACATCACCGTAAGAGGGAGGCTCCCGCGTTTCTTGGCGATATTGCCTGTGACCTCAAACACTGCCATAAGCGCCACCGCAATTATCAGCGGCAGCATTACCAGCCACTTGGCGTAGTAGCCGCCAAAGTTGGCAAAATAGGCGAGGCCGTGGTATTCGTCCGCCAGATCGTCTTTGGGCAGGCGCTCCAGTATGAACAGCATTATAACGGTCATCATTCCCACGATGACCCAGCTTGTCGCTCTGATAAGCCCCCGGTGACTGCCCGGCTCCCGCTTTTCGGCACTGCCGGTGAGCAGGAAACGCAAAATGCGCTTTTTCTTATCCTCCGGGGGACACTCTGCGTCCCTGTCCGTCTTTTCCTTGCAGACGGCGTTGACGATGCATTGAAAAATCACCGCCGCCGGCAGTACGGTCAGCAGTATCGCAATAAGAGAAATGGCAGCTTTGTTATATGAAGCCTCCTGCTTTGAGACGGCGTAGACCCAGCAGCAGAAGCAGCCGGATATGAATAAAGCAGTAATGTCCAGCGTTATGACCAGAGAGGCTAAGAAAAGCCCCTTGCCCCGCTCTGTGATTTTGAGCCCCAGCTTGAGCTTTTCCTTTCCCACTACCCATGTGAGGACAAAGTCCAGCACAAGCACCACAAGGGTGATGATGTGGGGATAGAAGCCGTATATCTTCGAGGCATAGACGTCAAAGGTGTCGGCGGGGGCAAAGTGTATGCCCGGCTCCTCCGGCAGGCTGCTCCAATGAGCAAGGTAGAACACTATCTGCCAGACAAACATCGAAACGCAGAGTATCTGTAAAGCTCGGTGAGTTATCCTTGCGGGTCTGCTCACTGTGGAGACCTCCTTAGCTGTTGGTAATGTCTATGACAACAAATTCCGAGATGGTAAAGGTCTTGAAGGGTATCGCCCAGCCAGATATGCCGGAGGTGACAACGAAGGTGGTGCCGTCGCGTTCCTCGGTGCCGTAAATTCGGTCGTTGGCTTTAAGTAGAGCCCCGATGGGCCCCGCCGGGAAGATATGTCCGCCGTGGGTGTGTCCCGAGAGCACAAGGTCGGGGTGAGTGGCGGCCTCGGCGGCGTAGTCGTTGGGCTGGTGGTCAAGCATTATCACATACTTTGAGGTATCGACGCCGCTCATGACCTGCTGGGCGGTCTTTCTGTCCTCTATGGACCTGTCCTCTCTGCCGACGATGACAATGTTATCGGTCAGCTCCACAGCCTCGTCCCGCAGGACGGTGACGTTGTTGCGGGTGAGGTGCTCCAGCATTTCCGCGGAGGTGAAGTCCCGGTACTGCATATAGCCCCGGTCGTGGTTGCCGTATATCCAGTAGACGCCGTATTTGGTCTTAAGGGAGCCCAGAGCGTTGCAGGCCTTTATCATATCCTCCCGCTCCGAGTCGTCGTCAACGAAGTCTCCGCAAATGAACACCACATCGGGCTGTGTTTCGTTGACCCTGTCGCACTGCTCCTGAAATTCGTCGCCGTCGAGGGTGATGCCCAGGTGCAGGTCGGCTATCTCCACGATGCGGAGCCTGTCCTGTCCCAGAGGCTTGGAGGTCTTGAACTCATAGTCCGTCTCAAAGACATAGTGGGCGCAGAACCAGCCGTAGCTTAAGTATACGGCGGTGGCGGCTATGGCTATCCAGCCGGTTATGTAATGCTCCCGCCTCTCCTGCTTGCGGCATTTGCGGATAATGAAGCCCACAAGGTCGCACAGCAGCCAAATTGCCACAAGGTGCAGCAGAGCGATAACGAAGGCGACGGTATTGACCAGCAGGAACAGCGCACATATCGCTATTGGAAACAGCGACACCAGCCAGCCCAGCGCCTTGTTCTTTTCATATATTTTCTTAACGAAATCAAAGCGTCTTGCCCTATGTATGAGAAAGAGAATTCCCGCGCCGGCGCCGACGATAACAAAGACGAGCAGTGCCCCCCATATCCACATAAGCAGTCCTCCTGTAGGTGTGATTACCTATATTATATTATATGTGTTTGATTTTGTCAATTATAGGGAAGATAATAATGCACAATTCACAATGCACAATGCACATTTATGGTATCGCCCTATCGGGCGATGATATGCCCATTCGAGCACCACAGTTTAATAAAAGCCGCAGCGTTGGAGTTCAACACTCACTGCCGTGCCCAAGATGGGTAATCTGAATTAAAAATTCAGATACTGTCCGCGCAGCGGACACATTCATTGTGCATTGCGCATTGTTTTATTTTTAGGCTTGAAAAACCTGCCAAGGTGTGTTATAATAAATCTATCTTTACACAGCAAAGGACAGTGACCCCTAAAATGGATATCGCAAAGCTTTTTGAAACGGGCAAGCCCCGGTTCTCTCTGGAAATTTTCCCTCCTAAGACTCATCAGGGCGGGATAGAGACTATATACGAAACGCTGGACGGCTTGAAGGACGTCCGGCCGGCATTCATCAGCTGCACCTATGGCGCCGGAGGCAACCGCGCTGACAGCTCCACCATCGAGATATGCTCTATAATTCAGGAGAGGTACAATATCCCTGCTATCTCCCACCTAACCTGCGTCAACAACTCCAAGGAGGATATCGACATTATCTTAGAGCAGCTGAAGGCCAAGGGCATTTACAACATTTTAGCCCTCCGGGGCGACCCAAAGCCCGATGCCCCCGCCAAGGAGGATTTCGCCTACGCCTCCGACCTTATCAGCTACATCAAGCAGCGGGAGTCGGAGTTCGTTATCTCCGCTGCCTGCTACCCGGAGGGGCACCCCTCCTCCGATGACATCGTCAGCGATGTAATAAACCTCAAGAAGAAGGTGGACTGCGGCGCCGAGCACCTTATTTCCCAGCTGTTTTTCGACAACGAGGACTTCTACCGCTTCCGGGAGCGCTGCGCCATAGCGGGCATTGACGTGCCCATCGAGGCAGGCATTATGCCCGTCACCTCCAAGCAGAGCATTATGAGAATGGTTTCTATGTGCGGAGCATCTATCCCCGCCAAGCTGGCGAAGATACTCAACCGCTTCGAGAACGACCCCACCGCTTTGGAGGAGGCCTGCATCGTCTATGCCATTGACCAGATGGTGGACCTCATTACCAACGACGTTGACGGAATACATCTCTACACTATGAATAAGCCGTATCTCGCAAAGCGCATTTTTGCCGTCATAGACAAGATGCGCTCTTAAAGGAGGAGCATTATTGTACTACGACCCTAATGACCCCCAGCAGGCTCTCTACAACACAGTCTACGCTCAGGCGGTCAGGAACGAAAAAAGAGCAATGTTCATCGGCTGCGCCAAGCTGGGAGCACTGCTGCTCATATACAATATACTCACCACCTATGTTTTCAGGTATATATACTATGCGGCGGTGGCCTCCGTCCATTCGGGGAGGGTGTATCTGCTGCCCTCGCAGTCGGTGGGATATCTGGCAGAGCAGGAGGAGCTTATCTACTCCACCAGCTTCGCTATGGGAGGAAACCTCGCCATAGTGGCGGCAGGGGTGATAACGCTGCTGCTCATCGCCCGCTTTGCCATGAGGGTGGATATGCGCGAGCTGCTGCACCCGGAGGGCAGGCATATAGGGCAGGCCTTCAAGTGGCTGCCGCTGTGCGTGCTGCTCAATACGGTCATCTCCATAGGCATCGGCTATCTGGAAAGCTACCTCTCCTCATACGGTGTGACGCTGCCGGACGCGGACTTTTCCATCAGCCGACCCACAACGCTGGCGCTGGTGCTGCAATTTTCCTATGTCATTGTCATAGGCCCCATAGCGGAGGAGCTTATCTATCGGGGGCTTATCCTAACGCTTTTAAAGCCCTACGGCAGATGGCTGGCGGTGTTCTTCTCGGCGCTGTTTTTCGGGATAATGCATGGCAATATCCCGCAGGCGGTGTCGGCCTTCGGCTCGGCACTGGTGATGGGAGCAGTGGCCATACGCTGCAACTCCATCGTCCCGACCATAATAATACACATCTTCAACAATGTTATCGCCAGCTATTACGACTTTGCGGACGTCATCGGTTGGGGCTATTCAGACGAGATATTTATGGTGATACAGATACTGGTGTTCCTCATCGGTAGCTTTGTGCTGCTGGTGTACGGCTGGCAGATAACCGCCGTCAAGGACGGGCAGTGCGCTATGCCCATAGGCCAGCGTCTGGGGCAGGTATTCAAGAACCCCCTTATCATCGCCTATCTTGTTTATGAGCTCTACTTCCTCATCAGGGCTATAGTGGAGGCGAACAGGTGAATTCCGAATTAAATAAAATGGAGGAAAAGATATGAAAAAACCATTCCTAAGGCTTGCCGCGGCAGCGGCGGCTGTGCTGATGGCTGTGAGCGCCGTTCCAACAGAGTTTGTCGGTATGATAACCGCTCATGCCGGCGAGCAGCTAGGTCAGACCGACTTCGAGAACGGCGTGGGTCTGCCGTGGCACATTGTTGAGTCCATCGCCGGAGAGATGGATTTCTCCATCGAGAACGGCGTTTACAAGGTAACTATCGTCAACCCGGGCGGAGCCTCCCGAGGCGGCGAGGACAGGTGGGACTGCCAGTTCCGCCACAGGGGACTGAAAATAATCTCCGGGCATCAGTACCGGGTAAGGTATCAGATAACCCCCGACCACGCCGGAAAGTATTACACCAAGATAGGCAACCTGGAGGGTAACATCGAGGTATGGCACAATATGTCCAACGGCTACGACCTTGACTCCCACTGGGACTGCATACAGATAGGCGCCAACGAGACCAAGACTGTTGACCTGACCTTTACGGCAGGGCAGACGGTGGAGGTGGCAGAGTGGGCGTTCCATCTGGGCGGCGACGGACAGTACACCCAGGGAGACTGTTTCCCGGCGGGAACGGTCATCACCTTTGACAATATGTCCCTCATCGACCTGACCTCCGACGAGAACGACTACGTTGCTCCCGAGGAGTGGCAGCGGGCGGAGATACTCACCAATCAGGTGGGGTATTTCTCCGACCGGGCAAAGAGAGCCACTCTTCTCTGCACCAACAAGAGCGGTGTGGACTTTGAGGTCATAGACAGCTCCGGCAAGTCGGTGTACTCCGGTAAGAGCGAGTACTTTGGCTATGACGACGACTCCGGCGACACCGTTCACACTCTGGATTTCTCCGATGTCAAGGACAAGGGCACCTACCACATCGAGGCCTCCAACGGCGCCGTAAGCCGGGACTTCACAGTAGGGGACGAGGACGTTTGGTCCAGCCTGCTCTACGACTCCCTCAACTACTTCTATCAGAACCGCTCAGGCATAGCTATTGAAAGCCAGTACATCACCTCCGGCGACAAGAACGCGCTGGCGCGTGCGGCGGGGCACCCCTCCGACAACGCCGAGATACAGCAGACCTGGGGCTACACCGGCTCTTCCGGCACTGTTGACGTCACCGGCGGCTGGTACGATGCCGGCGACCACGGCAAGTATGTGGTCAACGGCGGCTTCTCTCTGTGGATGATGCAGAACCAGTACGAGACAGCCAAGGCGCTGGGCTTCGAGAACGCCTTTGCCGACGGGACGATGTACCTCCCTGAGTGCAGCAACGGCTATCCCGACCTGCTGGACGAGGCAAGGTACGAGCTGGAATGGATGTTCAAGATGATAGTCTCCTCCGGGGACTATGCGGGAATGGCCTATCACAAGGCTCACGACGAGACCTGGACGGGTCTGGGCGTGGCTCCCGCCGACGATGACAAGAAGCGCATCATCAAGCCCCCCACGACGGCGGCGACCTTAAATCTCTCGGCCTGTGCAGCTCAGGCGGCAAGGCTCTGGAAGGGCATCGACGATGCCTTTGCAGACGAGTGCCTGGAGAAGGCCAAGCTCACCTATGAGGCCGCCAAGAAGCACCCGGATATGTACGCTCCCCTTGACGAATCCGTGGGCGGCGGCGCCTACGGCGACGACGATGTAACTGATGAGTTCTACTGGGCAGCTATGGAGCTGTTCATCACCACCGGTGACGAGGACTATTTTGACGAGACCACCGAGAGCAAGTTCTTCCTTGACGTTCCCACCGCTCTGGGCGGCGGCGAGAGCGTGGACACCGTTGGCTCCTTCGACTGGGGCAACACCGCAGCTCTGGGAACCTTCAGCGCGGCACTCAACTTAAAGAGCTTCGACACCGAGGACGTGAACATAATCAAGGACGCGGTCAAGAAGGCCGGCGACCACTTCCTCGATATCGAGAGCAAGCAGGGCTACGGCCTCCCCTACGGGCAGTCTACCCTAAGCTACAACGACAGCGACAAGGGCTATATCTGGGGCAGCAACTCCTTTGCGGCGGATAACGCCATAGTCCTTGCTTACGCATATATCATCACCGATGACGATAAATATCTGGACGGCGCAGTGGGCGGCCTTGATTACCTGCTGGGACGCAACGCTCTTGACCAGAGCTACGTCACCGGCTACGGCACCCACACCACCGAATATCCCCACCACCGCTTCTGGTCCTATCAGATAGACCAGACCTTCCCGAAGGCTCCCTGCGGAGTGCTTGCGGGAGGACCCAACTCCGGTATGCAGGACCCCTGGGTGCAGGGTATGGGCTGGAAGAAGGGGACTATCCCTCCCCAGAAGTGCTACCTGGACAACATCGAGGCCTGGTCGGTAAACGAGTGCACTATCAACTGGAACGCATCACTGGCGTGGCTCTCTGGCTTCCTCACCGCCGAGACCACCGGCATAAAGGTGGGCAGCACCGGCTCCGCCGCAGGCATCGAGAACAACGGCGGCGAGGGCAAATCCAACGAGAACCCCACCTATGACGAATCCGAGGCGGAGCGCAATGCCGAGACTGCCAAGGCCGACAAGGCAAAGAACGAGGATAAGGAAAAGTCCTTTGACACCGCAAAGAGCTCTGACTCCGAGAGCGAGAGCAAGGGCGGCATGAAGGGCTGGGTCATCGCGCTGATAGTTGTAGCAGCAGTGATAGTGCTCATCTCCATTGAGGTGTTTATCTTCGAGATGGTCAAGCTCAACAAGCAGACCTCTGCGGCCAAGCCCGCAGCCAAGCCTGCTCCGAAGCCTTCGCCGGCGCCCGAGCAAAAGCCCGCGGACCCCGCTCCCTCCGACGATGACGATGTTATCTGATAAAGCTTTTACGGCATAAAAAAACTCCCTCGAATGAGGGAGCTTTTTTGTACAGTTGAATTATACCATCAGATTGCAGATAAGGTTTGCGAACTCAACCGGGTCCTCAACGGCAAGGCCCTCGATGAGCAAAGCCTGAGAGTAGAGCAGCTTGGTGTACTCGGTCAGCTTGTCCTTATCGGTATCGTACAGTCCGCGGAGCTTTTCAAAGATGGGGTGGGAGGCGTTGAGCTCCAGCACCTTCTGCGCCTTGACGTCCTGGTTTTCGTTCTGGGGCATTGCGCTCAGCACCTTTTCCATTTCGATAGTGATGCTGCCCTCCGCCGACAGGCATACGGGGTGAGTTTTCAGCTTGGAGGAGAGTCTTACGTCCTTGACCTTGCCGGCAAGGGCCTCAGTCATGAACTTGAACATATCCTTGTTCTCCTCGGAGGTCTTCTTGGTCTGCTCCTTTTCCTCGTCGGATTCCAGATCAAGGTCGCCGTCGGAGATGGACTTGAATGGGTGGTCCTTGTAATTGAGCATTACCTTTACTGCGAATTCGTCCACGTCCTGAGTGAGGTAGAGCACCTCATAGCCCTTGTCCTTTACAAGCTCCAGCTGAGGCAGCTGCTCTATCCTTGCGACGCTCTCGCCGCAGACGTAATAGATCTCCTTCTGATCCTCCTTCATTCGGGAAACGTACTCCGCCAGAGTTACCGGCTTGCCCTCGAAGGAGGAATTGAACATCAGCAGATCCTCCAGCGTATCCTTGGCGGCGCCGTAGCTCTGGTAGATGCCGAATTTGAACTGAAGGCCGAATATCTCGTAGAATTTCAGGTACTTGTCCCTGTCGTTTTTCAAAAGCTTGGTCAGCTCGTTCTTGATGGAGCGCTCCAAATTTTTGGCGATTATTTTCAGCTGCCTGTCATGCTGCAAAAGCTCTCGGGAGATGTTCAGCGAAAGGTCCTCCGAATCAACGAGACCCTTTACAAAGCTGAACCAGTCGGGCAGCAGGTCGGCGCACTTCTCCATTATCATAACTCCGCTGGAATAGAGCTGTAAGCCCTTTTCGTAGTCCTTGGAGTAGTAGTCGAAGGGGGCGCGTCCGGGGATATAGAGCAGGGCGTCATAGGTGGCAGTGCCCTCGTTCTTGGAGTGGATATGGAGAATGGGCGGGGTGTAGTCCATGAACTTGTCGGTGTAGAAGCTGTTGTAATCGTCGTCGGTGAGCTCGGTTTTAGACTTCTTCCAGATAGGTGTCATAGAGTTTAAGGTATCGTGGGTGGTCTCCTTCTGCTCCTTGCCCTCGTCATCGTAGTTGGTATGCTCAACATCCATTCTGATAGGGAAGCGGATATAGTCGGAGTACTTCTTCACCAGCGATTGAAGCTGATACTGCTCCAAGTACTTGTCGTACTTTTCGTCCTCGGTGTTCTCCTTGAGCTTTAAGATAATGGTGGTGCCGACGCTGTCCTTTTCGGTTTCCTCAACAGTATATCCGTCAACGCCGTTGGAGTGCCACTTGTAGGCCTTGTCGGAGCCGTAGGCCTTGGTGATGACAGTGACCTCGCTGGCCACCATAAAGGTGGAGTAGAAGCCGACGCCGAACTGTCCGATGATGTCAACGTCGTCTCCCAGCTGGTTGTCGTTCTTGAACTTGAAGGAGCCGGAGTTGGCGATGGTGCCGAGATTATCTTCAAGCTCCTGCTCGGTCATACCGATGCCGTTGTCGGAGACGGTGAGGGTGCGGGCCTCCTTATCCACAGCCAGCTCGATAGCCAGCTCGTCCTTGTTGATGCCCATAGAGGTATCGGTCAGCGACTTGAAATAGAGCTTGTCGATAGCGTCCGAGGCATTGGAGATGAGCTCCCGGAGGAAGATCTCCTTATGGGTGTAGATGGAGTTAATCATCATATCAAGCAAGCGCTTGGATTCTGCTTTGAATTCTTTTGTCTGCATAGTTATCTGTCCTTTCTGTTGATTTTAGCACTCTCGCCTTGCGAGTGCTAACCTAATTCTTATTATACTACACTGCCGGGAAAATGCAATAGTCAGCACAAAAAATCGGCAGTTTGTTTACAATTTGTTCACGGATTGCGTTGCCTCTCCTGTAGGGCGGGGGCTTGCTCCCTCCGCGAAACCTCAGCTTGATGGCAAAGGTACGGAAAAACGTTCGCTGCGCTCACTGTTTCCTGCGAGTGCAGAGCTGTGACATTTCGGCGCTGCGAATTTAGTTTGTTCTTGATAACTTGGAGTGGTATGAAAACGTCGTGCTTTTTTGTTGCTTTGCGCAGCGCCGGGTCGCGGCTGGCGCCGCGAACGAGGCTCTGCCTCGAGCTCCGCAAGGGCTCTGCCCTTGACCCGCAAGCCTCTGGCGCGAGGCTTGACCGCGCGCTTTTTAACGCGCTTCGCGTTCGTTACCCCTTATGACATAAAAATACGGCCGTATGGCCGTATTAGTCAGCGTTATTGTGCTTTTGCCGATTTGGTGTGCTTTTCCCCGTTCTTTCTCATCCGGCAGTAAAATTTCTTCGTCACCCGCCAGGGCAAAACGCACAGTCCCAGCTGCACCGCCGAGGGTATCATCACATCAAGCATTGAGCAGGAGCCGTTGCGGCGGTTGAGCTTTCTCACTGCAATGAAATTCTTTGTAGCCTTCCAGCTCTTGCGCTTGCGGTAATCCTCCTCCGAGACCCGGTATCTCACCAGCGCCTCCGGTATGTTTCTCGCCTTTGCCCCCGCCGACAACATTCTCACCGCGAACTCGTAGTCCTCGCACTCCTCAAGCTCGGCATAGCCACCGACCTCTATCGCCAGCTCACGCCGAAATGCCAGCGTCTGCCGGCAGAAGGGGTTGCGCCTGCGGGCGTAGCGCTTTATTTTCTTATTTGAGGTGGGCATATGCTTCACTCCCACCGTTTTGCCCTCGGTGATATCGTAGACCTCCGCAAAGGTGCCTACCATATCCAAATCGGGACGCTCGGCAAACAGCTTCATCTGCTTTAAGCACCTGTCGGGGTAGGAGACGTCGTCAGAATCCATTCTTACGATAAAGGGGCAGGTACATTCCTTTATACCCTCGTTGATGGCTGCCGCAGCTCCGACGTGCTCGTCTATCCTGATGACCTTGAGCATTTTCTTATACTCGCTCTCAAAGGACTTGGCGATGATGTTCAGCTCGCAGGTCAGCCGTCCGTCACAGACCAGTATCAGCTCGGTGGGAGGGTAGCTTTGCATGAGCATACTTTCAAGACTGTCGTTGAGGTTTTCCGGCAGCTCCTTGTCATAGACAGTGATGAGCACAGAATAGGGAGGCAGTGCAGCGGTCTCCTCTTTCACAGTCATCACTCCTCTCCAAGACAAAAGCTAGCGCAGCACCTCTTGCTGCACATACTACATATAGTATATCACACCGTTCGGGCAATGTCAACAAAATTCGACATAAAATGTCACAATTTTTTCATCTGATTGACAGCGGGGGAAATCTTTGATATAATCATAGTGAGAAACTCTGACTAAATCTGAACGGAGGTATCCATATGGAGCTTACTGTTGTATTTGCCGTTATACTGGTAATAACGCTGCTGGGCTTTTTAAAGACCCGCTGGTTTTATTCCGCCGGCTTCGGGCTTTCGGTGGCGGGGGTGGCAGTGGCACTTTTTATCCTGCCCGACCTGAAATTCAATATCTTTACGGGGCTGCTCTGCGGGCTGCTGGTTTTCTACGGCCTGAGGCTGGGGGGCTATCTGCTGCTGCGGGAGGTGGCCTTCAAGACCTATCGGGAGCGCTTCAAAAACGAAGAGGAGAAGCAGGCGCCCATTTTTGTGAAGATAGCCATGTGGGCACTGTGCTCGGGGCTTTATGTATGCATGGTATGCCCGGTGCTATTCAGAGTTCAGAGCGGCAAGGGCTTTGACGGCTTTGTGTTGGCGGGGCTGATACTGGCGGCAGCCGGCATATTCATCGAGTTCATCGCCGACTCCCAGAAGGCGGAGGCCAAGCGCCGGGCGCCCAAGTCCTTTGTGTACACCGGCCTTTATAGAATGGTAAGATGCCCCAACTATTTCGGGGAGCTGCTGCTGTGGACGGGAATATTCGTCTCTGGACTTAATGTGTATTCCGGCTGGTGGCAGTGGGCAATGGCGATAGTTGGCTGGGCAGGGATAGTGTATGTGATACTCACCGGTACAAGGCGCACCGAGCTGCGCTGGGAAAAGACCTACGGCGAGGATCCCATGTTCCAGGCCTACGCTGTGACCGTCCCGGTGATACTCCCGCTGGTGCCTCTTTACAGCGTTAAGGACCTTAAGTGGCTGGTGGTGCGGGGATGGAAAGACTAATAATTCACGTTGATATAAGCGGCTGCTTTGAGGTAAGCTCCGGCGCTGACACCGTCCGGCTGCTGCCCTTTACGGGGCACTGCGACGGCGGGGTGTTCAGAGGGGATATCCTCCCCGGAGGAGTCGATACCCAGCGGTCACGCTCCGGGCAGGGAGGTCTCTCCGCCAGATATATGCTGGAGGGGGAGGATTACACCGGTCAGCCTTGCCGCATATTTATAGAGAACGAAGCGCCCATTGGCGCACCCTTTACCCGCCCCCGGGTCATCACCGACTCGAAGGCGTTGGGGTGGCTGAACACCTCCCGGCTGGCGGGCAGGTTATTAGACGAAAACGGCTCCCTGACCATTGAGATAGGTCTGGCGGAGGACATCACAGGAGGAAAGCTATGAAGCTGCTGTTCATACGGCATGGACACCCTGATTACGAGCATGACTGCCTCACCGAGCGGGGCAGAGCCGAGGCGGAGGCTCTGGCAAAGCGCCTCACCGCAATGGAGATAGACCTAGCCTTCACCTCCCCTATGGGAAGGGCGAAGGAGACGGCGCTGTTCTTTACCGCACTCTCCGGCATCAGGGCTGAGGAGCGGGAATGGCTCCACGAATTCGATGTTAAGATAAACGACATCTCCACCGGCGAGAGGGAGGCAACATGGGATATTAGTCCAAAAATCTGGACTAAAAGCCGCGAGCTTTTTGATATAGAATTAAAAAGCCAGCCGGAGTTTGTGGGCACCGACTATCTCCCCCGGGCGCAGGCAGCCGCCGAGGGCATTGACGAGCTTTTGAAGAGCCTGGGACTTGTCAGAGAGGGGAGAGCCTACCGCCGCACCGGCGACACCGATAAGACGGTGGCGCTTTTTTGCCACTTCGGGGCTACCTGCATAGCACTCTCGCATCTGCTTAATATCCCGCCGATGGTGGCGCTTAATTCCTTCAGCGCCGAGCCCACCGCCATAGCCACAGTCTGCACCGACGACCGCTTTGGGGAGGCAGTGAACTTCCGGCTCCACGGCTTCGGGGACATTTCACATCTGGGCGTTACCGCTGCCGGCGGTACTGTGGACTACAAATAACAGGCTTTTCAATGCACAATGCACAATTCACAATGCACAATTATGGAGTCTGCTGACGCGGACGGTATCTGAATTATTAATTCAGATTACCCATCTCGGGCTTTATGCATAGTGCGTAAAACGCTCACGAGTGCATTATACTACAAACTATGGTGTCCGAATGGACATAACATCGCCGCAGGCGATACTTTCATTGTGCATTGTGAATTGTGCATTAAGCATTATAAGCAATACAAAAGAAAAAGAGACTTGGAAAGACAGGGGTGAGCCTATGACCGACATTCTGATAGTTGAGGACAACAGCGAGATATCCAAGCTGCTCTGCGACCTGCTGCGGGCGGAGGGCTTCACCGTCAGCTGCACCGACAGCGGCGAGCGCGCCCTTGATTTGTTTGACAAATACGGCGCCCGGCTGGTGCTGCTGGATATAATGCTGCCTGGGCTGGACGGCTTCGGCGTCTGCGAGAGGATAAGGCGCACTAGCGACGCACCCATATTCATATTAAGTGCCAGGACGGACAAGAACGACAAGCTCAACGGCCTCATCACCGGGGCGGACGACTACATCGAGAAGCCCTACGATATCGACCTGCTGCTGGCGAAGATAGCGGGAGTGTTCCGGCGCAGATACTCTCTGGACGAGCTCAAATGCGGGGAGCTGACCCTCAACCGCGCCGAGCGCACCGCCTCCCTTTCGGGCAAGCCATTGGAAATGACCGCCAAGGAATATGAGCTGCTTTTGCTGCTCTGCGAGAACATCGGCAAGACGCTGACAAAGGAATACATCTTCTCTTACATCTGGGGCAGTGATTCCGAATCGGAACAGCAAACGCTGACGGTACACATCAAGCGCCTGCGGGAAAAGCTGGAGCGTGACCCCAAGAAGCCGGAGCATATCCAGACCGTCTGGGGAGTGGGGTATAAGTTTGTATGAAAAGCTACAACAGGCTGATAGCCGCGGCAGCGGTGCTGTTTGCGGCTCTGTTTATTGTGATAAACCTTCTGATTCCCTATGAGGGCGGGCCGGAGGACAGGACGTACATAGTTGAGGCGGAGCGCCTTGCTAAAGCTATCGATGCCGGCCAGCAGCCGGATATCTCCGAGACAGAGTACATCACCTCCCTCACCCTTGACGATGGCAGCGAGAGGTTCTACTCCGAAAAGGGGAATTTCATCTACCGCCGCACCTCAAAGGGGGTCTGCCGCTTCGGGATAAGGAAAAGCAGCGGGGGCAGCACTCGGCTTATCCTGAACCTAACTGCCGGGGCGGCGGCACTTATTACCTTTGGGGTGCTGATATACCTGAAAAGGCGGCTTGTAAAGCCCTTTAACGAGCTGAGCGAGCTGCCCTACGAGCTGGCCAAGGGCAACCTGACCGTACCACTTAAAGAGGATAGCGGGCGTTACTTCGGACGGTTTATCTGGGGGACGGATATGCTCCGGGAGAGCTTAGAGCAGCAAAAGGAGCGGGAGCTCTCCCTCCACCGGGACAGGCAAACCCTGCTTCTGTCCATCTCCCACGATATCAAATCTCCCTTGTCGGCTATAAAGCTTTCGGTGAGGGCGCTGCAAAAGGGCATATATGAGGACGAGGCCCGACAGCGGGAGGTCATCGACGGCATCGGTGACCGCGCCGACGAGATAGAGAGCTACGTTTCGAGCCTCATCAGCTCTGTGAACGACGACTTCCTTACCTTTACCGTCCGTGAGGGAGAGGAGTACCTCTCAGAGCTTGCTGGCAGGATAGAGCGCTATTACAGCGACAAGCTGGCGATGACCCACACCGCCTTTGTCATTGGGGAGTACAGCGACTGCCTTATTAAGTGCGACCCTGACAGAGCCGAAGAGGTTCTGCAAAACCTTATGGAGAACGCCATAAAATACGGCGACGGCAGGGAGATAGCCCTCTCCTTCTCCGAGGAGGAGGACTGCCGGCTCATCACCGTATCCAACACCGGCTGCACTCTGCCGAGGGAGGAGCTTATCCACATCTTCGACAGCTTCCGGAGGGGCACCAACTCAGACGGCAAGCCCGGCAGCGGGCTGGGGCTCTACATCTGCCGCCGGCTGATGACTATGATGGGCGGGGATATCTTCGCCCGCATCGAGGACGGCAGAATGAACGTTACGGCGGTTTTCAGAAAAGCCTGACGGAGATGTTAAAAATGTCTGAAAATCTATTGACAAAGCACCCCGTTTTGGTGTAAAATGATAATGTATTAGGTGCGGGTAACTATAAGGCTTCGCGCCGTAGAATTGGAGGTTTTATTATGTCCGAGTTTTTTGCAAACATTCCCAAGATTCCCTATGAGGGACCCAAGTCCACAAATCCGCTGGCATTCAAGTACTACAACCCCGAAGAGGTAGTAGGCGGCAAGACTATGCGCGAGCAGCTGAAGTTCGCTCTCTCCTGGTGGCACACCATGGGCGGCGACGGCACCGATATGTTTGGTGTAGGCACTGCTGACAAGACCTGGGGCGAGGCTGCTCCCGAGGCAAGAGCCAAGGCCAAGGTAGACGCTGCCTTCGAGATCATGGACAAGCTCTCGATAGACTATTTCTGCTATCACGACCGCGACCTCTCTCCCGAGTACGGCACTCTGGCAGAGACCAACGCAAAGTTTGACGAGATCGTTGACTACGTTGCCGAGAAGATGAAGGCTGACCCCTCGAAGAAGCTGCTCTGGGGCACTGCAAAGTGCTTCGATCACCCCAGATATATGCACGGCGCCGGCACCTCTCCCTCCGCTGACGTATTCGCATACGCTGCCGCACAGATCAAGAAGGCTATCGACTCCACCATCAAGCTGGGCGGTATGGGCTATGTTTTCTGGGGCGGACGTGAGGGCTATGAGACCCTCCTGAACACCAATATGGGTCTTGAGCTGGACAACATGGCAAGACTTATGAGACTTGCTGTTGACTATGCAAGGAGCAAGGGCTACAAGGGTGACTTCTACATCGAGCCCAAGCCCAAGGAGCCCACAAAGCACCAGTACGACTTCGACACCGCTACCGTTATCGGTTTCCTGCGCAAGTACGGCCTTGACAAGGATTTCAAGATGAACATTGAGGCCAACCACGCTACTCTTGCACAGCACACCTTCCAGCATGAGCTGAGAGTTGCCCGCGACAACGGCTTCTTCGGCTCCATCGATGCCAACCAGGGCGACCCGCTGCTGGGCTGGGATACTGACCAGTTCCCCACCAACGTTTACGATGCAGCTCTTTGTATGTATGAGGTCCTCAAGGCAGGCGGCTTCACCAACGGCGGCCTCAACTTCGACGCCAAGGCCCGCCGCGGCAGCTACACCAAGGAGGATATCTTCTACAGCTACATCGCAGGTATGGACGCATTCGCTCTCGGTCTGCGCATAGCTGTAAAGCTCATCGAGGACGGCAGACTTGACAAGTTCGTTGAGGACAGATACGCTTCCTGGACCACCGGCATCGGCAAGGACATCATCGATGGCAAGGTTACTATGGAGGATCTGGAGAAGTACGCTCTCGAGAAGGGTGAGGTAACAGCCTCCCTCTCCTCTGGCAGACAGGAGCTGCTGGAGAGCACACTCAACAACATTATGTTTAATATGTTCTGATATTTCACATCAGCGCTGCCGGGCTCCTTCGGGCTCGGCAGTTTGCTTTCTGAGTGTAAGGTGAATAATGAAACAAGCGTCCCTGCGGGGGCGCTTTTTTGTGCTTGCAAGGCTGGGGAGAATGTGTTATAATAGTTGTGAAAACAATTCTCCCTGATTTAAGGAGCTGCGACTATGAAAAACGAACTGCTGATAATAGACGACGATGTCGACCTCTCTATGGTCATATCCGATATGCTGGAAAGCTATGGCTACAGCGTCACCTGTGCCGGAACGGCGGAGGAGGCCTTCTCCCTCCTATCGGAGAAAAGCTTCAAGCTGATACTGCTGGACATAAACCTCCCGGACGCCACCGGCTTTGAGATATGCAAGGAGCTGAGAAGGGTATCCACCGTTCCGGTAATTTTCGCCTCCGCCCGCACCAGCGAGGACGACAGGGTCACAGGTTTCGATATCGGCGGGGACGACTACCTCCCCAAGCCCTACTCAATGAAGGAGCTGCTCTCCCGGGTCAACGCTCTTATGCGCCGCAGCTACGGCTTTTCCGGAGAGGAAAAGACCGCAAGCTTCGGAGATGTAAGTGTGAACATCACCTCCCGGACAGTCAGCAAGTCCGGCAAGGAGGTGTTGCTTTCCCTTAAGGAGTTTGACCTGCTGGCCTGCCTCTGTGGGCATATGGGTCAGGCGGTCACAAAGGAAAAGCTGCTCTCGGAGGTCTGGGGAGCCTTCTCGGAGGTTGAGCCCTCCACGCTGGCGGTGCATATCCGCTGGCTGCGGGAAAAGCTGGAGGACGACCCGGCTAAGCCCCGCTACATCAAGACCGTTTTCAAGGTCGGCTACATATTGGAGGGGGACAAATGAAGCTAAAGCTGACAGCCGCCGCGAGCTTCTTCGCGGCTGTGATGATAGCCCTCACCGCATACTTCATCATCTCCGGCAGGAACAGCAGCGACAGAGATGCCCGGGGAGAGCAGGCGGTGACGGTGAGCGAGATAAGCCGACTTTACCAAAGCGGCAGAAATGAAGAGGCCGACGCCCTTACGGAAGAGCTCCGGCAGGAGCTTATCGAGACATCGGACAAGAGCCGCAGCGAGAATATGGCTTACGTCTACTGCGGGGTGTCCCTTGCGGTGATAGCGGCGGTGTTCTGCTATGTCTATTTTGCGGTGCTGCGCCCCTTTGATAAAATGAAGCGCTTCGCGGAGGAGATTGCCCGCGGCAACTTCGAGCTTCCGCTTAATTACGAGCGCTCCAACTACTTCGGCAGCTTTACCTGGGCCTTTGACAGTATGCGTCGGGAGATAACCAAGGCAAGACGCTGTGAGCGGGAAGCGATAGAGAACAACAAGACCGTCATCGCCACACTCTCCCACGATATCAAAACGCCTATTGCGTCTATAAGGGTCTATGCCGAGGCGCTGGAGGCAAACCTTGACTCGGGTGCTGAGAAGCGGCAGAAATACATCTCGGTACTGATGAGAAAGTGCGACGAGGTGGCAAACCTCACCAACGACCTTTTCCTGCACTCGCTGGCTGACCTTGACAAGCTGAAAATGAACCCCGAGCCGTTAGAGCTGACGGGCTTCCTTAGTGATGTCATAGACGAGCTCTCCGGGGAGCAGGGGGATATCCGCTTTCAAAAGCCGGAGGAGAGCATCACCGTCAACGGCGACAGGAGCCGTCTGGCGCAGCTCTGCGGGAACCTTGTGAACAATGCTAGAAAGTATGCAAAGACGGCTATTGATATATCCGTTGTCAGGGAGGGGGAGGATGCGGTCATTTCCTTCAGGGACTATGGCAAGGGGATACCCGATGAGGATATGCCGTTCATTACGGATAAATTTTACCGGGGGCATAACTGTGGCAGCGAGCAGGGCTCGGGGCTGGGACTTTATATTGCGGGGTACATATGCACGCAGTTGGGTGGAGAGCTGAGGCTTAAAAACTGTGAGGACGGTGGATTGCTGGCAGAGGTAAGATTGTCTGCACAAAAGCAGGGATAGCAGCCGCGAAGCGCGTTAAAAAGCGGCGTGGGCAAGCCCGCCCTACGATGAATTATAGACGTTACAATCGCGGGCGCAAAAGTGCGTTGCCCGCACAAATGAAAGCGACGAAGGAGCGTAACGCGACTTGCGTGGCGCACGCCGTGCACTTAAAGACTTCTTAATAACTTTTGCGGTAAGATATAAATACAGTAAGGAAAACCTAAAACGACTAAGGGGGAGACATTATGAAAAAAGCTATACTTTCCGCAAAGGGCGTCTGCAAGAGCTTTGCTCACGGGGGAGGACAGGTCCACGTCCTCTCGCAGGTGGATATCGACCTCTATGAGGGAGACTTCACCGTTATTATGGGAGCCTCTGGCTCCGGCAAGTCTACGCTTATGTACGCCCTGTCCGGTATGGACAGAGCCACCGCCGGTGAGATAATCTATGATGGCGAGGATATCGTCAAGATGAGTGAGAAGAGGCTGGCATCCCTGCGCTGCTCCGACTTCGGCTTTATCTTCCAGCAGATGCATTTGGTCAGCAACCTGACGCTGTTTGAAAATGTCGTGGTGCCGGGGTATCTCAATAAGGAAAAGTCCGCCGCGGAGGTGAAAGCCCGCGCCGACGAGCTTCTGGAGCAGATGAGTATTTCTCACATCAAGAGCCACCTGCCCTCACAGGTCTCCGGCGGCGAGCAGCAGCGCTGCGCCATCGCAAGAGCCGTCATCAACGAGCCGAGGCTCCTCTTCGCTGACGAGCCCACCGGCGCCCTCAACCGCAAAAATACCAACGACGTTCTCGACCTGCTCACCGGGCTCAACCGCTCCGGGCAGAGCATACTTATGGTCACCCACGACCTGCGGGCCGCCCTTCGCGCCGGCAGGATACTTTACCTCGAGGACGGCGGAATTATCGGAGAGCTCACCCTCCCGCCATATGACCTCAACGAGGAAAAGAGCCGCGAGACACAGGTCAACGCATGGCTCTCCTCTATGCACTGGTAAGGGGGCGGAGATATGGAGATAGCCGCTCTGCTCAAAGCAAATATCAAGCATAAGAAGGGCTCATTTATCAGCGTGCTGATACTGGCCTTTATAATAGTCACCACCGCTGCCGCCTCCTTCGGCGTCAGAGAGAATTACATCGACGCCTACGAGCGCGTGCAGGAGGCCGCCGATCTGGGCGACGCCGGCTGCATAATCGCCGAGAGGCTCCTCACCGACGAGCTTATGGAGCAGGTCAAGAGCAGCTCCCTTGTGGAGAGGGTCAATGTCTATGATGCCATCGACCGTATGGGGGACACCTACATCAACGGCAACAGAGACTCCAACTCCTGGTTCTTCGAGGAGATGCGTGACGGTCTCAAGCTGGTGAACCCTGAATACGACGGGCTGGAAGCTGAGATACCGCCCCTCGCCCCGGGAGAGATATACCTCCCCACCGGCCTACGGGCTAAGCTGGAGTGCGATATCGGAGATACGGTCTCCGCACAGTTTGCGGGTGGAGTTCACGAGTTCACTATCAAGGGCTTCGTGGAGGAGCCCAGCTGCGGCGCTATGATGATGGGCTGGAAGCAGGTGTTCCTCTGCCGGGAGGACTGGCAGGCTCTGCGGGAGGCAGTAGCCCCCTATGAGACCGACACCCAAACAAGTTTCTTCAAAATTGTATATGCTTTCAAGACCGATAAGGAAATGTCCGACGCGAAGTTTATCAGGGAGCTGAATTTGGAGACAGGCATCGTCAGCAAATCCGTCGGCGCCCTTACAAAGGACCAGTCCACAAACTACACCGGGCTTTTCCTGAATATCGTGCTCTATGTGGTCATCGGCTTTGTGCTGGTGCTGTTTGCGATAGTGCTGGTAGTCATCGCCCACGGCATCAAGACTGAGACGGAAATGGATTTTGTGAACCTCGGCATACTCAAAGCACAGGGCTTTACCAGCGGCAGGCTCACAAGAGTAATAATGCTGCGCTACGTTCTGGCGGAGCTTATCGGAGTGGTGCTGGGCATCATCGCTTCCATTCCGCTGGAAAGGATACTCAGCAGCGTGTTCAAGGGCATCACCGGCATTATCCCGGATAAGAGCATAGCCCTTCTCGACGCCGCTCTGCTGGTCATAGGTATGCTGGCGCTGTCGGCGCTGGTGGTATTCCTTGCCACCCGCAGGCTCTCGAAGATATCTCCCGTCAGGGCTATCTCCGGCGGGCGTAAGGAGATATATTTCAACAGCCGCATAAACGCCCCCATCACCAAGCGGGGACTGAATTTCTCGGTAGCCTACCGCGCCTTTTCCTCATCGGTGAAGAGATATCTGGGGATACTGTTCATCACAGCCCTGCTGACCTATTTCGCCGTAACCGTCAACGTAATGGGCGCTATGACCGACAGCCGTGCAGCGCTGGAGGCTATGGGCGCAGGCATTGAGGACCTGGGCATCAACTATATGAACGAGGAGGCCGTTGACCACTTCGACGAGTTTGAGGAGATAGTTCAGAAGTACACCGACATCAGAGTAAAGAGATACACCGTTCACGTTTACTATTCCCTGAACGGCGAGAATATCATAACACAGATTAATATGTACCCCGAGACTATCCCGGGACTGCTCAAGGGCAAGCTGCCCCTTATGGACAACGAGCTGATAATAACCGAAGCCGTTGCCGGTGCGCTGGACCTTAAAATCGGTGACAAGGTAACGGTGGAGGGCAAGAAGCTCAAGGCGGAGTACATCGTCTCGGGTATCTATCAGACTATGAATGACGCCGGCTACAGTATGGCTATGGGCATCGAAGCCGCCAAGCGCGTGGGTTCCCGATATGTGGGATATCTGGGAATGTGCCTGGAGGATGCCTCAAAGCGCGAGGCTATAGCCGCAGAGCTTAGGGAGAAGTTCGGCGATATAGTTGAGGTCTACACCTTCGACTACGATGAGGAAATGAGCGGCGACGTTACCATCATCGCGGCGCGTGCCTTCAGGATAGTCATTTATGCTTTTGCGGGAGTGTTCGCTCTTGTAGCGGTAATGATGGTCTGCTCAGCGGCCTTTGCGCAGGAGAGGACAGACCTTGGCATCTGCAAGGCCATAGGCTTCACCTCCGGCAGACTTAGGGCGCAGTTCACACTTCGTTTCTTCATCATCTCGCTGGCGGGAGCGGTGCTGGGAGCTATAGCCGGAAGCCTGTTCTCCGAGAGCCTGCTCAACCTTATTTTCGGAATGTTCGGGCTTGTTAGAGTATACACCGTCAACACCGCTATGACCTATATCAGTGCGGCAGCGTTCATATGCATCTGCGTATCGGTCTTTGCGTTCATAGCCTCGCGCAAGGTGAAGAGAGTGGAGATACGGGAGCTTGTGACGGAATAAGTGCACACAGCTGGGATAACGAACCGCGAAGCGCGTTAAAAAGCGCGCGGTCAAGCCTCGCGCCAGAGGCTTGCGGGTCAAGGGCAGAGCCCTTGCGGAGCTCGAGGCAGAGCCTCGTTTGCGGCGCCAGCCGCAACTCGGCGCTGCGCCAAGAAACGATAGAACAACAAAGCCGTTCTCCCCTCCAAAGCAGGGGAGAACGGCTTTTTCGCAGCGCCGAAAAGCTGCAATTCTGCACTCGCAGGAAACAGTGAGCGCAGCGAACGTTTTTCCGTACCTTAGCGCACAAAGTGAGGGGCGCCCGACAGTAACCCCTCCGGTGCTGACGTGCCCTCGCCCTACAGGTTAGGGAAATATCCAAAATAAAAGCTCCCCATACAAGGGGAGCTTTTTTCGTGTCATGTCATCTCAGGGTCTGCGTTGGCAGCTTCGATATCCGCTCGGAATTCCTCGTTTAAGTCGGGATAAGCCGAGAGCATCGGCGCAACGTCCTTGCCCTTTTTGCGGTCGAAGTAGTTCTTGGTTATCCTCGTTACCAAACCGCTCAGAGCTATCAGACAGATAAGGTTCGGCAGAGCCATCAGACCGTTGAAGGTGTCGTCTATCGCCCAGATAAGGTCGCTGGTGATGAGGGTGGAGAATACTATCAGCACTATGTATATCACCTTGAATACGGTGACGGATATCTTCATAGTCCTGTCGGAGCATTTGCTAAAGCAGAACTCCACAGCCTTTTCACCGTAGTAGGACCAGGCCAGCACCGTCGTGAAGGCGAATAACGGCAGGATAACGGAGTAGACCGCCACTCCGAAGGAGCCGAAGTTGCTCTCAAACATGGAGATAGCCATTGCGGTGTCCTCCTCTGTGCCGGTGAAGCCGGTGAGGTCAAAGGTGGTGAGGAAGGTCAGGGAGGTCAGGGTGCAGATGATGAAGGTGTCAAAAAATACCTCGAACACTCCCCAAAGACCCTGCTTGACGGGCTCCCGCGTCTCGGAGGCGGAGTGCGCGATAACAGACGAGCCCAAGCCCGCCTCGTTGGAGAATACGCCTCTCGCCATTCCCTTGCGGATAACAGTTGCAAAGGTGTAGCCCAGCACTCCGCCGCCCGCTGCCTTGAAGGTGAAGGCCTTGGAGAATATCAGCCCGAAGGCGTGGGGCAGCCTGTCAATGTGCATACAGATGGCAATGAGGGACATCACAATGAACAGCAGCGACATAAAGGGCACCAGCATCGATGCCACCTTGCCTATGCGCTTGATGCCGCCGATGATGATGGCTCCCGCCGTCACCGCCACGACAACTCCGATGACGAGCTTGACGGTGCCGAGGTCGTCAAAGGAGAATACTTTGTTCAGCGCCTCGGAAACGGTGCCGCTTATCTTGTTGGTCTGAACGCCGCTCATTCCTATGGCTGCAAACAGACAGAACACCGCCGAAACGTAAGCCAGCCAGCGCCATTTCAGACCGTTTGCTATGTAGTAAAAGGCTCCGCCCGAGAGGTCGCCGGACTTGTTCTTCTTGCGGAAGTAAAGACCCAGCACGTTCTCCGAGTAGTTGGTGACCATTCCGAAGAAGGCGGATATCCACATCCAGAGGACGGCTCCGGGGCCTCCAGTGAGAATGGCGGAGACAACGCCGATGATGTTGCCGGTGCCCACCGTTCCCGAGATAGCCGCCGAAAAGGCCTCGAACTGGGAGACGGAATTGGTGCGGGTGTCCTGCTTTCGCTTTTTGCCGAGCCCCTTAATAGTGGGGACGATGGTGGTGTTGAGGGACTCCTTGAAGTGAGTGACCTGTAAGAATTTTGTTCGGATAGACAGCAGGAGACCGGTGGAAAGGATAAGAATGATTACCGGCCACCCCCAAACCACGCCGTTGATAGCGTCGTTTATTTTTTCGATAGCTTTGATAAGGCTGTCGAACATAAAGTTACACTCCTTTTTGTAAGAATTGGAAAAGTGCTCTCACCAAAGGGAGAACACACACAATAATATATTATACCATTTTTGTCCGCTCAATTCAATGTTATTCACACAATTATTAGATATTCAAGTGAAAATGTTAATTTTTTGTCAAAGTAAGGAGGCGAGCTTTTACCGCACAGCCCGCAAGGATATATATGTTAAAAAATATAGCCATTTTAGGCAAATATGACAAAATCCTTAAATTTTTAAATGATTCTTTATTTCAGATTGACAAATCGAACAGCCGATGATATAATGTAAAATAAGGAAATATGTTTGGAGAGGGGGAGCCTTTTATGAACAGAGCAAAAGCGAAAAGAGTCTCGGCGGCAGCAGCTGCATTGCTTTCAGCTGTGATGGCGCTCACTGCCTGCGGCTCCTATGATATCCCTGCGGATAAGCTCTATTCCAAGTTTGCAATAGCAGCGAACAATATAAACCACGCTAAGGGCAAGAAGGTGCTGGCCTCTGACGACGCTCTGGCTTACAATATCAGAATGCTTGAGGACGGCGGCAGCTATTTCTACCTTATTTCCGACGGTGAGGATGATTATACCTTCGATTCCAACCGAGGGGAGGATATCCCCGGAGTTACCAGCTTGAACGCTCCCGGATATCTGCCCGGAGATGATGAAAACGGCTCCGGCAGCGGAACAGGGTCAAACGGCAGTGCCGGTCAGGACGGCCTCACAGACCCGGATACCGTTATAGGTCCGGACGGAAATATTGTTTCCGGAAGCTCTGATGTTCCGGGCGGCAGTGTGCTCACCGATGAGAACGGCAATCCTGTTGAGGAGATACCCGGCGAGAACGGCGAGAACGGTTCAGGCAGCGGCACAGTTACCACCGTACCAGGGCAGATACCCGGCGGGGAGGACGGTCAGGGCAGCGGCAGCCAGAGCGGCTTTGCCGGCACTGGCGGCTCCAACGGCAGCGGTGGAAGCTCTGTGACCACCACCAAGACCTCTGGCTCCTCCGGCTCGCAGACCACCTCAAACGGTGGCAAGACGGTATCTGCAACTACCACCACAAAGGCCACTGTTAAGACTACAACTACCACTAAGGCCACCACAAAGGCAACCACTACCACTAAGGCGACGACCAAGGTTACTACAACAACCACTAAGGCTACCACCAAGACCACCACCACCGCTGCCTCGGGCGATGTCTCAAAGTATATGACTACCGAGATAAAGGAGCTGCTGAGCTTCATTAATGCCGAGCGCACCAAGGCTGGCGTCGCGCAGCTGACCCTCAACGCCAAGCTTTGCGAGGCGGCAAATGTCAGAGTGGTGGAGATACAGACGCTGTTTGACCACGTCCGTCCCAACGGGCAGAAGTCTGCCGACTATATCAGGCAGGTAATGGGCGGCAAGGGTATGGCGGTTGAGAATATCGCCTACAATTACGACACCGCCGAGGACGTTATGTACTTCTACGATAACCGCACCGGCCTCCCCGATGAGGAAATGGCTCACGGCTGGATGAACACCTACCTCACAAACGGAACCCATAAGAAGAACCTTCTGAGCGCCTATTACGATCAGGTGGGTCTGGCATATTATGAGCCCACCCATAGCTGGGTAGCGCTGTTCTACAGCACCAAGTACCAGTCCTCAAATGCATAATTAATGATAACGCCGTCCCGGAGAGGGGCGGCGTTTTTGTCGGGAATAAAACATCTGCCTGGCGAATATACTCTAATACAAACTTAACGTATTGGAGTTGAGACCGATGACAGATCCGGAAAAAGCCCGCGCCATAGCGCTGGGAGAGTATACCGTTGCCAACCGCACCACAGTCAGAGCCACTGCAAAGCACTTCGGCATAAGCAAATCTACGGTACACAAGGAGCTGACTGAAAAGCTGCCGGAGCTTTCTCCCGCCCTCTGGGAGAAGGTTAAGGCTCTGCTGGAGCTTAACAAAAAGGAACGCCATATCCGAGGAGGACTCGCTACCAAGCAGAAATATGAGGCTTTAATGAGATCACATCAACACTGACAATGGTGTGATATCAGTAAGCAGAAAGGAATAATATCAAAGATACACGCACCTCAACTTGTGGAATGCGAGTACCAAAGACCACAGTACGAACAAACTTCGGTCGCGGCACAGTGAGCACAAGTCAATATAATTGGCAGCGTGAACTAAAAACCGGGCGGAGAGAACAGTTCTCCGCCCGGTTTCATATTATATTTTAGACTAGGTCAACGTGGGCGCACATTATGCCCTTTGGCGTGATGTCGATGAATGCGTAGCAGGGGGGCTTGCCGTCCCGGGGGAAGGCAGCGCTGCCGGGGTTCAGGATGTGAACGTCCTCGGTGTATTCGTAGAAGCGCTTGTGAGTGTGGGCAAACAGGGCAATGTCAGCGTCCAGCTCCTTGGCCTTGTAGAAGATGCGGTCGGTGGAGTACTTAACGCCCCAGTTGTGGCCGTGAGTGTAGAATATCTTCACACCCTCCGCCTCAAAAACTCCGCTGTCGGGAGAATTGGAGTAGTAGTCGCAGTTGCCTGCCACCGAGAGAATGGTCTTGTCGGGGTAGGACTTGCGTATGCGGTCCAAATCGTTCTCGCCGTCGCCAAGGAAAATGAACACAGGAGCGTCCTCATTGCGTGAGAATATAGTCCTCATAGCCCTCATACTGCCATGAGTGTCTGCCAGTACGATTATGCGCATCCATACACCTCCCCCTGTTATATGTCATACTAATAATTATTATATCATAAAATAAAATATATGCAATAGCAAAAAGGAGAATTTTTTATGAGCAATTTTAAACAGCCTGACCAAAAGACCCTGTCGGCACTTTTGAAGATAGCCTCCGCCAAGCTGGGGACCACCCCCGAGAAACTCCAGAGCCAGCTGCAAAGCGGGGAGTTCGAGAAGGCGCTGGGAGGTATGAAGGGCAAGGAGGCCTCCGCCCTGCGCTCGGCACTCTCCGACCCAAAGTCGGCGGAGAGGATACTCTCCACTCCCCAGGCCAAGGCGCTCTACGATAAGATAAGCAAGGGCGGCAAGTAATGGACGACCTGATAGAAAAGCTCCAGAGCGTCTTAAATGACAAGGAGAGCTTAGCTCAAATAGGCGAGCTGGCCTCAATGCTCACATCGGGGCAGGGGGAGCAGCCCGCCCCGGCTGCTCCCGCTAATGAGAACCCCATCGGGGATATCTCCAAGCTGATGCAGCTCTCCGGGGCGCTATCACAAGCGGGAAAGGGCGATAAGAACATCGCCCTGCTGGTGGCCCTCCGCCCGCTGCTGAAGGAGGAAAATCAGGCAAAGCTGGACCGCGTCGTGCGGCTGTTTCGGCTGATGGCTCTGTGGCCTATGATAAAGGAGAGCGGCCTGCTGGGAGGGGATCTGTTTGGCGGACTATAACGAACAGGATATCGACCGCATGCGGCAGGACGCTTTGCGGCGTATGCGTGAGATGCGCCGCAGAGTAGACCCTCCCCCTCCGCCGGAGGAGCCTCACCGTCCACAGCAAAGCCCTCCGCGCAATAATGCGGGAGGGCTCATAGCCTCGCTGCTCCGGGGGACGGAGAGCGAGGGGTTATTCAATATCGCGGGCATAGCTATTGACGAGGAAAAGGCGCTCATCGCTATGCTCATTTACATACTTTACAAGCAGGGCGCAGATGTTAAGCTACTGCTCGCCCTCGGCTACCTCCTGCTCTGAGGCAGCCTCCTTTGAAGCCCGCCTGTCGTGCAGATAGCTTATAAACTCCTTGAACAGGCAGTATAGAATGGAGAACGCCGGCACCGCCACAAACATACCAAGTATGCCGCTGACGGTTCCGCCCACAGTGATGGCGAACAGCACCCACAGGGAGGGAAGTCCCACAGACTTTCCCACCACCTTGGGGTAAATCAGGTTATCCTCCAGCTGTTGCAGCACGATGATGAATACAAGGAACCATACAGCCTTTTTAAAGCTGGTGAACATTATAAAGAACGCGCCCACAGCCGCTCCCACAAAGGCTCCGAGAATGGGGATAAAGGCAGTGACTGTTACCAGCACACCTATCTCCAAAGAATTCGGGAAGCCGAAAACAGTCATTCCCAAGGTGCAGAGCAGGCCTAAAATGCAGGCCTCAATGGTCTGTCCGGAGATGAACTTTGAGAAGGTCTCCTTGGACATATTTCCCACTCTGCAAAGCCGCTCGGCAATGCTCCTGCGGAACAGCCCGGTGACTACCCAGTGGAGCTGCCGCTTTAAGGTCTCCTTTTGCAGCAGCATATAAACTGCAAAGCAAAGAGCCAGCACAAAGTTGAGTATCCCCGAGAAAATCGAGGAGGCAATGTTCATTGTCTGGCTGACGGTGCGGAACATCAGCTCACTGTTTTCAAGCAATGAGGTTATCTTGGCGTCGATGTTCTCGGCTGTCCATTCCTCCACATTCAGGAAGCGTGACAGCAGCTTTGAATCCTTGATGATGTCGGACAGGTGCTGGGATATCTGCGGCACCTTTTCGGCCATCTGGTCTACGGTGTCGATAAGCTCCGGCAGCACCAGCGCTATGGCCAGCGAAACTATACCCAAGCATATGACCAGCGTTATCAGCAGCGATACCGGGCGCTTTATCTTACCCTTTATCTTGCCGTAGTTGTTGTCCTTATCCGGGCGGAAGAGATTGCGCTCAATGGCGCTCATAGGCACGTTGAGTATCATCGCCAGCAGTATTCCCAGCAGCACCGGGGACATAACTCCCAGCAGTGCACCCAGCGCCGAGAACAGGCTGCTTAAATTGAACAGTCCCCAGAACAGCACCACTCCGATGACGATAAGCGTCAGCGAACGTATAAAGGTCTTGTCGTTTCTCATATCACATCTATCCTCTAATAATAAAACTGCCCCGCCCGGGACAGTTTTATTCATTTATGCGGAAGGTCAGTTTTCGTTTAAGTCTATCTCCATAATGGGCTCCAGCACGTCAGCGCCGGCGGGCACCATAGGCAGCACGTTTACGTCCTTGTTGATGACGCACTCTACAAGGCAGGGACATCCACAGGAGAGAGCCTTTTCAAGCGCGGGGGTTATCTCGCTCTTTCTGGTGATGCGTATGCCCTCAATGCCGAAGGCCTCCGCCAGCTTCATAAGGTCGGTGCCGCGGTCGATGTCTGTCTGGGAGAAGCGCTTGTCATAGAAGAGCCTCTGCCACTGCCTTACCATTCCCAGCACGTTATTGGAGAACACCAGCTCGATAACGGGTATCTTATGCTTTGCCAGCGAGGAGAGCTCGTTGCAGTTCATAAAGAAGGAGCCGTCACCGGCAACGTTTATTACAGCCCTGTCGGGGTTGCCCAGCTTGGCACCCATGGAAGCGCCCAGGCCGTAGCCCATAGTTCCCAGTCCTCCGGAGGAGGCAAAGGAGCGCTGCTCCCGGAAGTTGTAGAACTGTGCCGCCCACATCTGATGCTGACCTACCTCTGTGGTGATTATAGCCTTGCCCTCGGTGAGCCTGTCCAGCTCCTCGATGACCTGCTGGGGGAGAACCTCCTCCGGGTCGGCAATGGGTATCATTTTCAGGGCATATTTTTCCTTCCAGTCGTATACCCTCTTCATCCAGTATGGGTGAGATATAGTCGGCAGGATAGAGGTGAGCTTGTCAAGGATATATTCGATATCGCCGTTGACGTGGATATCTACATTGACGTTCTTGCCTATCTCTGCGGGGTCTATCTCGATGTGGATTATCCTGGTTCCCTTGGCAAAGGTGTTGGGATTGCAGATAACTCTGTCGGAGAACCTAGATCCTATAACTATCAGCAGATCGCACTCGCCCAGCACCATTGCCGAGGTCTTGGTGCCGTGCATACCCAGCATACCGGTGTAAGCGGGGTGGGTGTTGTCAAAGGCGCACTGTCCCATCAGAGAAAGCGCCACAGGGCAGTCTATCTTGTCCACAAGGGCAGCCAGCTCCTCAACGGCGTTGCAGCTTACCACTCCGCCGCCGGCGTAGATAAAGGGTCTGGCGGAGTTCTTGATGAGCATTGCCGCCGCCTCGATCTCCTCATTTACGGTGTCGGGATTGTGGTTGATTATCTTCTTTGGGGTCTGCCTTGTGTACTCGCACTTGGCAGCGGTGATATCCTTGGGAACGTCGATGAGGACGGGTCCCTTTCTGCCCTCGTTGGCGATGTAGAAGGCTTCTCTGATGGTGTCAGCCAGCTTGGTGACGTCCTTGACGATGTAGTTGTGCTTGGTGACGGGCATTGTTATGCCGCAGATGTCCACCTCCTGGAAGGAGTCCAGACCCAGAGAGCCTGTGGGGACGTTTCCGGTGATGGCGACGAGGGGGATAGAGTCCATATAAGCGGTGGCGATGCCGGTGACGAGATTGGTGGCACCCGGGCCGCTGGTGGCGATAACTACGCCTGTCCTGCCGGTGGTTCTTGAATAGCCGTCGGCAGCGTGGCAGGCAGCCTGCTCGTGAGCGGTGATGACGTGGTGTATCTTATCCGAATACATATAAAGCGTATCGTAGATGTTGAGCACTGCTCCGCCGGGGTAGCCGAATACGGTATCCACGCCCTGCTCCAGCAGACACTCCGCGATTATATCCGCGCCGGTAAGTAACATAAGGGAATTCCTCCGTTTCAAAAATAACTTAACTTTTATTATAATATAAACTGCAGAATTTGTCAATTAATATTATATAAATAAATCAGGCACCCTCCCCTGCGGAAAAGCGCCTTTATGCCGATATTGATGTCATCAGCCCGCCAGCTGGGCGTATATCCTGCCCTCGGCCTCGGTCTCCGTTATTCCCAGAGCCACAGAGAATTCCTGACAGAGCAGCGAAACTGCCGCCTTCAAAGCCGTTTCCTCGCCGGTGGAGAGGTGCTTGCCGGCATTCTCCCGCTCGATGCGGTTGTGAGCCAGCCGCTTCACCAGTGAGATGAGCCTTCTGCTGTCGTCGCTTTTGAGTATCTCGGAGAACTGAGTGCGGCGGTCTCCCCGGGCTGCTTCCTCGCAGGGGGCGATGTCGGGTATCTCTGAAATCAGGGCATTTACCTCCTCCGCCGAGCGCAGAAAGCGCAGCTTGGAGGCTGCCATATCCTCCGGCAGATAGCAGACGGTCTTAGCCCCAGCCTCCGGCACCAGCTTTATATAGCTGCGGAGGTTCTTGCCGTCAAAGCATTTTTCCTCAAAGCCTTCCACCGTACACACCCCTACTGGGATATACATAACATAGTCGCCTGTTTTGAGCTCCATATCTTCCTCCGTTTCAAATGCCGGAGATCCTCCGGCAGAGCCTATTTCTTCGATATTATTATACCATAAAAGGGGAGGCTTTCGTAATAGGCAAAATGCACGAATTTGCGCCCTTTGTGCTTTAGCAATTAGCGCAAAAAAGCCGCCCCCGTTTTCGGGGAGCGGCTCAAAATTATTTTTTCTTTCCGGGATTATCCTCCGGCCGTTTGCGTCTGGCGAACATTTCCTGCGGGTCGGAGACCAGCTCGGGAGCGTCGTCATCGTCGTAGGCGACGAATTCCTCCTGCTCCTCCTCGGTATCGGAGGGGGCGGGCTTGCGGCGGAAGGGCTTTATTATGAAGATGAACTCCAGCGCCACTGCCGCCAGCGCGAACAGCACCGCTGCCGCTATGGCGAGGTTTCTGCCGGAGGTGTCTGGCTCGGACGGCTCGGTCTCGGCGACGGGAGCATCCGGCAGCACAGGTGCTTTCAGCACCACCAGCTTGAAGCGCAGTTCCTTGCCGGTTATGTATTTGACTATCAGCTCGGTCTCGCCCGCGCTTTGGGGTATCAGCGCGCCCTGCTCGTAGCGGGCTACCGTCTCGTCCAGCAGCTTGACTGTCTTGATGTTGGTCTCATCGGGGATGCCCAGCTCTCCCAGAGTGGTAGGCAGGGCGTTGTCGTAGATGTGCAGCAGCGTCAGCTGCTCAGCCTGTGATGACGGGTCGGAGGGAGCAGCGGAGATGTCCTCATCATCGTCCTCTCGCAGCTTGACTATACCGTTCTGAACAATGTTGGGTATCTCTTTTAAGTACATATCCTCCAGTGTCTCCACCGTCACATAGATGACCGTTGAGGAAACGGAATCGTCCTTGACGGAGAAGTGCAGGGTGGTGTATACTCCGCTGAAATCGGTGCCTGCGGCGTTGATGTAGCTGAAGGTGTAGAGGCTGTCGCTGACCTGATCCACCGGCATACCGCCGATCTCATAATCGTTTATTTCGCTGCCGTTGAAGGAGAGCACCGAGTTGTCAAATTCTATGTTGAGCTTAGCAGTGGTCAGCTTCTTTTCAGGCTGGATATTCACCTTTACGTCAAAGCGCCCGTTGGTGATAGTCCCCACCTCAAGGGAGACCTTAGCCGGCTCGGTGCCTGTCTGTGACGGCTCCTCCTCGGAGGTGGAGGTGGTCTCAGCGGGGGAGGGTGAGGCGGCGGTAGTCACCGTAGCGGTCACAGTGACCTCCTGCTCTGTTGTCTTTGAGACAGCGGTGGTCTCTGTGGGGGTGGTAGTCTCGGTAGGTGAGGTCTCGGTGGGAGCCGTCTCTGAGGGAGTGGTCTCACTCTCGGGAGGGGGCGTCTCCTCCGAAACGGAGGTCTCGGGGTCGGATATTTCCGGGGGAGGCTCCTGCTCCGCAAAGGCACATAGCGACCCGCTTACAGCCATAACTGCGGCGGCAAGCAGTGCGGTAATCGCTTTCAGCTTCATGCAGGCTCCTCCTTTCCTTTATTATGCATCTATATAATTATATTACATCGCAGCCCTTTTGTCAAGCAGGAAAACCTTTATTTTGTGTCCGGGTGACATAGAACGCCACAATATATGCCGCTTCTACCATTCCCGATGAAACCTATAGGAATTTATTTCCAAAGCTCTTTACAAATGCGGATTATTATGGTATAATATAAAAGGCGGCTCATTCCGCTCTAAGTAAAGACAACAACACCCATTTAAGGAGTGAAGCAATATGAACAGCATAGAAAAGAAAATAGACGGTATTGTGGAGGACCTTCTGGAAAGCTACAGCGGTGGCAAGGTCATCGACGAGGTCAAGCGCTTTGAGCATCCGGAAAAGGAAGCAGTCATAGATATCCTTGAAAAGCTGCGCCACCTTATCTACCCCGGATATTTCAGGAACAACAGCCTGAAAATCTACACCCTGCGCAATAACACCACAATGCTTTTGGAGGACATTATCTACAACCTCATCAAGCAGATATCCTTAGTGCTGCCTTGCAGGGAGGAGTACGCCTCTGCCTGCGAGGAGACCCTTGCTGCCGAGGCGGAGCGCATCACCTTTGAATTCCTTAAGCAGATACCCAAGATAAGAGAGTATATCGAGACAGACCTTCAGGCCGCCTATGACGGAGACCCCGCCGCATACAGCAAGGACGAGATAATATTCTCCTATCCCGGCCTTTACGCTATCCTCACCAGCCGCATTGCCCACGAGCTGTTTGTGCTGGGAGTGCCCCTTATCCCCAGAATGATGACCGAGCACGCCCACAGCCTGACGGGAATTGACATTCACCCGGGCGTGACGCTGGGCAAGTACTTCTTCATCGACCACGGCACCGGCATCGTTATCGGCGAGACCACAGTTATCGGCAACAACGTGAAGGTATATCAGGGCGTAACGCTGGGAGCCCTCTCCACCAGAGGTGGGCAGAGCCTCAGAAACAAGAAGCGTCACCCCACCATTATGGACAACGTCACCATCTATTCCGGAGCCTCTATCTTAGGCGGAGAGACGGTCATCGGCAAGGACGCGGTCATCGGAGGCAACGCCTTCATAACCTCATCTGTGCCGGAGGGGGCAAGGGTCAGCATCAAGACCCAGGAGCTGCTTTACAGCTTCGGCTCCTCCAAGCCTGTGGAGAAGAAGGACTTCGAGAACGCCAACAACTGGTTCTATGTTATTTGAACAGTTTATCCCTCGCCGCCTTCGTCGGCTCGGGACAATGCAGAAAAGCTATCCCTCCCCTTTCGGGGAGGGATAGCTTTTCTGCTACATATTTCTCCTATGGGAGGGTGGGCGTTTTCCCGAATAATAATAGCGCACCTCCCGGCAGGGAAGTGCGCTCTTTGTTTGTTTATTTGTTTTCGCCCCACTTGATGAAGTCCTCGAATTCCAAGGGCTTTGCGTAGTAGTAGCCCTGAAAGCTGTGAACGTCGTACTGGCGGAGTATCTCGCCCATACCGGAGGTCTCGATGCCCTCAATGCAGACCACCGCGCCGTAGGTGGTGGCAACATTCACGAAGGCCTTGATGAGCTCCCGCTCCTTGTCGTCCTCCTCGATCATTCGTACAAAGCTGCGGTCAATCTTGATGGTGTCGAAGGGCAGGTCCTTGACTATGCTGACAGATGAGAAGCCTGTTCCGAAGTCGTCCAAAGCGATCTGAACGCCCCGTCCCCGCAGGCTGACTACAATATTTCTAAGCAGCACGATATCCAGCAGCCGGCATCTCTCGGTTATCTCAAGGCACAGGTGCTCAGACGGGAAGCCCGTCATCTCCAGTATGCCGATGACCATATCCACAAAGTTTGCCTTTTCCAGCTGAGTGTAGGAGAGGTTCACGTTGATGATGAAGTCCGGGTCGGTCTCCAATATCTTCTTTGCGTCTCTGATAGCTGTGGTGAGTATCCACTCTCCAAGGTCGGGGAAGAGGGGGTCCTGCTCCAGCAGGGGGATAAAGTGGTCGGGTGGCACAACGCCGTATTCCTCGTTCCTCCACCGCAGCAGCGCCTCGGCGCCGATGAGCCTCTCGCTCTTGGCGTCCACCACCGGCTGATAGAGCAGATAGAACCCCTTGTAGCCCTGAGCGATAGAAGCTCTGATGGCGTGGAGCTTTTCAAGCCTCTGCCTGTTGCTGCTGTTAAGGTCGTTGTTGAACACCACCAAATCGCCCTGACGGCGGGCCTTTGACTCGGTGTAGGCGAAGGTCAGGCAGGTCATCACCGTCTGGGAGTCGATGTTGAAGTTGTCAACGGCAATAGCTCCGGAATTGAGCTCCAGCATTATGTGCCTGCCGTCGATGTCGATGCCCTCCCGGTAGTGTGTGCGCAGGTCGGTATATCTTTCCTCAACCTCGTCCATAGAAAGAGTAGTGCTGACAACCGCGAACTTGGTGCCGTCCAGACGGTAAACGCTTCCGGCGTTGCCCACGTGCTCAAACAGGAACCTGCCGAACATTTGCAGCACCAGATTGCCGAAGTGGTAGCCGTATATCTCGTTTATTTCGGAGAACTTGGCGATGCCCGCAATGATAATGTGCATCTGATTGTTCTTGATGATGTTTGACTGTATGTCCTCAAAGAAGCCGTACTGGTTTCTGAGGCCGGTGAGGGAGTCGATGTTGCTCTGAACGCCGTGGTCCCTGATGACTCCGCAGAAATACTCCGGGTCGCCGTTCTCGTCCTTGAGCACTATGCCCTTGCAGGTGCAGACGCTGTACTCGCCGTTTATCTTCCTTGCGCGGTACTGCATATCGTGACCGTTCGCTTCGCCCTTGAATATCTCAGCGATGCCCTCGTGGTAGGCGTTCCTGTCATCCTCGTGGATATGCTCCTCCCAGATGTCTCCCGCGGCGAACATATACTCCCCGGGCAGCCCGAAGGAATCCACCGCTGCCTTTGACCATCTGGAATAGTCATATCTCATATCGCAGAGGTAGACATACTTGCCCTCGGCAACTATGGAGAAGGTCTCGAAGAGGCCGTCTAGCTGCCGCCTGCGTTCAGTGGGTATCTGTATTTTTATCTCCTGCTTTTCGGCGTCCTTCAGAGCCTTGCCGGACTTCAGGGCGGTTTTGTCTATGTACATATCCTCGTCAGCGCGGTTGAACACGTCGGACACCTTGCTGTCGGTCTTGCTGTCATACACGCCTATGCCCACCGCCACCGCAGGACCGTCGCCGGTCTTGAGATTCTCGATAGAGCGGTTTTTCAGGGTGGCGATAAGGGAGTCTCTCTTCTGATAGTCGCCGCCTGCCAGCACCGCCGCGAACTCGTCTCCGCCGATGCGGAACACCGGGCTGTGAGCGAAAACCCCGCATATCATTCGGCAGGCCGAGCGGATATACTCATCTCCCGCCTTATGGCCTTCTGTATCGTTGACGTGCTTAAGGTCGTTGATGTCGCAAATTACAATAGCAAAGGGGGAGTGCTCCGATGAGGCATCGATGTTGCGCTGGATAGACTCCTCAAACTCGCGGTAGGCGGTCATATTTCTGGTGCCGGTGAGGCCGTCGCGCCTTGCCAGCTCGTTGGCGCGGTTGAGAGCCTCTATCTGCTCCTGCTCCTTCTTTACCTCCTCGTCGATGTTCTCCATTCCGAGAATGAAGTGGACGTTGTCGCTGGAGCGCATTATGGTGAGCCTTGTGTGCTCCACCCTATCCTTGCGAATGCGCCTGTAGTCAGCGCTGTACTGCTTGGAATTCTCCAGTGCGGAGATGATGTAGTCCTTGTCGAGTATAGTTATGATACGGTCCAGGTCCTCCGGGTGGACATCATAATTTGCCATTTTGAAGCTCTCCTCAAAGAAGTTGAGCCCCTCAACTCTTACGCTGGGGTCATCAGTGCTTGCAGCGGCGGAATATCTCGAATAGTCCCCGGTGTTGATGTTGACGTAGTAAAGCAGGTCATAGCGCGAGGCCAGGCTGTTGACCATCTGGCTGTATGTGACGCTCTGTCGCTTGGTCTCCTCAAAAGCCTTCTTTGCCTCCACCTCGTCGTTGATGTTCTCAATTCCCACAAGGATATGCTTTCTGTCGCTGGCCCATATCTGCGAGCAGCGGCAGTGCATAACCTCACCGTTTATCACCAGACGGTAGGTGTCGTTGTACATCTTGGTGTTCTTGAGGTTGTTGAGCATATTCTGCTTGTCGTAAAGGGGAATTACCCTTTCGGCGTCCTCCGGGTGGACATATATTTTAAGGTTCTTCAGGCTTTCTGTAAAGAAGTCCTGCCCCTTGGGCGGAACGTGCATGCTCTTGTAAACGTCTGTCGAGGAATACTCAAAGTAGCTGTCGTCCTCCATGTTGACGTAGTAGAGGGTATCATAGTGGGCCGCAAGGCTCCCGGCGATCTGGTTGTAGATCTCCCGCTCCTGCTCGTACTGCTCCGCCTGCATACGCTCTCTCACCTGCTTGTCCACGTTCTGGACGCCCAGGATAAAGTAGTCGTCATCTCGGCTTATGCCTCTGATAAGGCGCAGCGAATGATATACCGGCTTGCCGTCAATGACAAGGCGGTATTCTATGCGGCGCATGGTGCCCTTCTCGACCTGCGCCATCAGGTTCTCCTTCTGGATATCCTGCATAAATATATGCTTATCCTCTTCATAGACCACCTGATCGGCATCTCTGATGAGGTTCTTGAAGAAGTCCTCGCCGCCCTGCTCTATGTGCAGCGACTGGAACTCTGTGTCGGCAGAGTACCACTGATACTCATTGGTCTTGGCGTTGACATAGTAAACGCTGGTATATTCGATAAGCAGAGCCTCGGCTATCTTGGTAAAGATGGGGTCGTTGTTTATCATACCCATTCCTCCCGTAGTGTAAATCTGACAATGCGGGTCACAGATTGTTATATTATATTATAACATATATCCAGTATTTAATCAAGTACAAATTACCATTTTTTATAGGAAATTGCAAAAAAAGAAAAGCGCCCTCAAAGAGCGCTTAAAATCCATCGCCGCAAGTAAATGTTTGCGCAGCAAACTTTCGTCTAATTGCTTGCAATTAGACTGGATACCTTAATTATTATTTTTTCATTATTCATTGAGCAGCGGCGCCAGCCGCCGCGTTTCAGGTCACACCTGCGTGAGCCTTAGCTCCCGGCAGCTGACGACATTCCTCCAGCTTGACGGTGCGTATCCGCTGGCGCAGCGGCAGCACCTGCGAGGGCGTTACGGACAGTGCATCAATTCCCAGCTTTAAGAAATCCTCGGTGAGGGTCAGGTCGGCGCCCAGCTCTCCGCATATGCTGACGGGTATGCCGTGCTTGTGGGCGTTGCGGCAGGTGATGTCAATGAATTTCAGCAGCGCCCGGTGTGTGCGGTTCTCAAAGTAGCTTTCCAGCATAAGGTTCTGCCGGTCAAAGGCTAAAACATACTGCTCCAAATCATTGGTGCCGATGGAGAAGAAATCCACCTCCGCCGCCAGCTCATCGCTGAGTATCACCGCCGCCGGGGTCTCAATCATTATACCCACCTTGACGTCCTCCCGGAAGGGCTGGTTCTTGGCGCGCAGCTGCGCCTTGGCTTCTTCTATTAGAGCCTTGGCCTGCCGCACCTCCTCAATGTCGGTGATAAGCGGCAGCATTATCGCCAGCTGACCGTAAACTGATGCCCGGTACAGCGCCCGCAGCTGGGTCTTGAACATCTCCGGACGCATAAGGCAGAGGCGTATGGAGCGCACTCCCAAAGCGGGGTTCTCCTCCTTGGCGAGGCCGAAGTATTTGATGTTCTTGTCGGCGCCGGCGTCCATCGTTCTGATGACGACCTTCCTGCCGCCCATTCTCTCCACTACCTGACGGTAGTTGTAGAACTGCTCCTCCTCGTCGGGAACGCTGTTGCGGCCCAGATAAAGGAACTCACTGCGGTAGAGCCCAATGCCTCCCGCGTCGTTTTCCAGTGCGTAGTTGAGGTCGTTGAGACCTGCGATATTGGCAAACACCTGTATCTCAGTGCCGTCTAAGGTGACGTTTTTCCTGCCCTTGAAGCGCTTTAACAGCTCACGCTTTTTGGCCTCCTCCTCCTCGAGGCGGGCAAGGCGCTTTAAGGTCTTTTCGTCCGGGTCGATATAAAGCTCGCCGTCGTAGCCGTCGATGATAGCCTCCATACCCCGCAGCATACTTAGCTTCTCAGCACCGATGCCGATGATGGCGGGGATATTCATAGTCCTTGCCAAAATGGCGGTGTGAGAATTTGAAGAGCCGTAGCAGGTGACGATGCCCAGCACCATAGAGAGGTCTATCTGCAAGGTCTCCGAGGGCATGAGGTCGTCGGCGCAGAGAATTACCTTTTCGGTCAGCTCGATGCGCTTTTCGTCCTTGTTCTGAATGTGTCTTATCAGCCTGTCGCAGACGTCCTTTAAGTCGGCGGCGCGGCTCTTAATATAGTCCGAGCTCATCTTCTGGAAGGACTGAGCCAGGTCTCTTGCGGTCTGCGCCACGGCGTAGTCTGCAGAGAAGTGATCGTCGCTTATCCTGCTGACGATAGACCTGATGAAGGACTCGTCCGCCAGCAGCATTTTGTGTATGATGAAAATGCCGGCCTCGTTCTCTCCCACCTTTTCGAGGGCGGTGGTATAGAGCTCCTCCAGCTCGGCAAGGGCATACTCTTTTGCCGCTTCAAATCTTTTGAGCTCCCGCTCCGTATCCTTGATGAGGCGCTTTGTGACCTCGTTCTCGTCCTGCTGGAAGTAGAACAGCTTGCCCTTTGCAATGCCGCCGAATACGGGCTTTCCTGATAAAATAAGCATCCTTGCCTTACTCCCTCCTGTCTTTTGTAAACGTTTATATCTATACCTCTATTTTATTACAATTTATGAAAAATTACAAGTATCTTAAGCACAATTTACATATTATTAAGATTTTGTTAAGGCGCTTTGTCTGCCTACTGGACAAATCCCCCGACCTGTGTTATACTTTAAGGACGGAGGTGTTTGAATGGACATCACAGCTTTCAAGGGAGCAATTTTCGACCTGGACGGCACGCTGATAGACTCGGCTCACGTCTGGAGCGACATTGACATAAAATTTCTCGCCCGCCGGGGGATAGCTATCCCTCCCGACTACGCCAAGACCGTCTCCACAATGAACTTCAATGACGCGGCGGTTTACACCAACGAGCGCTTTTCGCTGAACGAGCGCCCGGAGGATATGATAGCCGAGTGGTTCTCCTACGCTTTGGAGGAATACACCTATAACATCAAGCCCCGCCCCCACGCGGCGGAGTATGTGCATATGCTTAGAGATAGGGGAGTGCGCCTTGCCATTGCAACCGCCTCCGACGAGCGGCTTTACACCGCAGTGCTCATAGCTAACGGAATGTATGATTGTTTTGAGGCCTTTGCCTCCACCAATGAGGTCAGCCGGGGCAAGGGCTTCCCGGACGTCTACGAGCTGGCGGCGGAGCGCTTGGGTCTGACTGCGGGGGAGTGCATAGTATTTGAGGACATCATCGAGGGCATAAGGGGCGCCAAGGCGGGAGGCTTCGCGGCGGCGGCCTGCATAAACGGCATCTTCCCGCAGGACGAGGCCGCTCTGCGCTCGGAATCTGACATCTCTTTCACCGATTACAGGGAGCTGATGGTATGAGCGCGCTTAAAAAGCTGGTGACGCCCTTGAACGTTCACGTTCTGCTGGGAATGGCGCACGCGGTGCTGCTGTTTCTGATGATAATCTGCTGGAACAGCGGGGACATCAGCGGCATCGGTATCACCGAGGGCTTTTCCGCCGGCACCAAGCTGGCGGAGTGCATATTTGCGGGGCTTGTTCTTCTGACGGACATTTTCCTGCTGATACGCAGAAAGCTAACCCCTTTCAAGGCTTTGCTCTGTGCGGGAGTGTTCGCGGGGATACCGGCTGTATGCAGTCTGGTATTGATAGTTATTCCGGAGCATTTGCTTTAGCTGTACAGAAATTTGTACTTGTTTGTATTAGCCGAGCGGCTTTCTGCTGCTCGGCTTTTTTACGTTAAGCCGTAGGGCGGGGGCTTGCCCCCGCCGCTTTTGCCTCCTCTGAAAGGTGAGGTGGCGCGCTAGCGCTGGAGGGGTTTCAGTTGGGCGCCCGCAGCTTGCTGTTCTGGGGACGGAAAAACGTTCGCTGGCGCTCACTGTTTCCTGCGAGTGCAGGACGGCAGCTTTTCGGCGCTGCGAAATTGGTTTGTTCTTGATAACTTGAACTAGTGGGAGAGCGTTGTGCCTTTTCGTTGCTATGCGCAGCGCCGTTTCGCGGCTGGCGCCGCGACCTGGGGCGCCGCCCCAGACCCTGCAAGGGCGCTGCCCTTGACCTGCCAGGGGGCTAGCGCGCCCCCTGGACCCGCGCAACGCGCTCCGCGTTCGATGTCCTTGCTTGGTGCGTTGCTTTTTGTGCATTTTTCCGTTTTTTGCTGTGCATATTCACCAAAACATTTCTCCCGCCTTGCTTTTATTTTTATTTGCAAAATCCCACAAGCTGTGCTATAATATATAGTCGGAGAATTGAAATATGTCCCTTCAGGAGGAATAAAGTATGATAAGAGAAGACCTGCGAAACGTCGCAATAATCGCTCACGTAGACCACGGCAAAACTACCCTCGTTGACGGTATGCTCAAGCAGAGCGGTACCTTCCGGGAAAATCAGGCCGTCGATGAGCGCGTTATGGACTCAAATGATATCGAGCGCGAAAGAGGCATTACTATCCTCGCAAAGAATACGTCCATTCACTACAAGGGCGTAAAAATAAACGTCATCGACACCCCGGGCCACGCCGACTTCGGCGGCGAGGTGGAGCGTGTGCTCAAAATGGTAAACGGCGTTATCCTGCTGGTGGACGCCGCCGAGGGCCCTATGCCCCAGACCAGATTTGTACTGCAAAAGGCTCTTGAGCTGGGTCACAGGATAATTGTTGTCATCAATAAAATTGACCGTCCCGATGCCCGTCTCAATGAGGTGGGCGATGAGGTGCTGGAGCTGCTGATGGACTTAGACGCATCCGACGAGCAGCTGGACAGCCCTATCATCTACTGCTCCGGACGTGACGGCACCGCCACCCACAGCCCCAATGAGGAGGGCAAGGACTTAATGCCCCTGCTGGACGAGATACTGTCTTACATTCCCGCCCCCGAGGCTGACGAGGAGGGCACAATGCAGTACCTCGTTTCCGCTATCGACTACAATGACTATGTAGGGCGTATCGCCATCGGACGCATTGAGCGCGGTGTGATGAAGGTGGGTCAGGACGTTACCGTCGGCGACTATCACCAGACCAAGAAGGAATACCGCGGCAAGGTCGTTACGATGTACCAGATAGAGGGGCTTAACCGCGTTCCCGTTGAGACCGCCAAGGCCGGCGATATCGTCTGCATCAGCGGTATCGAGAACATCACCATCGGAGACACAATCTGCGAGTTCGGTGCATTTGAGGCTCTGCCCTTCGTGAAGATATCCGAGCCCACCGTTGAGATGACCTTCTCGGTGAACGATTCGCCCTTCGCCGGCAGAGAGGGCAAGTTCGTTACCTCCCGCCAGCTGCGGGACAGGCTTTTCAGAGAGTTGCTGAAGGACGTTTCCCTTCGGGTTTCCGAGACCGATTCTACCGACAGCTTCAAGGTAGCCGGCAGAGGCGAGATGCACCTCTCCATACTGATTGAGAATATGCGCCGCGAGGGCTATGAGCTGGGAGTTTCCACCCCCCGCGTGCTTTACAAGGAGATAGACGGCAAGCTCAATGAGCCCATCGAGCGCCTTGTCATAGACGTTCCCGAGGGCAGCGTGGGAGCCGTTATGGAGAAGCTGGGCACCAGAAAGGCTGAGCTTCGCCAGATGACCCCTGTGGGCAGCCGTATGAGGCTGGAATTCCTTATCCCCTCAAGAGGACTGTTCGGCTACAGGAGCGAGTTCCTCACCGATACCAAGGGCGAGGGAATTTTAAGCTCGGTATTCCACAGCTATCAGCCCTACAAGGGTGAGATACAGAAGCGCAGCACCGGCTCACTGGTAGCCTTCGAGACCGGCGAGGCCGTCACCTACGGACTTTTCAACGCTCAGGAGCGCGGCGAGCTGTTCATCACCGCCGGCACCGCCGTTTATGAGGGAATGATAGTGGGAGCCTCTCCCAAGACCGACGATCTGGTAGTCAACGTCTGCAAGCGCAAGCACCTGACCAACACCCGCGCCTCTGGCTCGGACGATGCGCTGAGGCTTATCCCTCCCCGCAATCTCTCGCTGGAGGATTGCCTTGAATTCCTCGCCGATGACGAGCTGCTGGAGGTAACCCCCAAGAGCCTGCGTATCAGAAAGCGCACCCTCTCAAACGTTCAGAGAGCCAAGGACAGGGCGAAGAGATAATATCCCGCGGCGAGATAGCGCATCCGGTAATTCAATGATTTTTCCCCGTAAAAGGTATCCCCGCCGGCAGGCGGGGGATACCTTTTATGGAACAGGATAAATTCCCGCGTAGCGGGAATTTATCTCCTCATCCCCCTTGACAAATCCATCGCATTGTGCTATAATACACTAGATATCCCATTTTTACCGAAAGGACTGTATTTTACAAAATGAGCACACTTGAAATAATCGCGGGAGTTCTGCTCCTGCTTTCCGGACTTATCATCATTCTGGTCGTTCTGGCTCAGGAGACAAAGGAGCAGGGCCTGACCTCCGCTATCGGCGGCGGCGCCAACGACTCCTTCTATGAGCACAATATGGGCAGAACGAAGGACGCAAAGCTCTCCAAGTTCACAAGGAACGCAGCTATCGTAATGTTCATCGTTACCCTTGCGGTAAACATCTTCGCCACAGTTGGCAAAAACGATGACAGCTCCGCTTCTTCAAGCGGCAGCACCTCTACGGTCTCCACCGTTAGCGAGGACACCTCCTCCGAGGCAACCGAGAGCACAGAGAGCACAGCGGAGTCCGCTGCTGACGATACCGCTGAGAGCACTGAGAGCACCGCGGAATAACAAAATCAAGCCCTGCAAAGTGCAGGGCTTTTTCTTTGGAGGACACTATGAGAAATATCGACTCTGAAAGAGCCGCCTATGCCCGCCGCTTCGGCTGGTGCCGGGACTCAATGGTGAAAAGCTGGCTGGACGGCTTTATGGGGACGGGATATGCTTCCGATGAGGGCGGCTGGGCTTTTATCAGGAGCGGAGATTTTTTCTACCTTGCCGGCAGACCCGATAGGCCGGAGGACGTCGCCCGGTATATCCGGGAGGAAATGGGCAGCGAGGCTGTCATTGTGCCGGAGGATATGAGCTGGAAGCAGGTACTCACAAGCTGCGGGCTGCCGGTCAATCGCGTCACCCGTTTTCACACCCGACTGCCAGAGGCTGGGCTTGACAGAGCCCTGCTGGAACAGGCATCAAAGCTGACCGGCTGCGAGTGTGTAAGGCTCGTCCGGGCAGGGGAGAGGGAGTATGAGGATCTCGCCGCCTGCGGCTGGGAAAACTCCTTTGTCAGTAACTTCTCCGGCAGGGAGGACTTTCTCAAAAACGGATTTGCATACTGTGTCTACGTTGGGGTGGAGCTGGCGTCGGCGGCCTCCACCTTCGGCTATTACTCCGGAGGGTACGAATTGCAGATAGCAACCGACCCCAAGTTCAGACGAAGGGGCTACGCCTGCGCCGCAGCGGCGGCATTCCTGCTGGAATGTCTTGACAGGGGCAAGCGCCCTCACTGGGATGCGGCGAATATGACCTCTGTGCGCATAGCCCAGCGTCTAGGATTTGAGTATGACGGGGAGTATGAGGCGATGGAGATCGGCAGATAAATCAGAATTTGGCGGGATAACGAACGCGAAGCGCGTTGCGCGGGTCCAGGGGGCGCGCTAGCCCCCTGGCAGGTCAAGGGCAGCGCCCTTGTGGGGTCTGGGGCAAAGCCCCAGGTCGCGGCGCTGCACACAGTAACGAAAAGGCACAACTCTTTCCTACCATACAAAAGTATCAAGAACAAACTAAATTCGCAGCGCCGAAAAGTTACAAGTCTGCACTCACAGGAAACAGTGAGCGTCAGCGAACGTTTTTCCGTACCTAGGACAGCAAGCTGCGGGCGCCAGGCTCCTCGCCGCTGACACGTTTCGGAGAAGTTCCCTTTTCCGGCGAAATACAATACCCGCAAATAAGTCCAATAATAATGGAGGATATATATGAGACTGAATATCGTTCTGAACCCCGCCGGAGGCTCCGGCGCAGCGGTGAAGCTCTGGAAAAGGGTCGAGCCGGTGTTTAAGGAAAGCAGCTGTGAGTATAAGCTCTACCGCTCCACTCGCCAGTGCGGGATAGAGGAGCTCTGCCGCAGGCTTACCTTCCAGGGAAAGGACACCGCCCTTGTGGTCATCGGCGGCGACGGCACCTTAAACGAAGCCGTCAACGGCATCGCCGACTTCGAGCATACTCTCTTCGGCTTTATTCCCTGCGGCACCGGCAACGACTTCGCCCGGGATATGTCCCTCCCGAAACGCTCGGAGGATATCGCCCGCAGGATAGCGCAGTACGAGATAAGGCGGGTCTCCGATATCGGGGAGCTGACCTTTTACGGCGAGGGCGAGCCTGTCCGGAGGAAATTCAATATCAGCAGCGATATCGGCTTCGGCGCTGCCACCTGTGCGCTGGTGAACAGCTCAAAAATAAAGCCGGTGCTCAACCGCATTGGGCTGGGAAGGCTGATTTACCTCATCGAGGCAGTGAGGGTCTGCTTCACTATGAAGCCTGCGGCGGTTAAGCTTTGGGCGGACGGCGAGGTGAGCGAGTATAGAAAGTGCCTCTGCGTCATCGCGATGAACCACAAATGCGAGGGCGGCGGGTTTAGATTTTGTCCCGATGCCGATTTCACCGACGGCAAGCTGGACGTTGTTATGGGAGACGGCCTCTCACATCTGGAATTCCTGCGTATGCTTCCACTGGCCTATATGGGTAAGCACCTTAAGCTGCGGGGCATCAGTACAGTCCGTGCGGAGCGGGTGACAATGCTCTCAGCATCGCCTATCTGGGCGCACACCGACGGAGAGGTGCTTGGCAAGGCGAAAAAGGTCTCCATGAGGATAATCCCTCAAAAGCTGAAAATGATAGTTTGATATAAACAATAAAGGGATATCTCACCGCTGGGGTGGGATATCCCTTTATTTATGTTCACCGTTGGTGAGATCACGCTTTTACGGCGGAAAATACAACCAATTACTGTCAAACGGGCACCAGATCTACATTTCCGCTGTTGACCTCGGCGCTCTCTATCTTTACCTTTATCTTCTCCCCAACCTTCCAGATGTCTCCGGTGGTGAGGTTGCGCAGGGAGAGCATATCCTCGCAGACATAAGCCCCCTCCGGCAGCGAGTGAACGGAAACCATTCCCTCGCAGGTGTCCGGCATCGTCACAAAGAAGCCGAACTCCATTACCGAGTTGATGACGCCCTCGCGTTCCTCCCCGATGTGGGATTTAAGGTATTCCGCCTTGTAGCAGTCCTCGCAGCTGCGCTCCGCCTGCATGGCCTTTAGCTCCGTCTGGGTGGACTGGTCTGCCGAGGCGTAGGCGAACTTCTGATACTTTCGGTTACATTCCTCCGCACTTGCCCCCGACAGCAGCTCGCTCATTATGCGGTGGATAGTCAGGTCGGGATAGCGCCGGATAGGCGATGTGAAGTGGGCGTAGTCCTGAAGCACAAGGCCGTAATGCCCGATGGGGTCGGTGGAGTATTTCGCCTTGGACATGCTTCTCAGCACCAGATTGTTGATGATGGGGGCGAGCTCCGTATCCTTAACACTGTCCAGAATTTTGGACAGCTGTGCCGGCTTGGGGGAGCCTGAAAAATCAAAGGGGATATTGAGCCTTGCCAGCACCTGCTTGAGGGTCTCGGTCTTTTCCTCTGAGGGTGGCTCGTGGACGCGATAGACAAAGGGAATGCCCTTTTCCAGCCCGAATCGCGCCGCGCACTCGTTGGCGGTGAGCATGAAGTCCTCAATCATTTCCTGCGAGGCGCCCCGCTGATAGGGCATCGCCCCGACGCAGATATCCTCTTCGTTTATGATGAGCACGCCCTCCTGGGTTTCCAGCTCGGGAGCACCCCGGGCGACGCGCTTTTTATACAGCTTCTCCGCCAGCTCCTTCATCACCGGCAGTTCGGAGATGACATCACTGTACTTCTCATTAAGCTGCGCGTCCTCCTCGCCTGCCAGCAGGCGGTTTATCTCGCTGTAAACGCCCTTCACCCGGGAGCGGATAACGCTCTTGGCGAATTTGAAGTCCTTTATCTCGGCGTTCTTGTCCAGCTTGATAAGGCAGGAGAATGCCAGCCTGTCCTCCCCCGGATTGAGGGAGCAGATGCCGTTGGAAAGCTCTGGCGGCAGCATAGGTATAACGCGGTTTGCGTAGTATACGCTGGTGCCGCGCTCGAAGGCCTCGTTATCGAGAGCCGACTTGGGAGTTACGTAATGAGAAACGTCCGCGATGTGAACGCCCAGCTCGTAGCTGTCCTTGGTCTTGGAGAAAGACACCGCATCGTCGATGTCCTTGGTGTCGGCGCCGTCGATGGTGAAGATAGGCTTGTCCCGCAGGTCGAGGCGGTGGGGTATCTCATCGTATATCCTCCGATAGTCGGAGACGCGCCTTGCCTCGGCGATGACCTCGTGAGGGAAGACGGGGGTTATTCCGTTAAGCTCCAGCACCGACAGCGCACAGACCGCTGCCCGCAGGGAGCTTCCGAAGGCGGCGGTTATCTCGCAGCGATGCTCTGAATGGCGGCGACCTCGCTCGGTGACCACAGCCATTACCTTGTCGTGCTCGTGGAGCTCCAGCCCTAAGGGATTGTCAAAGGCCATAGTGCATTTGGCGAGGGTGTCGGGGACAAGTCGAAAATGCCCGAACTCCAGAATTATCTCGCCGGTGAAGCGGGAGAAATTCTCCTGCGCTATCTCCACCACCTCGGCCTCCGTTTTCTCTCCGGTGCCCTCAAAGGTGCGCACGAGGACAACGTCTCCGGGCATAGCGCCCATAAGCAGCTTGCCCGCAACGAAGTATTCCTCCCCGGTGACATCGTCCTTGACGAAACCGTAGGTCTTGTTGATGCGGGTGACGGTGCAGCGGGTCAGGTCGGACTTGTCCGCAAGCCGCAGGCCTCTCCTGTCCTCGATGACAGTGCCCTTCTGCTTTAGCTTTTCGATAGCCAGCACAAACTGCTCGAAGTCGAACCCCCGGGCATTGCGCATGCTTTTGTGGAGCTCCTTGAAGGTGAGGGGCTTTTTGCCCGCCCTTTTGAGCCGCGCCAGAATGAGCTCCTTATACTCAGCGCGGAGCTTGTTTTTCTTTTTGTCTTTTTTCATTTTATATCTCCTTGAATGTGCGGCTATGTTATTCTTTCGTCTCCGTCACAGCCGTATCGTAATCGGTAATGCCTTTGCCCTGATTGGGGTAGAAGAGAGAGTATATCCCGTCAGCCACAAATACAGTCACCAGCACCGCGCAGATAACAGCCGCAGTCTTGGTCTTTATCCGCCTGATAAGGTTGTCCAGCATCGGTGCCCCGAAGTATACGAAGGCCACGCCTCCGATGCCGAATACCATAAGACCCTCGGCGCAGACCCTTCCGTGAATGTTCAGGAAGTACCCGCTGTAATCCCACCACTTCTGTCCGTCGTGGGTAAGCTCTAGGAAGTACGCGGTGAAGTATTCCACAAACCCACAGAGCACCACTGCCGCGAAGAATTCCGCCACAGCGCTCTTTCTGAACTTTTTCAGCACTATGAGTATCATCACCGCTCCGGTGCCGTAAATGGGCAGCCATGGGCCGTGGAGAACTCCGCGGTTCACGAATTCTCCTATCTCGATGAACTTGTAGATAAACTCCCACAGCCAGCCAATAAAGCAGCCGATAAAGAACATCAATATCAGTGAGGTTACGGAGTAGCAGCGGGTGTAGAACACCGTCCCCAGCCTGTCGCGCCGCGGAGAAGCGGGGATAGGTGCCAGCCTTGCGGGGTAGGCCTCTCCCTCCACCTCGTCACGGTACTGGGAAATCTTTATCTTCTTGACCTCGTTGCGGTCGATGGCCTCGGTCCGCTCGCTGTAGGCGGGGACTATGCCGAACACGTTGGCAAAGAATGCCCTTGCCCCGGTGTAGCCGTCGGAAAAGCTCTCGGTCTCGGCTATGAGCTGCTCGATATCTGAGTATGCAGCTTCAAGCTCTGAGGCGGGTGCCTTTTCAAAGAGCAGCTCGTCGCACAGCTTGTCGATGTTGGGTATGCCCGCCGCCTTGGACTGCGCTCTGATTGAGCGGTAAAACTCCGCCATAGTCGCCTCATAGTAAGGGTTGACGTAGAATACCGAGACTATTCCGGCGGTCATAGCGCCCACTATCTCCCAGCCGATAAAGGTCAGCTGTAGCTTGAACAGCTCCCACTTGTGACCGTACATCATCTTGCGGGAGAGGGTTATGGTCTCGTTGGGGCTAAGGTCGGGACACTCCGCCAGTATGTAGGGCACGCAGTGGTAGGAGTAGCTCTTGATAAGCCCGCCTATGACCGTCAGCCCCCATAGCGCCTTGTAAAAGCTCTCTACTATCAGCACGAAGGCGGAGTGCAGCCACTTCTTCGAGCGCAGCAGCACGAAGAAGCTCCTGACCGGCACCTTGCCGTAGGTGGAGGCCTCCAAAAACACTCTCGAGAGAATGACTGAGAACACATTGACGATGAAGGCTGTCATCAGCAGCCTCAGCAGCAGACTGACGGCTATCATAATGATTATCGCCGCCTTGTCGGAGCCCACGATATTATTGATGCCCTTGTAAATGGTGGTGACATAGGAGCCAGTGACAAACATATTTGCAAACTTGGCAAATTCGCCCGCCGCAAGGCTCACCTCAACGGGGCCCAGCTTGTAGCTCTTGGACTTGTTCTCCTCGAACTTTTCCTGCGCCTTGTCTAGGTCCTCAGTGAGTATGCTCTTGCCGTCTATCTTGATGCCGATGTTGCCGGACACGAACTCATAGAGGATATTGGTGCTCTCGGCAGCGGCGGCCTGATCGGCGGCGGCAAGGTCGGCGTCATCGTCCTCAGCGGAGAGGATAGCCAGCACTCCGCTGTATTTTATCCCCAGAAACGCCGCCATAAGGCAGGTGAACACCAGAACAAGGTAGTGCCTTTTAACGCTCTGCTTAGCATTGAGTTTAGCCTGCTTGCGGTCAAACATATATCTTTCTCCTTTATCCGCCCCAAAGGGCGAAGTTTGTCATAAATCTATTATAACATCTCTTTACTATTTTTTCAAGACCCGAATGTAATAATGCACAATGCACAATTCACAATGCACAATGAATGTATCGCCTGCGGCGATGGATCTGGCGCTCCGCGCAAAGGGGCACGAATTAAAATTCGTCCGCGTAAGTGAAATGTTTGCGCAGCAAACTTTTGGCTAATTACCTGCAATTAGCCTGGACACCATAATTGTGCATTGTGCATTGAAAAAAGCTCTTGCAATTATCCCCCGAATGGTGTATAATAAACTAAATACGTCTTTAAGATAAGGAGGCTTTTCTATGCGCGCAAGCGGAATACTTATGCATATATCCTCGCTGCCGGGAAAGTACGGCATCGGCAAGCTGGGCAGTGAAGCCAGAGCCTTTGCGGATTTTCTCCATAAGGCGGGACAGAAATACTGGCAAATACTTCCCGTAACTCCCACCAGCTACGGTGACTCTCCCTATCAGAGCTTTTCGGTGAACGCCGGCAACCCCTACTTCATCGACCTGGAGACCCTCGAGGCGGATGGGCTGCTGAAAAATATGGAGTACAAGCGCATCAGCTGGGGCGAGATGGCGGCAGTGGATTATTCGCTGCTGTATAACAAGGTCTTTACCGTTTTGCGCAAGGCCTACGGCCGCTTCACGCAGGATAAGGACTTCAAGGCCTTCTGTGAGGAGAACGCCTCGTGGCTGGATAACTACGCCCTCTTTATGGCATTAAAGGACGCCCATGACGGCGCCGGCTGGTACGAGTGGGAGGAGCCGCTGCGTATGTTCAAGGCCTCAGCCGTTAAGGCCGCAAGGCAGGAGTATGAGGACGATATCGGCTTCTACAAATTCATACAGTACGAATATTTCAAGCAGTGGAGAGCCTTCAAGGTATATGTCAACAGCTTGGGCATCGACATCATCGGGGATATCCCCATATACGTTGCCTACGACAGCGTTGAGGTCTGGACAAAGCCTGAATACTTCCTGCTGGACGAGAACAAGACTCCCATAGACGTTGCCGGCTGTCCCCCCGATGTGTTCACCGCAAAGGGTCAGCTGTGGGGCAACCCCCTCTACCGCTGGGACGTTATGGAGGCGGAGGGTTTCAAGTGGTGGATAGACCGCATCCGCTCCGCCTGCTCGACCTATGACGTTGTCAGGATAGACCACTTCCGGGGCTTTGAGAGCTATTACTGCATTCCCTACGGCAGGGAGGACGCAGTCATCGGCGAGTGGCGTAAGGGCCCTGATATGAAGCTGTTTAAGGAAGTGAAGAAGCAGCTGGGCGACTGCCGCATCATCGCGGAGGATCTGGGCTTCATCACCAAGAAGGTGGCAAAGCTTCTGAAGGCCAGCGGCTTCCCGGGAATGAAGGTAATGGAGTTTGCCTTTGACCCCTCCGGCGAGAGCGACTACCTCCCCCACAACTTCAAGAGCTCCAACTGCGTCTGCTACACCGGCACCCACGACAACGAAACGCTGGCAGGCTGGGTAGGGCAGATATCCCGTAAGGAGAAAAAGTTTATCCGGGAGTACTTAAATATCAGGCGCAACGCCGAGATACCCCGGGCGGTCATCAGAGCGGCATGGTCAAGCACCGCCGACACCGCCATCGCTCAGATGCAGGACTTTCTGGAGCTGGGCTCCGAGGCGAGAATGAATATCCCCTCCACGCTGGGAGGCAACTGGCAGTGGAGAATGAGCTCCGGCGCTTTGACCGATAAGCTGGCGCAGGAGATATATGATCTTACCCGCATCTATGGCAGACTGGCTGCCAAGCCGGAGGCTAAGAATGACTGAGTTCAAGGACCTCCCCCGCCCCTGGCAGAGGGTATTCGAGCTGGAATGGGAGGCGGTCTGCAAGGGCAGCAGAGCCATCGCCGCCGTTATCACCGACCAAAGCGGGGAGATAATATCGGAGGCCCGCAACCGCACCGGCGAGCGCCTTGACCCCAACCCCAAGACCGCCCACGCCGAGAATACTGCAGTGGGGCAGATAGATACGACCCAGCACCCCGACCTCCGGGCCTACACCCTTTACGCCGGGCTGGAGCCCTGCCTTATGTGCATGGGCACCATTGTTATGGGCGGCATCAGGCATATCGAGATAGGAGCCCGCGACAGCTTCGGCGGAGCGATGAAGCTCATCGACCTCTTCGACTTTGCCCGCGCTAAGAACATCGAAATTATCTGGCGAGACGGTGAATTCGGGGATATCCAGCGGGGAATGCAGGCTCTCAGAGAGCTGCTTTACTGCACCGACAGCGCCCGGCTGGAACGCATCCTCGCGGACTTTTCCGAGCTCAACCGCCCGGGAGTGGAGGCGGCGAGAGCCATAGTCAGCGGCGGCACCTTTGATGAGCGGGAGCCCTCCTCCTTCACAGCGGAGGAAATATATTCAATGCTGAAAAGCAATATCACCAATACGGAGGAAGAATAATGGAAAAACAGTACCTCATTGACGAGATAAACAAGGACTTAGCCGGCAAGTTCGGCACCTCTATTGACAGGGCGGACGCTGTGCAGCTGCACGAGAGCATATCATCTGTTGTTGTGCGGGAGATATCTGCCCGCTGGGAGCAGAGCCGCCGGCGCCATCTTGAAAACCGCCGCGCCTGCTACCTTTCTATGGAATTCCTGATGGGCAGGGCAGTCTACAACAACCTGCTGGTACTGGGAATAAAGAATGACGTTGACGAGGCCTTGAAGTCCTGCGGGCGTTCACTTGCTGAGCTTGAAGAGATAGAGGACGCAGCCTTGGGCAACGGCGGCCTTGGCAGACTTGCCGCCTGCTTTCTGGACTCCGCCGCCGCTCACGATATCCCACTGGACGGCTACGGCATCAGATATAAGTACGGCCTGTTCCGTCAGGCAATTGAGGACGGCTTCCAGAGGGAATACCCCGATGACTGGCAGCGTCAGGGCGACCCCTGGAGCAAGCGCTGCGACGCCGACGCGGTGGAGGTAGCCTACTCCGATATGACCGTAAAGGCCGTCCCCTACGATATGCCTATAATCGGCTGCGGCACCGAGAACATCGGCACCCTGCGCCTGTGGCAGTCGGAGGCGGCAGAGGGCTTCGACTTTGACAAATTCAACTCCGGCGACTACGACGGGGCAGTAAAGCACTCCACCGACGCCGAGAACATCTGCAAGGTGCTCTACCCAAATGACAACTTCGACGAGGGCAAAAAGCTGCGCCTGAGGCAGGAGTATTTCTTCTCGGCGGCATCACTGGCGGACATCACCGCCAAGCATTTTAAGCGCTTCGGCACCCTTGACAATTTAGCCGACTTCGTCACCGTCCAGCTCAATGACACTCACCCGGTCATCTCTATCCCCGAGCTGATGAGGCTGCTGGTGGATAAGTACGGCTATGAGTTCGAGCAGGCCTTTGACATCACAAGAAGAGTGTTCAACTACACCAACCACACCGTTATGCAGGAGGCTTTGGAAAAGTGGAGCGCACCCCTTATGGAGCAGCTGCTCCCCCGGGTATATGCCTTTGTGCTGATGATAAACGAGCGCTTTATCAAGGATATGTATAAACTTGGCAAGGACAGAAAGTTTATCGACAAGCTGGCGCCCGTAGGCGGCGGACAGGTGAGAATGGCTAACCTCGCCTGCTACTGCTCCTCCTATATAAACGGCGTGGCGCAGATACACACCGAGATACTCAAGGCTGATACCCTCAAGGAGTGGTACGAGCTTTACCCTGAGCGTTTCCAGAACAAGACCAACGGCATCACCCAGCGCCGGTGGCTGGCCCTCTGCAACGAGGAGCTTTCCGCCCTTATCACCAGACTACTTGGCAGCGACAAGTGGGTAAAGAATTTGGACGAGCTGCAAAAGCTCAAGCCCTACGCTGACGACGAGGCGGTGCTCAGGGAGTTCATCGCTATAAAGAGGCAGAAAAAGCAGCAGCTTGCCGACTTCATCAAGGCTCACGACGGAGTGACGCTCTCTGCTGACAGCATCTTCGATGTGCAGATAAAGCGTCTGCACGAGTACAAGCGCCAGCTGCTCAATGCGCTGTCCATTCTCTACATCTACTTTGGCATCAAGGACGGCTCTATCAAGGACTTCACCCCCACCTCCTTTATCTTCGGAGCGAAATCCGCACCCGGCTACCGCAGAGCCAAGGCCATCATCAAGCTCATAGGCGAGATAGCCAAGCTCATCGACAGCGACCCGGAGGTTAGAGACCTCATCAAGGTGGTATTCGTACAGAACTACAACGTCAGCTACGCCGAAAAGCTGGTGGCGGCTACCGATGTCTCCGAGCAGATATCCACCGCCGGCACAGAGGCCTCCGGTACCGGCAATATGAAGCAGATGTTAAACGGCTCTGTAACTCTCGGCACCCTTGACGGCGCCAACATCGAGATAGCCGAGGAGGCCGGCGAGGAGAACGAGTATATCTTCGGCGCCAAGGTGGAGGAGCTGGAAAATATAATGCCCGACTACGACCCCCGCAAGATACTTTTCACTGATGAGAAGATAGACCGCGTGCTGAACAGGCTCATCGACGGCACCCTTGACGACGGCGGAGTTCCTTCGAATCAGGAGGGCAGCTTTAAGGAGCTTTACAAGGCCCTCACCGACGGCGCCTCCTGGCACGTTCCCGACCACTATTACGTCCTTGGGGACTTCAACAGCTACGTTGAGACCAAGCTCCGCGCCAACCGCGACTACAAGGACGAGCTGGCCTTTGCCCGCAAGTGCTGGCTGAATATGTGCTCGGCAGGAAAGTTCTCCTCCGACCGCACCATCAAGGACTACGCCGAGAATATCTGGCATATCTGACAGACGAACGAAAACCGGCGGGAACCCGTCCGATAAGATACCGACGACAGACGAACGGAAATCGGCGGAAAAACGGTATCTTCCCCCGCAGGGGAAGAATACCTTTTTCCGCACCTTCCCGAGCCGCCGCAGGCGGCGAGGGCAAAACGAAAAAGGAGAATATATGACTAAAAGGATAATAAGCCTGTGCGCGGCGGCTGTAATGTCGCTTGCCGCCCTCACAGCCTGCGGCGACAGCTCATCCTCTCAGGAGGACGCCTCCTCAAAGGAGCCCCAGACCTCATCACAGACTGAGGATACCTCATCAAAGGAGGATACACCTTCCGCCGCACCCGTCTGGACTACTGACCCGGCAGTTAGAATGACTGTGGAGGGCACCGACCTCGTTGTGGCAGGCGAGAAGATATTCTTAAACGGAATGAACACTCCCTGGAATAACTGGAACGACTTTGGCGGAAACTACTCCGAGAGCTACTGGGAGAGAATGTTCAAGACTATGCACGAGAACGGTCAGAACGCCGCAAGAGTGTGGATAACCTGTAACGGTGATGTGGGCATTGACATCGACGATAACGGATTTGTCACCGGCGCTACCGCCAAGCACTGGCAGGACCTTGACAGCTTCTTCGCCATCGCTGAAAAGCACCAGATCTACATTATGGCTACCCTCATCTCCTTCGATCACTTCAAGGACACCTATCAGAGCTATATGAAGTGGCGGGCGATGCTCCAGAACGACGACGCCATCGACAGCTATGTGAACAACTACGTTATTCCCTTCTGCGAAAGGTATGACGGCAACGAGTACCTCTTCTCCATCGACCTTATCAACGAGCCCGATTGGGTCATCGAGAACGAAGAATGTGGTCAGCTTCCCTGGGAGGCTATGGGCAGCTATTTCGCCCGCGCCGCCGCGGCTGTTCACGAGCACAGCGATATCCTCGTGACCATCGGAATGGGAATGATAAAGTACAACAGCGAGAAGTACGGCAAGAACTACGCCTCTGACGAATACCTGCAAAGCATTTATCAGAACGACAAGGCCTATGTGGATTTCTGGTCCACCCACTACTATACCTGGATGAAGTCCTGGCTGGGAATGCCCTTCAAGACCACAGCAGAGGATTTCGGAATGGATCTCTCCAAGCCGAGAGTGATAGGCGAGTGTGAGGTCACTGGTGTCAGCAACGGCAGTGATGCCACCTTGGAGGAATGCTATCAGAGCCTTTACGACGAGGGCTGGTGCGGCATTTTCCCATGGACGACTGACGACATCTTCCCCGGCGGGGAGGTAGCAGACAAGGTGCTGCCGGTAGCGAAACCCTTCTTTGAGAAGTACGGGAATAAGAGATAAAAAGCAGAATTGAGGGGCAACGAACGCGAAGCGCGTTAAAAGTTTCGGTCAAGCCTTTTCAAAGGCTTGCGGGGTGTCGGGGCAGCGCCCTGACCGGAGCTCGAGGCAGAGCCTCGTTTGCGGCGTCAGCCGCAACTCGGCGCTGCGCACAGTAACGAAAAGGCGCAACGCTTTACAATTACTACAAGTTTTCAAGAACAAACAAATTTCGCAGCGCCGAAATGTCACAGTTCAAACTTCACAGGAAACAGTGAACGTCAGCGAACGTTTTTCCGTACCTAGAACAACAAGCTGTGGGCGCTCGTCTCCTCGCCGCTGATGCGGCTCGTAGAAATACCCTTTTCCGGCGAAATCTTCGGTAAAAAGTAAAAAGAGCACCTCTCCCAATCGGAAAGGTGCTCTTTAACATTATCATATCTCGTTGCGGTTTTCCAAAGCCTTGTAGAGCGTCACCTCGTCGGCGTATTCAAGCATACCGCCGATAGGCAGACCGAAGGCGAGCCGGGTGACCTTCACGCCGAAGGGCTTTAGCAGCTTGGAAATGTACATCGCCGTAGCCTCACCCTCAACGGTGGGATTGGTCGCCATTATCACTTCTGCAATGCCGCCCTGATTTACCCGGGCCAGCAGCTCCTTTATTTTGAGCATATCCGGCCCCACCCCGTCAATAGGGGAGATGAGCCCGTGCAGAACGTGATAAACGCCCTTGTATTCCTTTGTGCGCTCGAAGGCAGAGATGTCCTTGGGGGTCTCCACCACGCAGACAGTGCTGTGGTCGCGCCTTGTGTCCCCGCAGAAGCGGCAGAGCTGCTGCTCTGTAAAGTTCTGACATACAGGACATGTGTGAACGGTCTTTTTAGCCGCCTGCACAGCCCTCACGAATTCGTCCACCTCGCTCTGGGACATTTCCATAACGTGGTACGCCAGCCGCTGCGCCGATTTCATACCTATGCCCGGCAGCTTAGCAAACTGCTCGGCAAGCACCACCAGGGGCAGTGCGCTGTGGTCAGCCATATCAGAACAGACCGGGGAAGGATACTCCGCCGGTGAGCTTGCTCATTTCAGCATCGGAGGTCTCGTCAAGGTTCTTGACAGCCTCGTTGAAGGCGCTCATAATGAGGTCCTGGAGCATCTCAACGTCCTCGGGGTCAACAACCTCGGGCTTGATGTTGAGCTTGAGCACCTGACGCTTGCCGTTGATGGTAACGTCAACGGCGCCGCCACCTACGGAGGCGGAGAACTCTCTCTCCTCAAGGTCGGCCTGCAGAGCGGTAATCTCGTCCTGCATCTTCTGTGCCTGCTTGAGCATCTGGTTCATATTATTGTTGGGTCCCTTGCCCATTCCCTGTGGAAGTCTTGCTTTCATAATAAAATCTCCTTGTTTTTAATATTTATAAGGCTGATGGGTCAGCCGTTGTTTCCTTGATTTTTAACGGTCACGTCCAGATTATTTTCCTGAGCGCGCTTGATAAGCTCGTTCATCGGGTTCTCCTGATCGGAGATGTCTGCATCGTGGGAGTTGAAGAGCTTGAAGCCGAAATCACGCCCGTAATATTCGCTGACTATGGCCTTGAGCCTGCCGGCGTCCTCCGGCTTGCTCTTTACCTTGTCTATCAGCGCGGAGCTGGAAACTATCACATAGAACCAGTCGCCCTCGATGGCAGCGGCGGAGTTCGCAAGAAATCCCCAAAGCGAGGGTATCCGCTCCTTGATGATCTCCAGTATCGCCGTCCACTCCTCTAGAGGGGTGTAGTTGGCGGGGTCGAACTTTTTCAGAGGCTTCGGTATCGGCTTCGGCTTGGGAGGCGCCGCCGGTGCGGCGGGAGTGCCAGAGGCCAGCGCCTGCTCCAGTTTGGTTATCCTGTCCAGCAGGGCAGAGGTGTCAGCGGAGGGTGCAGCTTTTGCAGCTGTCGTCTTCGCAGACGCACCTGAGCACATCTTCACGATGCACATTTCCAGCTCTATGCACTTGTTGGCGGCAGTTCTGAATCTCTCAGAGCAGAGCTGAAGCTCACCAATCAACCGCAGAACGGTGTCCAAATCAGTGGAGGCGGTCATAGCCTTGAGCCTTTCCAGCTCCTCCGGCAGACAGACAATCAAATCCTCTGTGCCAGTGCCCGCCATAAGTATCATGATGTTTCGCAGCTGTGTTATCAGCTCGGAGCAGAGCACCGCTAAGTCCTTGCTCTTGCTGTAAAGGTCATCGGTTATCCTGATGGCGGCGGGGGCGTTCTTTGCCAGCACCGCTTCCAGTATGTCAAAAAGGTGGTCTCTGCCGGCAATGCCTGCGGCAGTGGATACTGTCCCCAGATCTATCTCGTCGGAGTAGGCGGCGCACTTGTCCAAAAGCGACAGGGCGTCACGCATACCGCCGTCGGAAAGGCGTGCTATGAGCTGGGCCGCGTTGGTGTCCAGCTTTAAATTCTCCTGTGATGCGATGTAGGAGAGCCTTGAGACGATATCCTCCGACTTGATGCGGAAGAAATCGAAATGCTGGCACCGGGAAACTATGGTCGAGGGGACCTTGTGTATCTCGGTGGTCGCCAGAATGAACTTGACGTGCGGGGGCGGTTCCTCCATAGTTTTCAGCAGGGCATTGAAGGCGCCCGCCGAGAGCATATGCACCTCGTCGATGATATAGACCTTGAATTTGCACATCTCCGGCGTGTAGGCAACACCCTCTCTCAGCTCCCTGATATCGTCCACCCGGGAGTTGGAGGCGGCATCTATCTCGATGATGTCCGCCAGTGAGCCGTTGTCGGCATTTTTGCAGATCTCACATTCAAGGCAGGGCTCGCCGTCGTGGGGGTTTAAGCAGTTGACCGCCTTGGCAAAGATACGCGCACAGGTGGTTTTTCCCGTTCCCCGGGAGCCGGTGAAGAGGTAAGCGTGAGCGGTCTTGCCCGCGGCTATCTGATTTTTGAGGGTAGTGGTGACGTGGGGCTGTGAAACAACGTCATCAAAGGACATCGGCCTCCACTTACGATAAAGCGCCTGATACACCTCAAAAACACCTCCGCAGAATAATAGACCGACGACCGTCCGGCTGTAATCAATCCGACATAAAAGTGTGCAGGCGAAACTGCGTCACATAAAGCGATCCGCTTAATGCTGCTCGGTTCCCCGCCTGACATGGTTCACAGCGCTCTATTGCGCAGGACCCGCACACCTATATCTCGGGTCGATCCGCCCGTCCGATCCTCGGCATTTATCATTATACCATACTTTAAAGCAAATTGCAAGGGGTTTGAGAAAAAAAGTCTTGGAAGGGCGCATCCGCGTCATTTCAGCGCCAGCTGTTGGAAGATACCGAACCATTCCCGCACCCAGTAGGTGGGGATAAACCGAAACTCCGTCGAGGCGGAGACGGCGGATATATCCCCCGCGCCATGCTTCTTTGCAATCAGCTGTGCTCGGTACTGGTGGTAGCCGTCGGTAACAAGCACGATGTCCCGCTTTAGCCCCATCTTATCGAGAATATCAAAGGAGAACTGCAAATTCTCATCGGTGGAGGTGGACTTGTCCTCCATAATTATCCGGCTCTCGTCGATGCCCTGTTCGGTGAGGTAGTTCTTCATGCACAGCGCCTCTGAGATGGCCTCGTCCCAGCCCTGTCCGCCGGAAACGATGACAGGGATATCCTTATTCTCATTGAGATATCCGATAGCAGCATCAAGCCTGCGGCGGAGCATCTTCGAGGGGCGCTCCCCCCTGACCTGACAGCCCAGCACCACTACCGCCGAGGGCTTTTCCGGCTCCTTGTTCATAGCTCCCAGCATTTTAACGGTGCAGAACACCGCAAACCCCGCGCATACTGCTATCACAAGGCAGACTGCAATTATCAGCACCTTACCGCCGGCGCCCGCCCAGATCCTTTTTACAAGCTGTGAAAATTTCGGGAAGCCCAGCGTTACCGCCAGCAGTATCACAGATACGCCCACCCCGGCGATGTTGCCTAAATTCACCACCGGCAGAGCTATCAAGAACAGTATCATCAGAGCCAGCTCCAGCCCTGCAAGTATATATCTGACAGTCATTTTCTTCTCCTGTTCAGGGAGCGTAGACCCTCCCCAGCTTTTTGATGAACAGCATATAGACCAGCGCCGCTGTGAATACATAGTCTGAGATGTTGGGCACTCCGAACACTATCAGCGTCAATGCCAGCGGCACCGCGATTATCAGCGGCCTCAGCAGGAAAGGATATATGCCGGAGTAGCGGGTCTTGAAGGCCAGCACTCCGAACAGCGGCGAGAGCACCGCCCCTATCCCCCAGCCGATGACCAGCATCAGCGCAGGCTCCTCGGTGCCGAAAAGGTGAGCTAGGAAGTACCACATACCGTAATACCCCGGCACCATAGTGATGCAGAAGCAGGCCACCAGCGCCGCCGCCTGTTTTACCCCCTCCGCCATAAGGGCGATGAAGGTGCAGGCAGCCACCCAGACCATTATCCGGGAGGCCATATCGTCCAGCATGAAGTTGGTGTCGTCAAGGAACCTTGCCGCCGCTCCTGCCGCCGCCCCGATGAGAAGCATCATCGGAGGCGAGAAGATTATCTTTTTCATTTGTTACCCCTTTATAATGCACAATGCACAATTCACAATTCACAATGAATGAGTCCGCTGAAAGGACGGTTTTGTGATGTGAAAGTAAGCGATTGTGCGTTATTATTTCTCTTTATAGTGCCCGAATGGGCATCATGCGCCGCAGGCGCACCTTAAATTGTGCATTGTGCATTGTGAATTGTGAATTGAAGAACATCTCACTGAAATAATCAGACTTCCTTGTAGTTCCCCAAAAACTTAAAATAGCTCAGATCGAATTCCAGCTCGCTCATCAGCATTGCCACCTCCGGCGAAGAAAGCGAGCCCTCGAAGTCCAGATAGAATACAACGTCAAAGTCAGTGTTGGCTATGGGGCGGGATTCTATCATCGTCAGGTTCAGCCCCGCCGCCGAGAATTTCGTCAGCAGACGGTACAGAGATGCCTGCTCGTGAGGCAGCGACAGCGATACGGAGATGATGTCCGCTCCCTCCGGCGAAAGGGTCTCCTTGGCGACCAGTATAAATCGGGTGTAGTTCTGGTCGGCATCGGCGATGCCCCGCTCCAGAATGATAAGCCCCTGCTCCGCAGCACATTCCTCCGAGCAGATAGCAGCTATGGGCTCGGTGCTGTTGGCTACTGCCTCCGCCGCAAGTGAGGTGTTCAGCGCCGGCTTGGGCTGCCAGCCATTGGCGGAGATGAACCGCTGACACTGCGCCAGCGCCTGCTCGTGGGAGCTTACCTCCCGGATATCCTCAACAGATGTGCCGGCCCTTGCCGCAAGACAGTGGGAGACGGCAACTTTAGTAGTTGCGCATATTTTCAGGTCGTGGTCCTTCAGCAGCTCATAGGTCTGTCCTACCGAGCCGGCGGTGGAGTTGGCTATGGGCAGCACGCCATACTTCACCTCTCCGCTCTCCACAGCTGCTGCCACCTCCCCGAATGAGTCGCAGAAACGGGGAGAGAGCTTATCGGAAAACCTCCGGCAGGCGATATGCGAGTAGGAGCCGCTTATCCCCGGAACAGCGGCCTCAGCCGGCTCTGTCAGGTCCAGGGGGGAGCTTTTGAGTACGTCCTTGCCGTCAAATATCTTCTCGTACTGCAAGAACTTCGAGATATCCATAATGGTAGTGAAGAGCACCGCTCCGCCGCCCTTCAAGCGGTCGGGCATATCGGATTTCACCCGCGCGATTATCTCGTCCTCCCGGCCCTTCTGAAAGACGGGGAGACCGTTCTCTATCTTGTATTCCGCCACGTTGACGCACAGCGCCATACGCTGGCGGAACAGCTCCTCTATCTGCCTGTCGATGTCGTTTATGCCCTGCCTAAGCTCATCTAATTCCATTTTAGTGCTCCTTACTTTTTATTGCCTTTGCAGTCGGCCGGCTGCGGGTCGGTTTTACTTAAACTGTTTAATCACGTCTATTACCTTGTCGAGGCTCTCGCAGCAGTCGTAAAGCAGCGGGCGAATATCGTCCGAGGGCTGGGAGAGGTCGGGTATCATTATCACATTGAGGTGCGCCACCGCCGCGGAAATTACCCCGTTGGGGGAGTCCTCCAGCGCTATGCACTCCTGAGGGTCAAGCCCCAGACAGCGGCAGGCGTTCTGATATATGTCCGGAGCGGGCTTGCCGTTGTCTACCATATTCCCGCAGATGAACTCATCGAACATATCAAACACTCCGACGCTTGTTAAGTACATCTTAGTGCGCTCATAGTCGGTGGCGGTGCAGACTGCGGCTTTTATCCCGCTCTCCTTGAGAAAGCTAAGCAGCTGGTCCAGCCCTGGCTTCTTGCGGATGCCGTTCTCAGCGATGTAGGCGTTCATAAGCTCTATCCTCCGGGCGCGGACGGCGTAGTAGTCAAAGTCCTCCCCGAATTTGCGCTTTAAGTGCCGGGAGGAATACCTCCAGGAAAGGGAGCGTATACCCAGCACGTCCTTTGGGGTCATAGGGTAGCCCAGCTCGTTTGCAGCCTCGCACCAGAAGCGCTGCAAAAGCACCTCTGTATCCAGCATCAGCCCGTCCATATCGAAAATAACAGCCTTTAACACAGCATACCCTCCTTTGACCGCATACAATATCAGTATAGCATACTTCTTTGGGTTTTGCAAGCTTTAAATTCAGAACTTATCCAATTCGGAATTGGTCTGTCAAGGCCGCGCTCTTTGCATTGTGAATAATGAATAAGAAAGGGTCGGAAAATTACCTGAAAAGTATATCAAAATCGAATTGACAAAAAAATAACAAACTGGTATAATAGAGTTACAGTGAGAAATAATATCCGCAGTGTGCGGGATAATTTTATACGGAGGTATCTCTTTATGGCTGAAACAAAAGCTTATACCCTTGTTGACAGCGTAGAGGCGCTGGAGGCAAAGATCAAAGAGGTAAGACAGGCGCAGAAGATCTTTGCGACCTACACACAGGAGCAGGTGGACGCTATCTTTAAGGCGGCGGCCATTGCTGCAAATATGGCGAGAGTTTCTTTGGCGAAGCTGGCCGTCGAGGAGACGGGAATGGGCGTCGTCGAGGACAAGGTCATCAAGAACAACTTCGCTGCTGAGTATATCTATAACGCTTACAGGAATACTCAGACGGTGGGCATCATAGAGGAGAACAAGGCCATGGGCACCAAAAAGGTGCTGGAGCCTATCGGCGTGGTAGCGGCGGTTATCCCCACCACCAACCCCACCTCTACCGCGATCTTCAAGACTATGCTGTGCTTAAAGACCCGCAACGGCATCATCATCAGCCCTCACCCCAGAGCCAAGAAGAGCACCATCGAGGCTGCCCGGATCGTATATGAGGCAGCTGTCAAGGCAGGAGCTCCTGAGGGCATCATCGGCTGGATTGACGTCCCCTCGCTGGATATGACCAACCTGGTTATGAAGGAGGCTGACATTATCCTCGCCACCGGCGGCCCCGGAATGGTCAAGAGCGCTTATTCCAGCGGCAAGCCCGCCATCGGTGTAGGCGCCGGCAACACACCCGCCGTAATCGACGAGAGCGCCGACATCAGACTGGCGGTCAACTCGATAATCCACTCCAAGACTTTCGATAACGGTATGATATGCGCCTCCGAGCAGAGCGTCATAATCGAGAAGAGCGTTTACGATGAGGCAAGAGCGGAGTTCATCGCCCGGGGCTGCCACGTATGCACCCCCGAGGAGTGCGACAAGGTACGGCAGACCATCATAATCAACGGCGCCCTTAACGCCAAGATAGTCGGACAGTCGGCGTATAAGATAGCCCAGCTCTCCGGCTTTGAGGTTCCGAAAAATACAAAGATACTCATAGGCGAGGTCGAGAGGGTGGACTTGGACGAGGAATTCGCCCACGAAAAGCTCTCCCCGGTGCTGGCTATGTACAAAGCCGAGGATTTCGACGACGCTATGGAAAAGGCCGACAGGCTGGTGCAGGACGGCGGCTTCGGCCACACCTCTTCGCTGTACGTTGACGCTGTCAACGAGGTGGAGAAGATAAACCGCTTCGCCGAGCGCATGAAGACCTGCCGCATACTTGTCAACACCCCCTCCTCCCACGGAGGCATTGGCGACCTTTACAACTTCAACCTTACCCCCTCGCTGACACTGGGGTGCGGCTCCTGGGGCGGCAACTCCGTCTCCGAGAACGTTGGAGTAAAGCACCTGCTCAATGTAAAGACCGTTGCCGAGAGGAGAGAGAATATGCTTTGGTTCAGAGCGCCTGAAAAGGTATACTTCAAGAAGGGCTGTCTGTCCACCGCCCTTGACGAGCTGAAAAACGTGCTGGGCAAGAAGAGAGCCTTTATCGTCACCGACAGCTTCCTGTTCAAGAACGGCTTCACCAAGCCCATAACCGATAAGCTTAACCAGCTGGGGATAGTTTACCAGACCTTCTCCGACGTTGCCCCCGACCCCACCCTCGCTTGTGCTGAGGAGGGCGTAAAGGTGCTGAGAGGCTTCGAGCCGGACGTTATCATCGCAGTGGGCGGAGGCTCCGCTATGGACGCCGCCAAGATAATGTGGGTGCTCTACGAGCATCCGGAAGCGGACTTCCTGGATATGGCAATGCGCTTTATAGATATCCGCAAGAGGGTATACACCTTCCCGAAGATGGGAGAGAAGGCTTACTTCGTATGCGTGCCTACCTCCTCCGGAACCGGCTCGGAGGTAACTCCCTTCGCTGTTATCACCGACGACAAGACCGGCCACAAGTACCCGCTGGCTGACTACGAGCTGATGCCAAATATGGCTATCGTGGATACCGATATGATGATGTCCGCCCCCAAGGGACTTACCGCCGCCTCGGGACTTGACTGCATGGTACACGACCTGGAGGCTCTTGTCTCCGTTATGGCTACCGACTTCACCGACGGCATCGCTCTCCAGTCGCTGAAAAAGACCTTTGAGAACCTGCCTGAGTGCGTCGCCAACGGTCAGACCGCAGTTAGGGCAAGAGAGAATATGGCTCACGCCGCAACTATGGCGGGTATGGCATTTGCCAATGCCTTCTTAGGTATCGGTCACTCGCTGGCTCACAAGCTGGGCGCTTATCACCACCTGCCCCACGGCATATGCTGCGCTCTGGTAATCAGCGAGGTAATGCGCTTCAATGCCGACCCCGTCCCCACCAAGATGGGAACCTTCCCACAGTATGAGTACCCCAACACGCTGGCTAAATATGCCGAGGCTGCAAGGTATCTGGGCATTGCCGGCAAGGACGACAAGGAGTGCTTCGAGGGCCTGATAGAGAAGATAGAGCAGCTTAAGGAGACCGTAGGCTGCAAGAAGACCATTGCCGAGTACGGCATCTCGGAGGAGGACTTCCTCGCAACTCTGGATAAGATGTCCGAGGACGCCTTTGACGACCAGTGCACCGGCGCAAATCCCCGCTATCCCCTTATCGAAGAGCTCAAGGAAATTTACAAGAAGTGCTACTACGGCAAGTGATATGACTTACAGAAAAGGCGCCCCTCCCCCTGCGGGGAGGGGCGCCTTTTCTGCGGGCTGAATGTGCTCCCGCAGGCTGTCGGGCAGTGCTTTTCGTCATTTTGACATTAAAAGCGGGCATTTGTGGAGTAATTCTGTCCGTAAAGTAAATTTCCCCGGAGACCATTGACAAAAGCCGCCGATTATGTTATATTTGTATTTGTCGCAAGCACACTTGTTTTTCGGAGGTGGACTTTTTGGCTCAAAAAGACAGCCGGCTGGTGATAGTCAGCGAGGACGTTCTGCCGGAGATAATCAATAAAGTCCTCACCGCAAAGAGGCTCAGGGCCTCGGGCGAGGCGGCAAATTCCGCGGAGGCCTGCCGGGAGGCGGGCATATCCCGAAGCGCCTACTACAAATACAAGGACAAGGTCTGGAGCTATAACGAGCAGATAAGCAACCGAATAGTTTCGGTGTATATGCTGCTGCGTGATGAGAAGGGCGTGCTCTCCTCCATAATCTCCCGCCTCTACGAGCTGGGAGCCAATATCCTGACCATCAACCAGAATATCCCCATAGATTCGGTAGCCACCGTCACCGTTTCGGTAAGGTACGACGCCGAGGGCGAGACCGAGCGGCTGCAAAGCGAGCTCAAAGGCATCAGGGGAGTAGTTGACGTAAAGCTCATAGCAGGGGAATGACCCCCTACAATAGAAAGGAAGAACCGTAAAATGCGTAATGTTGCTGTTATCGGCTACGGAGTAGTAGGCTCCGGCACAGTCGAGCTGTTTGAGAAGAACAGAGGGGATATCTGCAAAAAGATAGGTAGGGACTGCGATATCAAGTATATCTGCGACCTGCGTGACTTCCCCGGAGATAAATATGAGGACAGGCTGGTAAAGGATTTCAACGTCATTCTGAACGACCCTGAGATCGAGGTAGTGGCAGAGGTAGTCGGAGGGGCGACCTTCGCCTACGACTACACCAAGAAGCTGCTCTCCGCCGGCAAGAGCGTTGTAACCTCCAACAAGGAGCTGGTGGCTCTCCATGGTGCGGAGCTTTTGGAGCTTGCCAAGGCGCACAACTGCAACTATCTGTTTGAGGCCAGCGTGGGCGGCGGTATTCCCATAATCCGCCCGCTGAACAAGTGCCTCGCCGGAAATAAGATAGAGCAGATCTCCGGCATACTCAACGGCACCACCAACTTCATTCTCACCAAGATGATACGCGAGCAGCTGGATTTCGATACCGCCCTGAAAATGGCTCAGGAGCTGGGCTATGCCGAGGCTGACCCCACCGCCGACGTGGAGGGCCATGACGCCTGCCGTAAGATATGCATACTGGCGTCTCTTGCATTTGGCAAGCACGTTTATCCTCAGTATGTTCACTGCAGCGGCATCTCCCGCATCACCCCTGACGATGTGGAGTACGCCGAGAATGCAGGCTATGTCATCAAGCTCATAGGCACCGCCAAGCCCGCCGGAGAGGGACACATCACCGCTATCGTATGCCCGAGGCTTGTTCCCAAGTCCAGCCTGCTTTCCAATGTTGACGACGTATATAATGCCATTTCCGTTACCGGTGACGGCTCCGGGGACGTGCTGTTCTACGGCAGGGGAGCCGGCAAGCTGCCTACAGCTTCCGCAGTAGTGGGTGACATCATCGATTGCCTAAAGCACAAGGGCAGGATCATTATGATCGGCTGGGACGACTGCAATGAGAAGGATTACGTTGTGCCCTACAAGACCCAGGAGACCAATATGTATATCCGCGTAAAGGCCGCCGATGCCGAGTCGCTTAAGCCGGCAGTCAGCGAGCTCTTCGGCAAGGTGGTATATCTGGAGCGCAACGGCAGACCCGACGACGAGCTGGCGTTCATCACCCCGAAGATGCCCGAGCAGGAGACCGACGAGCATTTAGCCGTCCTCTCCCAGAACGCCGAGATAGCCTCGAAGATAAGACTGATGTGATAAGGAACGGCGGGCTACCGCCGTTTTTTAATTCGGAATTCCGAATTGGAGAGTCCTATGCTGATCTGAACCGAAAGGAGACCACTATGCCTGTATTGAATATCCCCGCCACCTCCGCCAACCTTGGCGCCGGCTTTGACGCCCTGGGTCTGGCGCTTGATCTGTATAACACTGTTGAGGTAGAGGAGTCTGATGTCATCGACATCGCTTCAAATGATGATATCGCCGTACCCACCGACGAGAGCAATCTCATATTCATCTCCGCTGGAGACCTCTACCGCGTCTGTGGCAGAGAGCTGAAAGGCCTGCGCCTGCGCCAGACCAACCGTATACCCATGACCCGGGGACTGGGCTCCTCGTCGGCGTGTATCGTGGCGGGACTTGTGGGCGCCAACCGTCTGCTTGGGGACCCCCTCACCACCGATGACTTGGTTGACCTGGCCGCACAGATCGAGGGTCACCCCGACAACACCGCTCCCGCCCTGCTGGGAGGCATCGTCACCGCTGTGTTTGACGGCAGAAAGGTGCACTGGGTCAAGCAGGAGGTCAGGACAAAGCTGAAATTCGCCGCCATTATCCCGGACTTCGAGCTGCCCACCGAAAAGGCTAGAGCCTGCCTGCCAAAGGAGGTCACTCACAAGGACGCGGTCTACAACCTATCCAGAGCGGCGCTGTTCTCGGCCTCACTGCTGACGGGCAAGCTTGAAAATCTGCGCACCGCCTGCCACGACCGCCTCCACCAGCCCTACCGTATGGAGCTTATCCCCGGCTGTCGGGAGGTCTTTGACATCGCCTATACCCACGGAGCCTACGCCGCCTACATCTCGGGAGCGGGGCCAACAGTTATGGCTATCGCCGACGAGAGCAACGAGTTCTTTGCGGGAAAGGTGAAGTTTTCGCTGGACAATGCCGGCCTCACCGGCTGGACTGTTCACGAATTTAGGATAGACAATGAGGGCACACGCTTTCTTTGAATTGTCCAAATAAGCGGACAGTTGTGCGAAACAAACCAACATAGCAATGATTTGCAGCGCACGCGGAAGCGTGCGTTTTTATTTGGAATTTCGTGCTCCGAAGAAGCAAGCAGGGAAATAGCTTATCCCGCTTGACTTTTTCTCCCAAAAGTAGTATGATATAAGTTGCCGGCTGTTCGGCGCGCAAACGCAGACCGATAACGTCCGGATTTTGAACTATCAAAGGAAGTGAGACAGGTGGAAGAAGGCAGTAGCAGCAGAGGATGCAAGCCCCGATCGCGTAGACCCGACCGCCTGTGTCACAGGTGCGTCCCGGAATAGGGGACAGGCATCCTCCCTCAAAAAAACATAGGGAGGAGAAAAAATGCTTTACGAGAACATCATAGAGCTCCTTGAAAAGCGCAACTTCAAGGAGATAAAAGAGATCTTCGAGGATATGAACGAGGCGGATATAGCCGACCTCTTCGGTCATTTCCACGATAACGAGGAGGTCGATAAGCGCGACCTGCCCGTTCTGTTCAGGCTTCTGCCAAAGGACGCCGCTGCTGACGTCTTTGCGTATATGGAGCCGGATATGCAGGAGCTGCTCATCAACGCCTTCACCGATAAGGAGCTGGAGGAGGTCATCGACGACCTGTTCATCGACGATACCGTTGATATGATAGAGGAGATGCCCGCAAACGTGGTCTCCCGAATACTTCGCTCCGCCGACAGCGATACCCGCAAGCAGATTAATCAGATACTCAAATACCCCAAGGACTCCGCCGGGTCTATAATGACCACCGAGTACGTCTACCTTGACAAGACTATGACCGTCAAGGAGGCGCTGGAGAAGATAAGGCAGGTGGGCTTCGTTAAGGAGACGGTCTACACCCTGTATGTCACCGAGAACAGGCGGCTCATCGGAGTGCTCTCGGTGCTGGATATCCTCACCAGCGACGATGACGACCTCATCGAGAACATAATGCAGACCAACGTTATCACTGTTGACACCTTAGAGGATAAAGAGCTGGTGGCAAAGCAGTTTGAGAAGTACGACTTCTTAGCACTCCCCGTCGTTGATAAGGAAAACCGCATCGTCGGTATCGTCACCTTCGACGACGCTATGGACGTTATGCAGGACGAAAACACCGAGGACTTCTCCCATATGGCAGGTATGGCCCCCATTGAGGACAGCTACTTCAAGACCTCCGTGTTCAAGCACGCGAGAAACCGTATCGCCTGGCTGCTGGTGCTGATGCTCTCTGCTACCCTGACGGGAACGATAATCACCCGCTATGAAGCCGCCTTTGCGGCGGTGCCGCTGCTGGTGTCCTTTATCCCTATGCTGACAGGAACCGGCGGTAACTGTGGCTCCCAGACCTCAACTATGATAATCAGAGGAATGTCTCTGGGAGAGATTCGCCTTAGGGACTTCTTCAAGGTAGTGTTCAAGGAATTTCGCATAGCGCTTATAGTCAGCGTGATACTGGCGATAGTCAACGGCATACGCATTTACGTCACCTACGCCTACATTTCACCCAATCAGATTGACGAGCCCTTAAAGCTGGCGGTGACGGTGAGCCTGGCGATAATCTCAACGGTAATAATGTCCAAGCTAATAGGCTGTATGCTGCCTATGGCGGCAAAGCGCCTGCACCTTGACCCCGCCCTGATGGCTGCCCCCCTTATCTCCACCATCGTTGACACCTGCACCACACTGGTGTTCTTCAACATAGCGATGATGATATTCAACATTCATATGATATGACGCCAAAAAAGCCCGGGACACATTCCCGGGCTTTCGTTATGCAGCTTTAACGCTTTATCTGCCTCTTCCTGTCGTTGTACTCCTCCGCGGAGATAAGGCCGCTGTCGTAGAGCTGATTGAGCTGCTCCAAATCCTCCTGCTCAGTGTGGGTGGAGACGGGGGTGTAGCTGCTCTGATAGGTGGGCTGATAGCTCTGCTGAAAATTAGTCGGCTTCATATAGTTCTTCTGATAGCTTTGCTGGTAATTATTCTGCCCCTGCTGAGGAGGGGGAGCGGTGAAGAAACGATTGACATTGTTATTGCTGCTGCTGCCGCCGTCGGCAGGGGGCTTCATAACGCAGATGATGAGCCCTATCCAGCTTAGGAAAAAGCCCCAGGCAAAGCCGTGGTTATCCTTGGGCAGATAGCCCTTCGAGGCCACCACATTCCTGCTGATAAAGCCGAAGATAAGGGCTGGGATAAGAAAGGGAATCAACACTCCCAGAGAGTATGCAATCGTCATTGTGCACCTCCTATTGCTTGTTATAATAATCTATACCCCGGTCAGGGATAAAAAATGTTCTGATATATCCGTCTGTGGAGAGGACGAGGAAATATCCGGTGGCGGTGTCGTAGAAGACATCGTCGTTGTCCTCCTTTTCCTTCTTGTGAAGTATGGTGTCAGCCTCGGAGTTGAGCAGGTCATTGGCGAGCTTTAAATACTCCTCCTGAGTGATGTCCCCGAACTCGGCGCCGTGCTTAGCATAGTGGTCGTCAAAGAGCTTCTTCGAGCGGAAGCTGTACTCTATGTACTCCTTTTCCGGTTCAGTGGTTGCGGCTGTGGTAGTCGTAGTAGTTGTGGTAGTCGTGACCTCGGGAGCTGTGGTCGTAGTCTCAGTCAAGCTCTCCGAAGCAGGGGAGGAGCTGCTGTACCCGGTGAACACCGAAAGCGCCGGAGCGGAATTATCCTCACCGCTGTCACCCTTCCCCGAGAGGGCTATTATCAGCATCACCGCCCCTAGCAGCACGATAAGCGCAATGGCGGCGGCAGTCTTTTTCTGTCGGGAGTCCATAGGGTCATCTCCTTTTCTAATTCCGAATTCCGAATTTAATTGTATCACATTTTGTCGGATTTGTAAAGAGTGCACAAAAAACTTTTATTTGTGAACGCCCCATTCATTTAATATTAAGATATCCATATTGACTTTAATATGCTAATGTGGTATAATTATACTGTAAAGGCATAATTTGTTCACTATGTTAACGAAAAGAGGTGACCGCCATGAATGAGTTCGCTTATTTCCACATAGCCCTCTACGCCGCTGCGTTTATGATAAGCACAACGGGGCTTATCTTCACCTTTATCCAGCAGCGCACAGATAAGCTGCAGAATAAGATATACATTTTCCTTGTGGCGATAGTCGCCCTCAATTCCGTATCATTGACTGTCAGCGAGATAGCGGCGCCCCTTAGAATGGATTCCAGCTTCTGGTTCAATGTGGTCAGGGTGGCGGAGTATACCTACTTTCTGTTCCATACAGCCCTGTGCCCGATGTTCTTCCTCTACGTCCAGTGCGTTTGCGGAGTGAACATACATATGCCGCTTAAGAAGAACCTGGCCTATGCCTCGCTGTTCCTGATAACCGAGGTCCTGACGGTCATCGACCCGCTGACCGGCTGGGTATACTACTTCGACGAGCAGCGCAATTTCACCCGCAACTGGGCGGAGTATCTCATCTACTTTGCGGCGATAGTTTACTTCGGGATGTCAATATTCAAGCTGCTGTTCACCTGGAACGCCCTGACCGTCAAGAGGCGGCTGGCGCTTATCTACTTCTTCATTCTCGTTATCGTGGGAGTAGCGCTGCAGTTTGTGGATATCAACCTAAAGACCGAGCTCTTTGCCGAGGCGCTGGCTCTGCTGGGAGTTATGACCGCCATCGAGAGCGAGGACGACCGCATCGACGTGGACACCGGCATCTACAACCGCAAGGCGCTCCAGACCGACCTTTCCAGCTATATCATCAACAGGGCGCATTTGCAGCTCATATGCATAAAGGTCACCAATGCCGATTTGGTGGGAAGGGCTACCGGCTCGGATAATCCCGACCTGCTGCCTACCGTTGTCTCCGCGTATCTCAGGACGCTGGTGCCGAGATTTTGTATTTACTCCACCGCCCCCGGGACTTTCATCATCACCGTTATGGACGGGGACGAGCAGAAGGGCATAGACGTGGCGACCACCATCTCCAACCGATTCGAGAAGGTATGGCATTTCGGCGACTCGGAGCTGGTGCTGGGAGCCGTTATAATGGCGGCCTCCGTCCCCGACAGGATAAAGTCCACCAACGAGGCGCTCTATATGATAGACTGTCCCATTCCTGCCGGCAACGACAAGAAGGTGCTTTCCGGCCGCGACCTCGACTACCTTATGCGCCGCTCCGCTGTGGAGGCGGCAGTCAACCGCGGTCTCGACCAGAACAACTTCGAGGTATATTATCAGCCCACCTTCAGCCTTATTGACCGCCGGCTCCATGGTGCCGAGGCGCTTATCCGCCTTCACGACCCGGAGCTGGGGCAGGTGTTCCCCGATGAATTTATCCCCATAGCCGAGCAGATAGGAATGATAGACGCCATCGACGATTTTGTGCTGCGGGAGGTCTGCGACTTCATCAGCAGCGGCATACCTATGCGCTACGGTGTGGAGAGCATTAACGTCAACCTTTCTGTGCTGGAATGTATGCAGCCGGATTTTGTGGAGCATATCAACAGCATCACCAATGAATACGACGTTGACAAGGAACGCATCAACTTTGAGATAACTGAGTCGGTGGCAGCCAGCGATTACGAGCTGTTAAGCTCTGTGGTTGCAGCGCTTAAGGCCGACGGCTTCCGCTTTGCAATGGACGACTACGGCACCGGCTATTCCAATATGCGGGCTATCTTCCTTTTGGACTTTGATGTGGTGAAGATAGACAAGAGCATCCTCTGGAGTGCCGAGGAGAGCGAGCTTGGCAGGATAATCCTTGAAAACAGCGTGCACATGATAAAGCAGATGAAGAGGGAAATACTTGTAGAGGGTGTTGAGACGGAGCATCAGATAGATATGCTCTCGGCGCTTTCGGTAGACTATCTACAGGGCTTTTTCTTCTCGAAGCCTATCCCGAAGAGCGAGTTCATCTCGCTTATCTCGCATTATCGTGCGGGGTGAGGAAAGCGCACCAAGGCGGGATAACGAGCCGCGGAGCGAATAAAAAGCGCGGGAGCAAGCCCCCGCCCTACATTGCAAGACTTGATAATTCGCATGCAAATCTCATCTTGTGGAATGCGAGCACCTACGGCTGTAGTGCGGTCAAACCCCGGTCGCGGTGCAGTGACTTTGCTTCCGTACAAGGTGAGGCGTGACGATAAAAAAGGAGAAATGATGAATGAACGAAAGGCTTAAAAGGCTCTCATCGCTTTGTCTGGCAGCGGCGATGACCCTTTCACTTGCCTCCTGCGGCGGCAGCGACAGCAGCTCCCAAGCACCGGAGAGCACCGCCTCACAGGCCACGGACAGTCAGGGAGAAACACCCTCCGACGGAAAGTATGTGAGAAACCCTGTCGTGACCGAGCCGGTGGTGGAAAAGCAGCCGGAGCTTGACCTGACAGAGGTGCAGACCGAAACCGACGTCCCCGACGACTTCCTGCTGACCCTCGAGGCGGAGGATGGCACCTTAGGCGGAAGAGCCAAGTCTATGACCGACGATTCGCTGGGTGAATATTCCGGCGATGGCCTGGCAGCCTTCCCAAATTCCGAGGCAACCTTGGAGCTGGAATTCTCAGTCGATACCGCCGGCGCCTATGATTTCATATTCTATGCCGCAAATTCCGGCACCTCAGCCACCGGCTCCGTCGCTCTTGACGGCGAGGACTATGTTCTGCTGCCGGTAAATGAAAAGACCTTTGCACAGTGCCCGTTGACTAAGGTGGAGCTCTCCGAGGGCAGCCATACCGTGACCTTCACAGGCGGCAGCGCCATAATCTTCCTTGATAAGCTGGAGATCACAGGTGCCAAGGCGCTGGACCTCTCGGCTTTCACAGTTCGGGAAACACTGGTGGATAAGAACGCCTCCGAGGAAACACAGCGCCTCTACGCTTTCCTTAAGGACGTCTACGGCAAGTATACCATCTCCGGGCAGTATTCCGGTGACAATATGGGCCCCAAGTGTATGGAGAACTACGTCATCAAAAAGGCAACCGGCAAGGAGCCCGCAATATTGGGCCTGGATTTGGCGGAGCTCTCTCCCAGCCTTGTGAACAATGGCTCCACCGGCGGACAGAAGGTTCCCGAGTACGCCATCGACTGGTGGAACAATTACGGCGGTATAGTTACAATGTGCTGGCACTGGAACGCCCCGGAGCCCTATGTGGGCGTCAACGGAATGGATATCTACAAGGGCTTCTATGCCGACTCTACAACCTTCGATCTTGGCAAAGCGCTCTCCAAGGAGGATCTGCAGGGCTACGACCTGCTTATACGGGATATCGACGCCATAGCGGAGACCCTTGCGTACCTCGACGACCAGCACGTTCCCATACTGTTCAGACCCCTCCACGAGGGCGGCGGCGACCCCAAGTGGAATAATCCCTGGTTCTGGTGGGGCACCTCCGGCGGCGAGGCATATGTGGAGCTGTGGAGGCTTATGTTTGACCGCCTTACCAACTACCACAATATCCACAACCTCATCTGGGTGTGGAACGGACAGATACCCTCCTACTACCCCGGCGACGATTATGTTGACATAATCGGCTTTGACATCTACGCCAACAAGGGCGATACCTCTCCCCAGACCGAGATCTGGGAGATGATGAGGGGCGTCACCGACGAGAACAAGATAATCGCCCTGACCGAGAACGGCGTTGTTCCCGACCCGGAGCAGCTTTACGCCACCTCCACCCGCTGGGCGTGGTTCGCCACCTGGAACGGCGAGTTTGCGGTAAATATGACAGAGCTGGGCGTCTCCGACTACACTCCGGAGGAGCAGCTGGTGAAGTTCTACAACAGCGAGCGGGTGCTCACCCTTGACGAGCTCCCCGACCTGAAGTGCTATCCACTGGCGGGAGCGTCGAAATAATATCTGAAAATCAAACGGGAGCTGTCCCTCTTGATGAGAGGCAGCTCCCGGTTATTTTTTTGTGTCACATAACAGGTGCAAGGCGGTCCAGCAGACTAGCTTCAAGCATTTCCGCAGGGGAGAGGGCGGGTATATCCTTGAGGGAAAGCTCGGTACATTCCTCTCTGAGGGCGGAGAAGAACTCCGCTATGTCCTCAGCGGCGGAGCAGTCCAGCAGACAGGCTGCACACTCATAGTCCAGATAAAAGCTGCGGCTGTTGAGGTTGATGCTCCCCACCATAGCCGCCTCACCGTCGCAGAGGGTCACCTTCGCGTGGATAAAGCCGGGGTCATAGCGATAGAGCCTTACCCCCAGCTCCAAAAGATTGCGGCAGTGCTGCCGGGAGATAAGCTCGCTGTACTGTTTGTCATTTATGCCGGGAATGAACAGCGCCGCGTCCACCCCGCGCTCTACGGCGTTGCCCAGCTCCCGCTCTATCTCGGCATCTATTGTCAGGTAGGGGGCGGTGATGTAAAGGCTCTTTTCAGCCCGGCGGATAAGCTCCAGATAAACGGCTCGGGCGTTCTGCGCTCCCGCAAAGTGTGAGGTGCCGAAGGTCATCACATAGCCGTCGCCGTCAACAGGGGCGGAGGCATCGAGATAGCTTTGGCAGCTGCCCAGCTCGGCGCCGTTTCTCCACTGCTCGAAGAAAAGCTCTGTGCAGCTGCGCACAGCTTCGCCCTCGATGAGAATGGCGGCGTCCTGCCAGTGACCGTAAGGGCTGATGGCGTTGATGTATTCGTCGGCGATGTTCACCCCGCCCATAAAGGCGGCTCTGCCGTCTATTACTGTTATCTTCCGGTGGTCGCGATAATTAAGTCCTTCGGTCTCGGAGCCGCGGTAGGGCTCACATTCGGCTCCCGCCGCCCGCAGCACCTCGTCAATGCCGCTCTGGCTGGCAAGACCGTCGGGGATTATCTTCACCTCGACCCCCTGAGCGGTCTTTTCCCTGATGATATCAAGGATAGGGGAGAGCATCTCGCCCTCCTTGATGATGAAATACTCCATCAGGATAAAGCGCTCCGCCTTTTTGAGCTCTGTGAGCAGTGCCTCGTGAAAGCTCCCGCCGCTGGGGAGAAAGCGAACCCTCGTCCCGGAGGTGACGGGGTAATGCCCGCCGGAGGCGTTAAACAGAGCCTCCGCTCCCAAGGCTAATGCTCCCTCATCGGTGGGAGCCTCGGCAGTGGGGAGGAATATGGCCGGCAGGGTAGCGGTCTCCGGAGCAGAGGCGGTGACGGCGGTGGTTGTGGTAGTCGTGGTCTCTTCAGGAGAGCTTGACGACGAGCCCGATGAGGCGCAACCCGTCATCAGGACAAATGCCGTCAGTACGGCTGCAAGCCTTGCTCTGCGCATACCCTCACCTCCCTGTAGGCTTTTTCTGATTATAACATATTTTGGCAGGCAATTCAAGTGCAAAGGTCGGTCATTTAGGAGCATTATTCGCTAAAATATTCCTGAAAGCACAGTGAGGTTTGTGCAGTATGCATAAAAAGTTAACTCCGTCAGGAAATGTTAATAATTAGCCGTTGAATTGACCTATAAAAAGGTGTAGAATATAGGGAAATGCAAATAAGGGTGTGACACTTATGGATATAATCGCAGAGATACTCGATGCCGACAGCTCCGCTGAGGAGCTTATTCAGGACGCCCGCAGGCAGTGCGAGGAGCTTTATGCTGCCGCAGAGAGCGAGCGCAATGAGCTTGTGAGCAAGTGTGCCGCCGAGCGCGCGGAGCTTGAGCGTCTGGCGCAGGAGCGCTCTGTTGACAAGCGCAGCCGGGCTCTCGAGGACGTCACCGGGGAGGAGAGTGAAAAGCTCGCCACTCTGGAAAAGAAGGCGTTGGAAAACAGAGAGCAGTGGGCTCAGGAGATATTTGACAGGATAACTAAAGTCTGATGATGACAGCTTCGGCTTTCAGGGGGGTGAGTGCTTGCTGGAGGGCTTTTCAACAAATGCGGTAGTCGCAAAAATACGTTCCATCTATGGCTCTATGCTGACCCCTGACGATTTCCGGGAGATGATATCCAAGCGCAGCGTGTCCGAGGTGGCGGAGCAGCTTTCTTCAAGCAAGCGGTTCGCGCCGGCCTTCAAGGACGTTGACCCCAACACCGTCCACCGGGGGCTGCTGGAACGGCTCATTGCAGAGCATAACTTCAACACCTATCTGCGGCTGACCTCATTTCAGGGGCTGACGGATAAGCCCTTTTACGACTTCCTCATAAAGAAGAATGAGTGCGCACAGCTAATAAACTTAGTCAACGCTGTGGAAAACGGTCTTACCGACAGCTTTGTGACCGCAGTTCCGGGGTATGTGCTCTCACATTCAAGGCTGGATTTCCTGAGGCTTGCCAAGTGCCAAAGCTTTGACGAGCTCACCGCAGCCTTGAAGGGAACACAGTACTACAAGCCATTAAAATCTGTCGCCCGCCGGGAGGACGGCTCCCCCGACTTCACCGACGCAGAGGTAAAGCTGCGAACCAGCTACTACGACCGCCTGATGAAGAGCGTCAAGGACAGCTTCTTCGGCAGCGAGGAGGACGAGCTGGTAAAGACCATCAGGCAGGAGACGGATATAATCAACATCATCAACTGCTATCGCCTCAAAGCATATTTCGGCTACTCTCCGGAGGAGATACGCCAGACCGAGCTGCCCTACCCTTATCTGGGCAGGAGGGCGGTCAGGGCTATCGAGGAGGCCGAGAGCCCGGCAGATATGTTTGGGCTGATACAAAGAACCACCTACGGGAAATACCTCACCGGTGAGGAGGAGGACATAGAGACCGCCATCTCGCGGCGCTCGCTGGAGCAGATGAGACATACAGTGGCAAAATCCAACTCCGCCCCCACAGTACTCTATGCATTTATGAGCATCTGCGATACGGAGATGAAAAATATATTCCGGGTTATCGAAGCCGTCCGCTACGATGTAGACCCCGCATTAATAGACAGGCTGCTGGTAATATAGTAAGCCTGCCCCGACAAAGCAAGTGAGAAAGGAGCAAGGTAATGGCGATAGAAAAAATGGAGCTCGTCTCCATCACCGCCGGGCGTTCAAGCCTCGACGATGTGCTGGAAAAATGCTGCGAGAGCGGCTGCTTCCAGATGGAGAACGCGATAGCTTCAAATCCGGGCTCAACACACAGATCGCTGCAGCTGCTCAACGATAAAAATCCCTTTGAGGTGCCCCTGAAGGGGCTGGCCTCCATTGCCACCGAGCTGGAGATAGACCTCAAAGAAACGGACTATTCCGCCTGTGGGCTGGAGACCGGCGAGGACTTCACCGCCTTCTGCGACGGGCTGGAGGAAAAGCTGGCAGAGGCCTCAAAGACCAAGCAGGCAGCCCTTAAGGTCATCTCCGAGAGGACCGCTGCAAAGATACAGGTGGAGCACCTAAAGGGCCTCAACGAGGATTTTGACCGGATATTCAGCTGCAAGCACGTTCACGTCAGGGTCGGCAAGCTGCCCTTGGAGGGCAAGCAGAAGCTTGACTACTATGACAAGGATTTCTTTTTCGTCCCCTTTGAGCAGGACGATAAATACTGCTGGGGAATGTATTTCTGTCCCAAGGACAGCCGGGAGATAGTGGACGATATGTTCGCCTCCCTCTACTTTGAGACGATACGCATACCCGACTTCGTAAAGGGCAACACCGCTGACGCCGCACGCCTTCTAAATGAGGAGATAGCCAGAGAGCAGGAGATTGCCGATAAGGCAGACAAGGAGCTTAAGGGCTTTGCCTCCGCTCACGAGGCGGAGATACAGCAGGCTTATTCAAAGCTGGTCCATAAGCGAAATATCTTCCGGCTGCACAAAAAGGTCGGCACCCTGCGGGACAAGGTCTACATCAAGGGCTTTATCCCCAAGAAGAAACGCTCTAAGTTTGAAGAGCTCTTCAAGGGCTTTGAGGACGCTGAGGTGACCTTTATGCCCCCGGACGCGGATTCCAGCTGCGTGCCGCCAACGGTGCTGAAAAACACGCCGCTGACCCGCCCCTATGCCATGCTGGTGGAGATGTACGGCCTGCCGGATTACACCGGCTACAATCCAACGGCCTTCGTGGCTATAACCTACACGCTGCTCTTCGGCATTATGTTCGGAGATCTGGGGCAGGGCTTCCTGATCTTCCTGCTGGGACTTCTGGTAGGGAAGAAGCTGCACAAGCAGCTGGGAGGAATGATGACCCGCTGCGGCATCTCCTCAATGATATTTGGCACCCTCTACGGCTCGGTATTCGGCTTTGAGGAGCTGCTTGACCCGGTCTATGAGTCGGCAGGGATAGATTTCCTACCGCTGCCCCCCTTTAAAAATACCACCTTCATACTGCTGACGGCTGTGGGCATAGGCGTGGGGCTCATACTAATCTCGATGATACTCAACATCGTCATCGGATTTAAGGAGCACAACATCGAAAAGGCGGTGTTCTCCAACAACGGCATCGCGGGACTAGTTTTCTACGGCTCCATCGCCGCCGGAGTGGTCTGCACTATGCTGTTTGATGTGAAGATAATGTCCGCACCCTTCGTGCTGCTGCTCATTGTTATCCCGGCTATATGCATATTCTGCCGGGTGCCCTTTGCGGCGGCGGTGAAGTATAAGAAGCTGAAGCTCTCGGAGGACGGCGAGGAAATGACCGTCGGCAACTTCATTGTCGAGAACTTCTTTGAGATGTTCGAGTACGTTTTGAGCTACGTTTCCAACACCATGAGCTTTCTTCGTGTCGGCGGTTTCGTGCTCTCCCACGCAGGAATGATGCTGGTAGTCACCACGCTGATGAATATGGTGGGCTCCGGCGCCAAGCCGGTGGTAGTCGTCATCGGAAATGCCTTTGTTATGGTAATGGAGGGCATGATCGTGGCGATACAGATAATAAGGCTGGAGTTCTACGAGATCTTCTCGAGATTTTACAGCGGCGACGGCAAGCCCTTTGAGCCCGTCAAGGCTGAATTTACCACAGAACTTGATTAATTGGAGGTATATACTATGTCAACACCCGAGCTTTTCATTTTACCCCTTATCGCAGTCGCACTGCTGTGCGTGCCCTTTGCTATGGCAGCTAAGAGGATAAAGGCTGGCAAGAGCGCCAAGCCCGCATTCATCGGCAACCTCTGCACCTTTGCAGGCGTTATGCTTATGGGCTTTATTGTGCCTATCGGCAAGTTTGTAGTTTTCGCAGCCGACGAGGGCAAGACCGCCGCAGCGGCAGTTTCCACCGGCGCAGGTCTTGGCTATCTCGCCGCAGCCCTTTCGGTAGGACTTTCCTGCATAGGCTCCGGCATTGCAGTTGCAGCCGGTGCACCCGCAGCCATCGGCGCTACCTCCGAGGACCCCAAGAACTTCGTTAAGGCGCTGATCTTCGTGGTACTGGGTGAAGGTATCGCGCTGTACGGTCTGCTGATATCCATACTTATCGTCGGCAACCTGGGCTAAGAAAATGAGATTTTATCTGATAAGCGACAACATCGACACCCTGATGGGAATGCGCCTCTCCGGAGTGGAGGGGACAGTCGCCCATACGGAGGAGGAGGTCACCTCCGCCCTTGATGCGGCGATGGAATCGGAGGACATCGGCATCGTGCTGATGTCCTGCAAGGCGGTGGACTGCTGCCGGGAGAAGGTCTATAGCTACAAGCTTAACCGTAAGCTGCCGCTGATAATCGAGATACCCGACCGCCACGCCAGGTCCCGCATCTCCGACAACATCTCCGAGTATATCAGGGAGGCTGTCGGCATTACGCTTTAAGGAGGGCAAACCTATATGACAGACGAAGCTGTAAAGCTCAGGCGCTTCCGTGACGCCGTCACTGCCGACGCCCGCGAGCAGGCAGAGGAAATGCTCTCAAAGGCAAAAGCCGAGAGCGAGGAAATAAGGCAGAAGGCAAGAGCGGATGCCCAGCGCGAGCGGGCTCATCTTGAGGAGCAGATAAACGAACGGGCCGAGGCTATCCTTTCAAAGGACATCTCACAGGCGAGGCTTGCAAGCCAGCGAAAAGTGCTCTTAAAGCGTGAGGAGCTGGCTGACGGAGTATTCGACACCGTCAGGGAAAAGATAGCCGCCTTCCGCAAAAGCGGGGAGTACAAGGATTGGCTTATTGATACCGTCAGCGCCTGCGTCAGGAAGTATCCCTCCGCAAATTCGGAGGTACACGCCTCTCCCGAGGACGCTCCGCTGATATTCGCCGAGCCCGACGAGACGATAAGGCTCGGAGGCGTCTGCGTTTATTTTAAAGAGATGGGCATCGTGCTTGACTGCACTCTGGACACCCGCCTTGAGCACGAGCGCAAGAGCTTCTCCAAGCTGGGAGAGCTGCTCTAATTCCGAATTTAAACCCGCCCTTGTGGGGCAATACATATAATCGGAGAATAAAGATGGACAGGATTTATTCGATAAACGGGCCTGTGGTAAAGGTCAAGGCCTCAAAGAGCTTCTCCATGACCGAGATGGTCTATGTGGGCAACAAAA